>NZ_CAXUPU020000008.1:0-218693 GCF_964252755.1 Caballeronia sp. LjRoot29 | reverse complement strand
TTCCGCAGGGAATATGTGTATGACGGGGACCAGCGTTCGCCGCGTCGTTGCTTTTATTCAGGCAATCGACTGCGTATTGCACTGAAAGACCCGATCAAACGCTGCGCATATTCGGACGTTTCCGAGTGACATTGCCGGCGTCACATGCCGTGAACCACAACGTGTTTTCACTCTCCACGCCAACGGCCGCCAAGCACAAAACTTGACATGCCGATCGCTGCTTGCGGGCAAGCTTCGCACGTACAATCGGCCCCGTTTCCCGGGTAGCGCTTAGCGCTCCGCAGCGACAGGAACCCGGCACCAGATAAAGCTTGAAATAGCCAGCCAAACGTTGAAACAGGCTGGTGCAAATCCTTGCACCTTGAAGAACCTGAAGTGCGATTACGATCCGAGATACTCCGATATCTCATCGCTACCGCACACCGGATCAAGTCGTTACATGAACAGAGTAATCATTTCGGAATGCAAAATAAAAACCGAAACCGAAACCCGAAGCAGCTTGGCTTGAGGCTCTCAGCCGATCATTCAAGGAGAGGACCATGAGAGAACTCGACCGATCGCGTCGTGGTTTTTTGAAGGTGAGTGCAATCGCGGGACTGACCGTCATTATTGCGCCGCTCGGCAGTCGCGCGTTCGCTGCGTTATTTGAAGAAAAAGTCCTGACGCCGATTCAGTGGGATACAGCAACCGGCAGCGCGAAGTTTCGTATTGACGGCATCGCGAAGGTTACCGGTTCGAAGGTATTCGCGAGAGACGTTCGCGCAGCCGACATGCCGCACTGGCCGAACCAGCAATCGCACGCGTTCATTTTGCGTACGACGCAAGCCGACAGGTTGTACGAGGGTTTCGACCTCAGCTTGCTTGGCGACGAACTTCAACCCGACCGGATCATCACGGCAGCGGAGCTTGCCCGCGACGGTCTCGCTTTTCCCGCCTTTTACGGCGACGACATGCTGCTGCCGCCGGGAAAGACGCCGGCGTATCTCGGCCAGGCTGTTGCCATGCTGATCTATCACGATTTCGCACGCTTCCGGTTCGCCAAGGACAGGCTCCAGTTCCGCGATGAAATCATCCGCTATGGCGAGAAGACCGGCCCGCTCGAACGCGATCCGTGGGGCACGTTCCGCTTCGTGCGCGTGGGGGGACCGACAGCCTATGACGAGGATACGTTCTCAAGCATGAAGGACTCCATGCTGTTCCCGAGCGCGATGCGCAAGCACGAGCCCGTGTGGGCGGCGGGGCGCCTGGACGGCAAGCTGGACGAGCAGGGCATGTTCCATGCGCAAAGCATGCAGGGCGAACTCGATCATCCGCCGGCGGACTGGCTTGTGCTGGAGCGCAACTACAGTACGCAATCCATCGATACCGCCGCGCTCGAACCCGACAACACGAACTGCTGGTACGACGCGGCGACGCAATCGCTGCATATGGTCGTGCCGACGCAAGGCCCGCATGAAGTCGCCGAAAGCGCGGCGGGCATGGCGGCGAAGAGTCGCTTTCCGGTGAAGAACCTGTTCCTGCATCCGGTCTCGACCGTCGGCTACGGATCGAAGGATCACTTCACGGTTCCGTTCTACGGATTGATCGCGGCCATGTATGGCGACGGCCGTCCGGTGCGTCTTGCATTTGATCGCTATGAGCAATTCCAGACATCGATAAAACGCCATTCATCGAAGATGCATTATCGGATTGCAATCGACAAGAAAACCAGCCTCCTGCAATCGTTCAAGGCGGAGTTCGAAGTCGATGGCGGCGGGCGCTGCAATTTCTCGCCATCGGTGGCCATGGTGGGCGCATCCGCCGCGCAGTCGATCTACTACTTCCCGAAGAGCGACTTGACGGGCGTCGCGATCGCGTCCCGCGCGATCGACGCCGGTTCCGCGCGTGGTTACGGCACGCTTCAGACCATGGCCGCAACCGAGATGCTGATCGATGAAATCGCAACGCAGCTTGGGCTCGATGCTATCGATTTGCGGCTGAAAAACGCGTTGCGCTCGGGCATGAAGAATACCCAGGGCGCGATTCCCGGCGGCGCGATTCGTGTCGATGAAGTCCTGCAGAAAGCCAAGGTTCATCCGCTGTGGACCGGGCGTGCGCAGAAGAAAGCGGAGTTTGAACTCGCGCATCCCGGCAATCGCTACGGCGTGGGTTTCGCCTGCGTGCAGAAAGACTTTGGCACGGGCGCGGAGTCGTCGTTTGCCAAGGTTGAGATCGCCGCCGACGGCAAGATCACGATGCATCATTCGGGCGCGGAGATTGGCACTGGCGTGTCGACGTCGCAAGCAATCGCCTGCGCGAAGTGGGTCGGCAAGCCGGCCGCCGAGGTGCGCATGGCGATTATCGACTGGCCCGAGTTGCCGGTCGTGACAAGTGGCGATCCCTACATGATGTCGCAGGGCGAGCAGGACAAGCTGTCGGCAAATCCACGCTGGTCGCCGGGGGTGATATCGCCGTCGAGCGCGACTAATTCAGCTTTCTATTTCACGCATAGCACGCACGAAGCGGCACGCGTGGTTTTCACGCACGGTCTATGGCCGGCGGCGATGGCGATATGGAGTAGCGGCATAGGCGGCGGTCAGGCTGCGCCGCTCGTCGTGCGTCGTGAAGATGCGCGCTGGGTGGAGGGCAAGCTGACAGCCGCCGGTCTCGAGCCGTTGCCGCTCGAACAACTCGCGCGCAAAGCGCATGACCTCGCGCTCGTCACGGGCGCGGTTGTGCATGTGTTCAATCGATGGCAGTGGAGCGAAGCGGAATTCAGTATCGGTGGCGTGACCGAGCGTCTGCCTATCGACGGCTTGTCGCTGCTTCACGGCGCGGGCAAGGCCGATCCGGACAAGGCCAACGCTGCACCGGCCCAGCCTGCTTACCGCGCCCTCGATCGCAAGCGTGTGTTCATTGCGCCGGTTAGCCGCAACAACGCCGCGGTGACCTACTACAGCGCAGTCGGCACGCTCGTCGAACTCGCGGTGAACGAAGCCAGCGGTCAGGTCAGCCTGCTCTCGCATCACTCGATCATGGAGTGCGGCAACATGCTTTCGCCGCAACTGGTCTCAGGCCAGTTGCAAGGCGGCCTCGCAATGGGCATTGGTCATGCGCTGCATGAATATCTGCCGCTCTACGAAGAGGGTCCCGGCAACGGCACCTGGAACTTCAACCGTTATCGCCTGCCGCGTGCAAGCGATGTCGCCGTCTGGGCCCAGACCGGTGAAGTGCTGCCGCCCTTGTCCGAGACCGACCCCCCGAAGGGCATTGCAGAGGTGGTGATGATTCCGGTCGTCGGCGCCATCGTCAACGGGATTGCGCACGCCATTGGGCATCGGTTCAACGACTTGCCGGTGAAACCTCAAAACATTCAGGAGGCGCTTGCATGACTGCTGCCCACCCCACTCCGACACCGATCATGAACCAGCCCCTGATCCAGATGAAGCCCATTTCGCTGACGATCAACGGTGCTGCCATGGGTCCGATCCAGACCCCCGACGGCCTCATGATGATCGATTTCCTGCACGAGTACGTGGGCTTGACCGGCTCGCGGCTTGGCTGCGGGCAGGGCGTCTGCCACGCGTGCGTGGTGATTCTCGACAAGGCCGACGGATCGAGCGAGGAGGTGCGCACTTGCATCACGGGCGCCCACTTCTTCGACGGCAAAAAGGTGCGGACCATTGAAGGCCATGCCAAACGCAACGAGCAAGGCGAGGTAGTCGAACTCTCGCCGGTGCAGCAGAAATTCCTCGAACACTTCAGTTTTCAGTGCGGGTATTGCACGCCGGGGTTCGTCAATGCGGCGACGGTGCTGATCGAGCGGCTAAAGCGCGATCCGATTGCCAAGGCGTCAGTGGAACAGGAGATTACGAAAGCACTCGACGACCACATCTGCCGCTGCACCGGCTACGTGCGCTACTACGAGGCGGTCAGGGACGTGATTCTGAATACACCTGGACTTGTTAAGGATTCCGCATGAACCGGGCAATTTCATTTCGCCTCGGCGCACTTGCGCTATGCGTCGGCGCGCTGTCCGCTTGCAACGATCGTGCCGATGTAACTGCCGCAGCCCCCACGCATGAAACGGCCGCCGAGCAGATTGTGCGCGGTGGTTATCTGGCGAAAGCGGCCGACTGCGCGGCCTGTCACACGATGCCCGGCGGCGCGCCGTTTGCCGGTGGCGTGAGGCTCGGGTCGCCGTTCGGCACCTTCTACGGCACGAACATTACGCCGGATTCCGAGCACGGCATCGGCAAGTGGAATGCGGCGCAGTTCTACAAGACCTTGCACGACGGCGTGGCGCCTGACAAGCAACTCTATCCGGCAATGCCTTACACGTCTTACCGGACAATATCCCGTGCCGACAGCGACGCTATCTATGCGTATCTGATGGCGCAAAAACCGGCCGCCGTACCGAACCGGGAACCCGATCTGAAGTTTCCGTTCAACGTGCGGATTGCCGTGATGTTCTGGAACATGCTGTTCCTCAAGGACACATTGCCGGATGCATCGGCGGGAACTTCGGCTGACTGGAACCGCGGACGATATCTCGCCAATGCGCTGGGTCACTGTGCCGAATGCCACACGCCGCGTGGTGCGTTCGGGCAGATGAACGGCGCGAAGACGTTGCAAGGGTCAACGCTTGGCCGTGTCCAGCCGCCGGATATCACCCCCGCGGGACTTGCCGCGCGAGGCTGGAACGGCGCTGATTTGCAGACATTCTTCGCCACGGGAATCAGCCGCCAGGGTCCTGCGTTCGGTGAGATGCATCCGGTCGTGATGCTGAGCACTCAGTACCTGAACCAGGGTGACCTGCGCGCGTTGTCGACCTATATGCTCGGCGATGCGCCGCTTCCTCCCGCGCGGGTTCAACCGGGCGCAGCCGATGCCGCGCAAGCGGCAGCCGGCCGGAAGAGCTATGTCGCTGTGTGCGCGGGGTGTCACGGGCTTGGCGGGGAGGGCAAGCCTCACGTGGCGGTATCGATGCAAGGAAGCTCCACGCTGCGTCAGGCCAATCCACATAACCTGCTTGTTGCGATGCTCGATGGCGTGGAAGCCGCCGACTTCGCGGGAACGGAACACATGCAGGCCATGCCGGGATTCGCCACCACGCTCAGCGACGATGAACTCGCGAATCTGGCCAACTACCTGCGCTCGAGTTGGGGTGGGCAGCCGGGCGACGTAACGGCGGCAAGCGTCAAGGCATTGCGCTAAGCCTCTTGGTTCTACAAGTCGAAAGGCGCTACCGTGTCATTCAAACGGTAGCGCCTTTCGCCGCCATTTGCCGCTGCAATTCCGGCCAGATCTTCGCGACCGCTTCCTCACCGGCAAGGATGGCCGCGTTGCGTTGGCCGAAGTCACTGCCGCTCATGGCGGCCAAGTTCGGGCGGATGACGAAGTCGGCGTATTTATCGAGTTCGTACGCCTTGATGGTCTGACCCATGATCGTGAAAGTCTGCATCAGGACATCGAAGGAACTCTGCGTCAATGCCGTCTCCGGGCGCGCTGAAATATCCACCGCGATGACAAAATCCGCGCCCATCTTGCGCGCGAACGCTGCCGGCACCGGGCTCACCAGGCCGCCATCCACGTACTCATGACCGCCGATCTTCACCGGTTCGAAGATGGACGGCACGCTGCACGACGCGCGCACCGCAATGCCGGTGTTCCCCCGCTGGAACAAGATGGGCTGTCCGGTCTTCAGGTCCGTCGCGACAATGCCGAGCGGCTTCGCCATCTTCTCGATCGGCCGATTGTCGAGGGTCTTGTTCAGGTAATTCTGCAGCGCGACGCCCTGCAGGAAACCGCGTGTGCGAAATGGCATTGCCCAATCGCTGATCGACGCTTCGTCCATGGTCAGCGCGAGCTTGTTAATGGCAATGCCGGTCATTCCCGACGCCGATAACGCCGCGATCACCGAGCCCGCGCTCGTGCCGCTCAGCAGATCCACCTTCAAGTTGCGCGCTTCGAGCGCCTTGATGACACCGATATGCGCAAACCCGCGCGCCGCGCCGCCGCCCAGTGCAAGGCCGATCCGCACGGTCCGCTGGGGCGTGCTGGCGCCCGGTACTGGCGACGTGGGCGGCACGGGAGTCACGGCTGGATTGAGCGCGGTGGTGGAACT
The DNA here is from genome assembly GCF_964252755.1 of Caballeronia sp. LjRoot29. Classification (NCBI taxonomy): domain Bacteria; kingdom Pseudomonadati; phylum Pseudomonadota; class Betaproteobacteria; order Burkholderiales; family Burkholderiaceae; genus Caballeronia; species Caballeronia sp. LjRoot29. The sequence continues at coordinate 212,587 of NZ_CAXUPU020000008.1, read as the reverse complement.
CGTCGTCGTGGTGCAGGCCGTGAGCACGGCCGATGCGCAGCCAAGAGCGAACGCGCGCCGCGACAACTGAGGCAGCGACGAAAGCGAGGGTGGCGAGGGTGGCGATATCTTCAAGGAATTCTCCTGCGATGCAACGGGGGACGAGCTTGGGGCGTGGCGGGTGAAGGTCGCCCAGGCGGTCTGGTTAGCTGGGGATGACCGGGGTAATAGCCGCTTGCTGGCCGAATGGTTAAGCCATTCACTAACGGCGCACATGATAAAACATGATGACCCCCGAAAGCAGGGCAAAAGCGCCCGGCGGGTATAATTCACACTCGTTTTGACCGCTCGCCAAGTTCGTCCATCAGACGCGCCGAAGCCGGTCCCCGATATATCGCTTGCCGGGCTCCTCCCGTGCCGGCAAACGCATTTGAGCTATCGAGCACACCGCACATGACCCAAGTCCGTACCCGTTTCGCTCCCAGCCCCACAGGCTTCATCCACCTCGGCAACATTCGCTCCGCGCTTTATCCGTGGGCGTTCGCGCGCAAGATGAAGGGCGTTTTCGTGTTGCGCATCGAGGACACAGACCTGGAGCGATCGACCGACGCGTCCGTCGACGCGATCCTTGAAGGCATGGAATGGCTCGGCCTCGACTACGACGAAGGTCCGATCTATCAAATGCAACGCATGGACCGCTATCGCGAAGTGCTTAGGCAGATGCTTGACCAAGGCATGGCCTACCACTGCTATATGTCGACGGAAGAACTCGACGCATTGCGTGAACGCCAGCGCGAGGCCAATGAAAAGCCGCGTTACGACGGCACGTGGCGCCCTGAAGAAGGCAAGGTGCTGCCGCCTGTTCCGGAAGGCGTCTCGCCCGTCATTCGCTTTCGCAATCCGTTGGGTGGTGTCGTGAGTTGGGACGACGCGGTGAAGGGCACGATCGAAATCTCGAACGACGAACTCGACGACCTCGTGATCGCGCGCCCGGACGGCACGCCAACGTATAACTTCTGCGTGGTCGTGGACGATCTCGACATGAAGATCACTCACGTGATCCGCGGCGACGACCACGTGAACAACACGCCGCGCCAGATCAACATCCTGCTCGCGCTGGGCGGCGAAGTGCCGGTGTACGCGCACTTGCCGACCGTGCTCAACGAGCAGGGCGAGAAGATGAGCAAGCGCCACGGCGCAATGAGTGTGATGGGTTATCGTGACAGCGGTTATCTGCCGGAAGCCGTGATGAACTATCTGGCGCGGCTTGGCTGGTCGCATGGCGATGCGGAGATTTTCTCGCGTGAACAGTTTGTCGAATGGTTCGACCTGGACCATCTGGGCAAGTCGCCGGCGCAATACGATCCGGACCGGCTGAACTGGCTGAACGCGCACTACATCAAGGAAGCGGACAACGCGCGGCTGGAAACGCTTGTGAAGCCATTCCTGGCCGAATTGGGTATCGACGCCACCATGATCGAGCAAGGAGCGCCGCTCGAGCTTGTGATCGGTCTGCTGAAGGACCGCGCATCGACGGTCAAGGAAATTGCCGATAACGCCGCCATGTTCTATCGGGAGCCCGTGATCGATCCCGCGGCGCTCGCGCAGCATGTCACCGAAACCGTGCGTCCTGCACTCGCGGATTTGCGTCAGGCACTGAGCGAAGTGGAGTGGAGCAAGGAAGCCATCTCGGTGGCGTTCAAGGCCACGTTGACGACCCACAAGCTCAAGATGCCGCATCTCGCCATGCCGGTGCGCCTCCTGGTCGCGGGCACCACGCACACACCGTCCATTGACGCGGTGCTGATGTTGTTCGGCCGCGAGACGGTGCTAGGCCGACTCGACAAAGGCATTGCTTAAACTGGAACATGAGCACGGGTGTGGGGTAAGGTGAGGTGAGGTGGCGCGGGCGCGTGGCATTGTCGCGAACGGTGTTCAGTTCGGGCCTCAAGTTTGCACCCTAAGAACGAACTATTTTCAGATGCTGGGCTAAAAGGTATTTACAACTTCAAAAGTGCCCTTTAGAATCTCGTTTCTGTTCTGCAAGGGGGGTATAGCTCAGCTGGGAGAGCGCTTGCATGGCATGCAAGAGGTCAGCGGTTCGATCCCGCTTACCTCCACCACAGAACAGAAATGAAGCTTTTTAAAGCGCCAGAGCATCGGAAAAAAAGCTTCACAAGAATCACAAAGCTGTTTATAATGTCGTTCTTCGCTGCTGACTGACAAGAAACTGATTAATAAGCTTAAAGTAGTATCAAGCGATTAAGAAAGTATTAATCGAAGTTAATCAGAATCAAGTTCAAGATTAAGCGAAAAGAGTAAAGACATTAACTGAAAAGTTTATGTCCCCATCGTCTAGAGGCCTAGGACATCACCCTTTCACGGTGAGTACAGGGGTTCGAATCCCCTTGGGGACGCCAAAACATCGGCGGCTGCCAGAAGCGCTGCAAGTTTGATGAGCCAACCAACCTCACGAACTGATGGAAAGAAGTGGAGCGGTAGTTCAGTTGGTTAGAATACCGGCCTGTCACGCCGGGGGTCGCGGGTTCGAGTCCCGTCCGCTCCGCCAACAAGTTGTAAAAGAAAATCCAGCTTAAGCTGGATTTTTTTCGTCCCCGTTTTTCCTCTCGTTTTACGTCCGCCTCGTTTCTTCGTACTCTTTCCCGCCATTCCGCCTTCGGTTCCTCCGGCTATTCTTCCTACACCGTCCCCGTTGCACCTTGTTGAACGTGTGGCGTGCGTGACATCGAATTTGCGCGCCCGTAAAACTCTCCATTGCCAGCGCGCACCGGCTGACTTAGTGTTGATGACTTGATTCAGTGCTTTCATCGCGCCATGCTCGATCCCACCGAAGCTCTCTCGCCGTTTCAGTTGCGCCTGGCGTCGATGGACGATTTTTCGTTCGCCGAGGCGCTCACGCGCAACAACATGAACGGCTACTATCGCCGCCACAATCTCGTGTGGCGCAGCGACCTTTTCCTCGGTAGCTGGCGCGAGTCGGAAAACTTCGTGCTCGAGTGCGACGGCCATGCGATTGGCGTCATGCGCGTGACGGAAGAAGACCAGTCGCTGCACATCCGCGACGTACAAGTGGTGGAAGGGTGGCGCAGGACGGGCGCGGGAACATTTCTCCTCGATACCGCGCACCGCTGGGCACGCGCACGCGGATTAAAAGAAACGCAGTTGCGCGTATTCGTCGATAACCCGGCTGCCCGGCTGTATATCCGCATGGGTTATAAAACCGCGGGTTCGCGGCTCGCGCAATTTGGTGCGATCCGCCATATGGTGCGCGGCGTTTAGCATTTCAGCGTTCGCCAGATCCACCGTTTTGACTGTCGTCTCGCGGCTCGCCGTCGCGGACAAAAAATGCCCGCGGACTTTCGCCGAATGCACGTCTGAACATCGCGGAAAAAGCGCTTTGGCTTTGATAGCCGAGCAGCAACGCAACTTGCGCAAGCGGACGGCCCTGGCTCAGTAACGGAATCGCCCGCGCCAGCACGGCTTGCTGACGCCATTGCGAAAAACTCACACCGAGTTCACGCCGGAATAAACGCGCGATCGTGCGCGTGCTTGCGCCTGCGAGCGTCGCCCAATGCTCGAGTGAATCGGCGGAAGCAGGATCGGCGAGGACGGCTTCGCATAATGCGAGCAGGCGTTTGTCGGTGGGCATCGGAATGGAAAGGGGCAGCGGGCGTGAGCGCGTGATTTCGTCGAGTGCGAGCGTGCCGAGCAGGCGTTCGCGCTCGCTCGAAATCGTACGATCATCCAGAGCAACAGCCACCTCGCGCAGCAGCGGCGACACTTCCACGACGCGGCACGCATCCAGTCCCGGCGGCACCACGCTTGCATCGATGTACAACGTCCGCAGAAACGCGTCTTCCACGATAACGACTTCATGTGTCACGTTCGGCGGCACCCAGATTGCCCGCGACGGCGGCACCATCCACGTTGACCCTTCCGCTGCGATGCGCAGCACGCCGCGCGTCGTGCATGCGACTTGTGCCCACGCGTGCGTGTGCCGCGCAATCCGGACGCCGGCCGGCACGGGCCGCGAGCGAACCCGAATGGGATGCGCGAGCGTTGGCGACGACTCGGCCGGAATGTCGAGATGCTCGACTTCTTCGGGCTGGGGTTGTTGCAGTGGTTGCAGCGGATGATCGATGGGCGTGAACATGGTTTTTTAAGCGCTCCTCCACCGTGATATTAAAGGCATCCGGGCGGCCGGGCTTTGAAGTGGGCGGACGGACGGTTTCTCTCGGCCGAGGCACCACGACATATCGACTGTCTTATGCACTTGGCATAATGCGCGTTGAATCTCACGGAAGGAATGAAGGCATGCAACACGTATTCGTCTACGGCACGCTGCGAGCGGGCGAGAGCAACGACATTCGCCTCGCAGCCGAGCGTAACGGGATCGCGGCGCCCGTACTAATTGGTTCGGGTCATATCAATGGCCGGCTGTACGATTTCGATGCCTATCCAGGCCTCGTGCTCGATCCTGCGGCGGGGCCGGTACATGGCGATATTTATCGAATCGATGAAACGCTTGTGCCCGTGCTCGATGAAATCGAAGAGATCGTGCCGGGTGTGATCGGCTTGTACCGCAGCGAGCGCTTGCACGTGACCGTTCACGTGGATGGGCGCGCGCAGGAAATCGATTGTCTGGTTTATCCGGTCAGCGAGGAGGCGGTGGAAGGTTTGCCGCGTATCGATAACGGCGATTGGGTCGCTTATCGAAAATCAAGGTCGTAACTGGTTCATCTCCAATATAAAAGCCGCCCTGAGTTTCCAGAGCGGCTTTGTTTTGCAGAAGAGAAGACCTGCGTTAAGGCTTAAATCTCTTCATAAAGCGGCAACGTCAAAAACTCGGCGAACGTATCCGATGTCGACATCGCTTCGAAGATCGCCGCTGCCCGATCATATGGCGCGGTGTCGCCGGAGACGACCGCCTTCACCTTCACCAATTCTTCCTGCGTGAACGCGCGGACCATTTCAGCGGTCACCTTGCGGCCATCGTCGAGCTTGCCTTTCGGTGAGCGAATCCATTGCCACACTTGCGAGCGCGAAATTTCCGCTGTTGCCGCGTCTTCCATCAGGTTGTGGATCGGCACGCAACCATTGCCCGCAAGCCACGAACCAAGATAGTGGATGCCCACGTTGATATTGCCGCGCACGCCGCCTTCGGTAATGGGATCTTCAGGACGGAAATCGAGCAGACCGGTTGCTGTCACTTGCACGTCGTCGCGTTGCTTCGCGATCTGGTTTGGTTTGTCGCCGAGCACTTTCACAAACTCTTCCATCGCGATTGGCACGAGGCCCGGATGTGCGACCCAACCGCCGTCGTAACCGTCACTCGCATCGCGCGCCTTGTCCGAGCGCACGCCGCCCATGGCCTTGTCGTTGGCTTCGGCGTCGCCCTTGATCGGAATCAACGCGCTCATGCCGCCAATCGCCGGAGCTTGTCGACGGTGACATGTCTTCAATAATTGCAGTGCATAAGCGCGCATGAACGGCACGGTCATCGTGATCTTCGAGCGATCGGCGAGGCAGAAATCGGCGTCGTTCTTGAACTTCTTGATTGCGGAAAAGATGTAGTCCCAACGGCCGGCGTTAAGCCCCGACGAATGCTCGCGCAACTCGTACAGGATCTCGTCCATTTCGAACGCGGCCAAGATGGTTTCGATAAGAACCGTCGCCCGAATCGATCCGCGCGGTACGCCCACCATCTCCTGCGCCGCGACGAAAATCTCGTTCCACAAACGCGCTTCGAGATGGCTTTCCAGCTTCGGCAGATAGAAGTACGGACCGGCGCCGCGAGCCAGTTGCTCCTTCGCGTTGTGGAACAGGAACAGCGCGAAATCGAAGATGCCGCCGGACACACGCTGACCATCGACGGTCACGTGCTTTTCATCGAGATGCCAGCCGCGCGGACGGACGATCAGCGTCGCGGTTTTATCGTTGAGCTTGTATGACTTGCCCTTCTGTTCAAGCGAAATCGTGCCGCGTACCGCTTCCTTCAGGTTGATATGCCCGGTCAACTGGTTGTCCCAGTTCGGCGTGTTCGAATCCTCGAAGTCCGTCATGTACGAATCCGCGCCGGAGTTCAGCGCGTTGATGATCATCTTGCGTTCGACCGGCCCGGTGATCTCCACACGGCGGCGTTCGAGCGCCTTGGGCAAAGGGGCGATGGTCCAGCCGGCATCGCGGATGGATTGCGTTTCGCTCAGGAAATCCGGGCGTTCGCCTGCATCCAGCCGCTTCGTGCGTTCGGCGCGCGCCGCAAGCAAAGCCTGACGACGCGGCTCAAATGCGCGGTGAAGGGTTGCCACCAGCTCCAGCGCCTCGGGGGTCAGGATGGTCTCGTAGCCGGGTTTTATCTCGGCCGTGATGGTCATGCCCTGTGGCACGTGGGTGAGCGTGTTCGCCATGTTCTACATCTCCTTGGTCGGTCAGACGGTTTTTGCGTGCTGGGTGAATCGGTGAAATCGATTAGTTGGTGGGACCGCGTGACATGCGCTTTGAAAGATCGAATGTCGTGGCGTGCTGATGCTGGGGGCAGCCTGCATCGATGAAAGCAAGCAGGTCAGTCATATCGCGTCCCGTGCCGCGCGGCAGGACGCCGAGTTGTTCCGCGGGGAGTGCCATCCGGTTGAGCCAGAAGGTGGCGTAGCCAAACCACGTCGCGCCGGTCACGTCCCAGCCATTCGACGATACAAACACGATCTCCGATGCCGCCACGCCGATCGCTTGCGTTCCGAGCGCATAGGCAGCATGAGCGGGTTTGTAGGCCCGCACGGCGTCAACTGATAGGACGTGATCGAAGAGACCCGACATGCCGGCGCTTTTCACCGCGATGTCCAGCATCTGCGGATTACCGTTCGACAAGATCGCGAGTTTCAAATCCGGGCGTTTGCGTAGCGTTTTCAGTGCGGCAACCGTGTCGGGAAACGCCGCGAGGCAGGCGTATTCGTCCATCAGGCGCTTTTCCGCAGCCGGGGTGAGCGCAAGGTCGAGTTTCAGGCGCGCGGCGGCGTAGCGAAGCGCGTCGAGCGTGATTGCCCAGAACGGCTCGTAACGGGCGCCGGCGGGATCGGAAAGCGTGCGCAACTGCGTATATTCGATCTGCTTTTGGCGCCACAACTGCGAAAGCGCATCGCCTTGGCCGGGGAATAACTGCTCGGCGGCCGCCACGACCGAATGCACGTCGAACAGCGTGCCGTAGGCATCGAAGATGACTGCACGAGGAGGCGAAATCGATGTCGGTGACATGGCGGGTGCTCCAATAGGTTAGGTCGTCGACTATTCTATTAGTGCGCCAGAACGACCGGAAGATGCATCCAGATCACTTGATCTTTGACTTTTTCGCGCCTAATCTGGGTACCCAGTCATTCAAACACCGCACGTCTATGGACCGATTCAAGCAAATCGAAACGTTCGTGGCCGTCGTCGCGAAGGGAAGCCTTTCCGCTGCAGCACTGGCCGAGGACGTCGCGCCGGCTGTGATCGGCCGGCGGCTGGACGCGCTGGAAGAGCGGCTCGGCGTGAAACTGCTCGTGCGCACCACGCGTCGGCTGACGCTTACCTTCGAAGGATCGGCGTTTCTGGAGGATTGCCAGCGGGTGATTCACGACATGCAGAGCGCGGAGGCGAGCGTGTCGGCGGGCGGGGTGAAGGCGAGCGGACATCTGCGGGTGTCTGCGCCAGCGGGTTTCGGCAGGCGTCATGTTGCAGCGCTAGTGCCAGTTTTCACGTCGATGCATCCGGATGTATCGATCACGCTCGATCTCACGGACCGCATGGTCGACCTGGTCAATGAAGGTTTCGATTGCGCCGTGCGGCTTGGCGAGTTGCCGGATTCTTCGCTGGTGTCGTTGAAGCTGGGTGAGAACCGGCGGGTTTGCGTGGCGTCGCCTGAATATTTGCGTGTGCGCGGTGCGCCCGCCGATCTCGACGCGCTCGCGCAGCACAACTGCCTGCCGCTCGGGGCGAGCTCGAATCAGCAGCGCGGCTGGGTGTTCCAGAAAGACGGCAAGGTCGTGCAGATGCGCGTTTCCGGCACCATGGAATGCTCGGACGGCGCTGTGCTGCATGAGTGGTGTCTCGCCGGATATGGGCTGGCGTGGCGCTCATGGTGGGAAGTCGGCGATGACATCGCTCAAGGGCGGCTTGTCAGCGTGCTCGATGCTTTCGCCGCACCGCCTATCGGGATTCACGCCGTGTTTCCGCAGCGCCGGCATTTGCCGCTGAGAGTGCGCCTGTTTCTCGACCTGCTCAAACACACGTTCGGCGCGCCGGGATATTGGGGCTGAATTGCCGGCTGCCTGTCCTGATTCAGTTACTACAATGAAAGTGCACGATGGCCACTGCCGAGGAGTCGACCATGTTCAAGCACATTCTGGTTCCGACGGACGGATCGGTCCTTTCGCAAAAAGCGATTGATGGCGCGATCGATCTCGCCCAGTCGGTGGGCGCGCGAATTACGGCCTACGCTTGCTTGCCGCTGTATCCGTATTCCCCTTTCGCCGATGTCGCCGTCGAGCCGCCCGGGGATTTTCATGAACGCGCCGAGCGTGAAGCACGGGAGCATCTTGGGGCTGTCGAAACGGCTGCTGCCGCTGTTGGTGTTTCCTGCAATTCGGTCACTAGCGTTGAATCCGCGCCTTATATCGGCATTATCGATATTGCGGAACGTGATGGCTGCGATGTGATTTTCATGGCATCACACGGAAGGAGGGGTTTGGGGAGTTTGCTGATCGGCAGCGAGACCCAACGGGTTTTGACTCACACCAAGATTCCGGTGATTGTTTATCGATGAAAGGGCTGCCATTGCTGGCTGATCAGCCTTGCGAGGTACCGCGCGCCAGCCCCAAAAAAGCGAGCACTGCGCCGCTGGTTTCATTGGCCCGGCTGAACAGCAGCAGATCCGCCGACATGTCGGTCTCGGCAATCGGCCGATAGACCAGGTTCGGGATAGTGACCCGGTCAAGTGGCGCGGGTACCAGTGCCACTCCCAGTCCGGCCGCCGCCAGAGCGAGCACGCTCAACGTGCTGGAGACGCGATGGACTACGTTCGTCGCTTTAATGACGTGCTGTTGCAGCAGCGGAAACGCGTCGTCGCCAACCGCATACAGGATGAGCGTTTCCGTCGCGAGTGACTTGATGGAAACGCGCTTCTTTTTTGCAAGCGGATGGTCGGCCGTCATGGCTACCATAAACGGCCACGTGCCGATCTTTTCGGTGACAAGCCGGGGATCGGAAATGGAGTCGAGACTCGGGCTATATCCCACATCGAGATGGCCGGCAAGGATGGCTTCGCCCTGCAAATGCGGCGCCATTTCTATGATTTGCAACTGAGCTTCCGGATAGCCCCGATGAAAAACGCGCAAGTTGTCGGCCAGCTTGCCGGTCAGGACAGCGTTTCCCGCGAAGCCCACCTTGACGCTGCCGATTTCGCCTCTCAATGACCGTTGGACAACGCTCTTGGCGTGTTCCGCCTGAGCAAGCGTCCGACGCGCTTCGATCAGCAGGAGCGCGCCCGCTTCGGTCAATTCCACACGACGGCTGGTGCGCACGAACAGGGGGCCGCCCATGTCTTCTTCCAGGGCGCGAATTTGCATGCTCAAAGCAGGCTGCACGATATGTAGCCGCTGCGCCGCGCGGCCAAAATGCTTTTCTTCCGCGACGGCGACGAAATAGCGCAGGTGACGCAAGTCCATTCCAGCTCCGGTATCACTTAAACTGATCGATCGATCATATCAATCTATTTAACTTTATAGATGATCGGCGCGACACTCTTATCCATCAACTGGAAATCGAACAATGTCAGTTGAAATAAAAGGGGAACTGAACATGAAAACGTATTGGGAAGACCGGCTTAGCATTGCGGACCTGATGACGGGCTGGATTCATCGCGATCTCGCGCAGTGGGATAGCTTGCGCGAACTGTTTCATCCCGACGGCACGATCGAGATAACGTGGTTCGAGGGTCTCTTCAGCGACTTTGTCGATGGCTCCATACGAATGGGCGCGTCCGACCTTCGCACCAAGCATTTCGTCGCAGGGCCGGTGGTGAGCTTTCAGGGCGATAAGGCCATTGTGGAAACTAACGCGATTATTGTCGGCGAGAATGTTCGGCTTGGCCTCGGCTGCAGCTCGCACAACCGTTTTTACGATCGTGTCGAAAAGCGCAACGGCGTATGGAAGATCGTGAAGCGTCAAAGCGTGTATGACATGGGCTCATTCACTTTTCCGCGTGGCGTGGTCGACATCGATACTGAGCGCGTTGAACGATATCCGCGTGAATACGCACCGCTTGCTTATTTGCTTGAAGTAAGCGGCTTCCCGGTGCAAAAGACGTTTGCCACGAAAGGCAGCGAACTTGAGCGAACCATGAAGGAAGAAGGGCAGGCCTGGCTGCTTGGCTGACGGACTTGAAGTCTGCTACGCACACACCAGGTTGCGGAAATTAATTCAGGAGTTTTAATCAATGAAAAAATCAGGCGTGGTGCACACTGAAGATGCGGACATAGCGTACGACTGCGAAGGTCAGGGTCCCTTGTTGCTTTTGATCGTCGGCGGCAATGGCGACAGTCGCCGCTATGTCGCGCTATCGGCCCTGATGGCCGGCGCATACACCGTGGTCAGATACGACCGGCGCGCGAATTTCCGCAGTACCGGCGACACCACGGCCGATCTCGATCTGGCGCAACAAGCCCGTGATGCGGCGGCATTGATCCACGCGATGGACGCGGGGCCGGCCTACGTGTTCGGCAATAGCGCCGGCGCGAATATCGCGATCAAACTCACTGAAGATCACCCGGAAGTGGTCAAGGCGCTGATTGCCCATGAACCGCCTATCGCCGGCATTCTGGCCGATGCCGTCGAGCACGCGGCTATCGCGAACGACATACACGAAACGTTCCTTACCCAAGGCGCCGGACCGGCGATGAAGAAATTCGCGAGTTCCATGGTCGGCATGGATCGCGGGGCCGCCGCGCCCCCGGATCAGGGCGAAAACATGGACCGTTTCTTGGCCCATGAATTCTTGAGCATCAGCAGCTATGTTCCCGATCTCAACCGCATTCGCCTCAGCGGCGTGCCGGTGGCGACTGCCGTCGGGCGTGCAAGCGGCGACGCCTATTACGTACAAACGGCGCGGGCAATGGCCGAGAAGTTGGGCTGCGCTTGCGTAGAGATGTCCGGCAATCACGTCGCCTTTGCTGTCCATCCCGGCGTCTTTGCCGCGGAGCTGAGCGAGATTCTTGAGGGCTTCCGGGCGCAATCGGCGACGACCGCGGACTGATTCCCGCAGCGACTCTGCCAGCGCAAAAAGGGCATACGGCTTGTGGCCGTATGCCCTTCAAGTTCTCAAACCAGTCTCACCCTGAGTTGCAGCTTGAGTTGCGGCCTTTTAGGCGACTTTCTCTTCGAAGAACTGTTCATCTTCGGTAGAACCGTGCAACGCAGTCGTCGATGCGTCTTTTTCAACCGCTTGCGTCACGGCATCGAAGTAACCCGTTCCCACTTCCCGCTGATGCTTCACTGCGGTGAAACCCTTCTCAGCCGCCGCGAACTCCGCTTCCTGCATTTCGACGAACGCGCTCATCTGGTTGCGCGCATAGCCGTGCGCCAGATTGAACATCGAATAATTTAGCGCATGGAAACCGGCCAGCGTGATGAACTGGAACTTGTAGCCCATCGCGCCGAGTTCTTTCTGGAATTTGGCGATGGTCGCATCGTCCAGGTTCTTCTTCCAGTTGAACGACGGCGAGCAGTTATATGAAAGCAGCTTGCCGGGGAATTCGCGATGAATCGCTTCAGCAAACTTCTTCGCGTACGCCAGATCAGGCTTGCCGGTTTCGCACCAGATCATGTCAGCATACGGCGCGTAGGCGAGACCACGCGAAACAGCTTGTTCGAGGCCCGGCTTCGTGCGGAAGAAACCTTCCACGGTGCGCTCGCCGGTCAGGAACGGGCGATCGTTTTCATCGACATCGGATGTCACCAGATCCGCCGCTTCCGCATCGGTGCGGGCGAGCAGGATGGTTTTTGTACCGGAAACATCGGCCGCGAGACGCGCAGCCGTGAGTTTCGCGATGTTTTCACGCGTCGGCACCAGCACCTTGCCGCCCATGTGCCCACATTTTTTCACCGATGCCAATTGATCCTCGAAGTGCACGCCCGCCGCGCCTGCTTCGATCATCGCCTTCATCAGTTCGAATGCATTCAGCACGCCGCCGAAACCGGCTTCCGCGTCGGCCACGATCGGCTGGAAGAAGTCGAGATAGCCTTCATCGCCCGGATTTTTGCCTTCCGACCACTGGATCTGATCGGCGCGCGTCAGCGTGTTGTTGATGCGCTTGACCACCAGCGGCACCGAATTCGCCGGATACAGCGACTGGTCGGGATACATTTCACCCGCAACGTTCGCGTCGCCCGCCACTTGCCAACCGGACAAATAGATCGCCTTCAACCCGGCCTTGACCTGTTGCATGGCCTGGTTGCCGGTCAGCGCGCCGAGCGCATTGACGAACGGCTCTTCATGAATCGATGCCCACAGCTTCTCCGCGCCACGTTTCGCCAGCGTGTGTTCAACCGGCACCGAACCGCGCAGCCGCACGACGTCGTCGGCGGTATAGCTGCGCTTGATGCCCTTCCAGCGCGGATCCGTGTCCCATTGTTTCTGGAGTTCCTGAGCTTGTTGTTGGCGCGACATGGCGTTTCTCCTTTGATTACCTGACTGATGACTAATGGTGGGTCGTCTGGTTGAGCAGCCGGCAAGTCTTGGTGCTTCTGGTTGCTCAACTCTTATATAAGAGTCTAGGGAAAGGAGAGGCGGGAGGCCAGCCACGTATTGAAATTCAAGAATATAAATTATCGTTAATAATCAATTGTTTAAACTTTATATTCCACGATATAAAACGATCTTTCCTATACTGAGACGCTCGAGCTTGTGCCATGCACCAACGATTTCGCGCCACAAGACCCCTTTCCGCATTGTGAAATTGAGGGCGTGGGCGAAAAAAAACCGACGCGCGAGGCATCGGTTCTTTTTTTGCTGGCGCACGCGAGAAGCGCGCGCTGCATTCTTTACGATTTAGCTGCCGCGACGCGGAGCGCGCGGGCCGTCGTTGCGACGGGCTGCATAACCGTCACGCGAACCGCCACCGAAGCCCGAGCCACCGTCACGCGATCCACCGCCGCTACGATAACCGTCACGCGAACCACCGTCGCGTGAATCGCGAGCACCGCCGGCGCTTGCCGGCTTGTTGCCCCAGCCGCCCGGCTTGGCCGAACCACCGTTGCCAGCACCGCCGCTTCCGAAACGACGACCTGCGCCGCCTGCACCAGCGCCACCGCCCGGACGGCCACGGCCGCCAAAGCCAGGACGACCGCCGCCACCGCCGGCCGGAGCCGAACGACGCGGTTCGAAACCAGCAATTACGCTGACATTCAGCGGCAAGCGCACGAAACGCTCGATGCGCTTCAGCGCGCCTTGCTCAGCGTGATGCACGAGGCTGATTGCCGTGCCCGTACGGCCAGCACGGCCCGTACGACCGATACGGTGAACGTAGTCTTCCGCGAACTTCGGCAGATCGTAGTTGAACACGTGCGTGATGCCGGGGATATCGATACCGCGAGCGGCCACATCGGTCGCGACCAGCACGCGCACCTTGCGCTCGCGCAGTGCACGAATCGTGCGGTTACGCGCGCCTTGCGGCAAATCGCCGTGCAGGGCAGCCGATTCAAAACCAGCGTCCGACAAACGGATAGCCAGTTGGTCAGCGTCGTTCTTGGTTGCCGTGAAAACGATAGCCTGATCGAGGCCAGCGTCGCGCAACAGATGGTCGAGCAGACGATCCTTGTGATCGCGGTCATCGACGTAATGCACGGTTTGCGCAATGTTGTTCTGCGCTTCGAGCTTCTGAATGATCTCGATGCGTTCCGGGTTCTTCAACAGGCGGCCGGTCAGCGAGCTGATCTTGCCGTCGATGGTCGCCGAGAACAGCAGCGTCTGACGCGTGGCCGGCGTAGCGGCGACAATGGTTTCGATATCGTCGATGAAACCCATGTCCAGCATGCGGTCAGCTTCGTCCAGCACGAGGATTTGCAGTTGCGACAGGTCAATACGGCCGCGTTCCAGGTGGTCGAGCAGACGACCCGGCGTAGCAACCAGGATTTCCGGGTTCTTCGCGAGCAGCATCAATTGCTGGCCATACGCGACACCGCCGAGAATGCTGACCGTGCGCAACCGGCGCAGATGCTTGCCGTACGTGGTCGCAGCTGCAGTAACCTGCATCGCGAGTTCGCGGGTCGGCGTCAGGACGAGCATGGTCGGACGAGCGACCGGCTGGGTACGGCGAGCCGGGCGGGCGTTCGGGTCATGCGGTTCACGCGGAGCCGAAGCCTTGGCTTTTTCGAGCTGTGAGAAACGTTCGATAGCCGGCAGCATGAATGCTGCGGTCTTGCCCGAACCGGTCGGGCTGGAAACCAGCAAGTCGCGGCCGGCGAGCGCTGCGGGAATCGCGCGCTGCTGAACCGGCGTTGGCACTTGATAGCCGGAAGCTGTCAGGGCAACAATGATCTCAGGCGACAGGCCGAGCGATTCGAAGCTCGGGCCGGTCTGCACAGCGATAGCAGCGGCGACGGGCGCAACTGAAGAAATAGGGGCGGGGATAGCAGGCGAAACAGATGCTGCCGGCGCGGCGGGTGCGTCTTCACCGAGTGCCAGTGCAGCGATGGAGTCCAGCGGGCTATGGGTGTTGCTCGAAGTCATGTCGATCCTTGAAACGGGGAATAAGGCGTGTGGCGCCAATCGGCATACCCAAGTCGTCAGATTCAGCGAGCAAAGAAGCAGCGAGCAAATCGAAAAACGGGGGCAGCTCGCAACAATAAAGGCGAGCTTTTCGTTAGAAGCTGTATCGGATTCGACAGGCCGAGGCGGCTTTGTCGTCAGCCTGATGCATGATCGGCCGAGAAAGGCCTAGCAGGGAGGGGACAGTTTCTAAACTGGATTGGAGCAAAACGCTACGAGGCGCCGCGCTGCGTGGGTTGAACAGCTAATGAATCGATAAAAAGCATCAATTCACCCGGTCACAGTGAAGCGCAGGCAAGAGTATAGCGGCAATTGTTGCGCTGCGCCAGATTTTAAGACAGTTTGATTCATCTAACTAACAGTTAGTGGGCGGCGGGGAATTTCGCTTGGCTGTCATAGCGCCTACATCTTGATGAAAGCGTTGCAAGGCGCTTAGTCGCCGGATGGTGGAAGCCGTCCGGCGATTAAGTCCTTCGGTCTTACGCCGATGCGCCGCTTTTCAACGATTCCACCAGCCCGATGTATTGCTGCTTCGCGGTGTCCTGCGGCATGCCCGCGAGCGCGGTCCAAGCGTCGTATTTGTATTTGCCGGCGATATCGGCGAAACCCGGCTTGTCGCCTTGCACATCGCCTACGCTTGCTTGCTTGTAAAGCGCGTAGAGGCGCAGCAGCGTCAGGTTACCCGGACGTTCGGGCAATTCCCTGACGTCTGCCTGGGCAAGCGCAAATTGCGCGTCGAGTTCGTTGATTCCGCTCATTCGGTTCTCCGGACATGCTGGTTGAGGACCGCCGATCATAGCAAGCGGGTTGGGCGAGGTTGTCGAGGGTTTCTTCCAGAAATCCCGGGCGAGGAGGCGCAGTAAGCACGGGGCGGCCATTGTCTCCGTGGCGCAGAACGACTCGCGGCTACTCGGTTCCCGCAGTTCACTTTACTTCACGCATTACAATAGCGGCCATGACACGCACTGTTTTGCTCGCCCTCGATACCTCGACCGAATTCTGCTCAGTCGCGCTGCTGATCGCCGACCCGGCGGCCGCTGCCGGGTCCCATGCCGCGCCATCGGCCTATGAAAGCGCGCCTCATTATTCTGCGGGTGAGGTTCACGTCTGGTTCAGTCATGAATTGACGGGACCGGTTTCCAGCACGCGTCTGCTGCCCGCGATCCGCGAATTATTCGATACCGCCGGCCTGAAGCTGCAGGAAAGCACCGCGATCGCGTTCGGCGCCGGGCCGGGTTCATTTACCGGTTTGCGCACGGCGACCGGCGTCGCGCAGGGGCTGGCGTACGGGCTGAGCGTGCCGGTGGTGCCGATCAGCACCTTGCTCGCGTGCGCGGAGTTCGCGCGCTTGCACGAGCCATCGGCGACGCGCGTGCTCGCCGCGCTCGACGCCCGCATGAACGAGGCGTACTGGGCGGATTTCCGCTGGGACCCAGCGACGGGATCGGCGGGAGAGTGGGCCACGATCCAGGCAGCATCGCTTGATCTGCCAGAGGCTATCGTCCGGCCGGACGAGCCGTTCACGCTGGCGGGCAATGCAGCGGCGGCTTTCGGCGAACGGTTGGCCATGCCGGCTGCCCCGGCGTGCCGTATCGATTTCGATGCGCTGCCGCACGCGTTGCCCGTGGCGCTTGCCGGATTACGCGCGCTGCGTGCCGGCCGGACGGTCGCGCCGGACCAGGCCGCGCCGGAGTACGTGCGTAACAAGGTCGCGCAGACCACCGCCGAGCGCATGGATGCGCGTGCCGCCAAAGACGCCGCTGCAGTTGCTGCAGGAGAGCAAGCCAATCGGGTCAATCAAGCCGACCCCGCCGCTCCAGTCGTTCCAGCGACGGAGCCTCTACGGTGAGCGGCGTGTTGATGGCGGATCGTTATCTGTCGTCGATGACGGAAGCCGATCTCGATGAGGTCGCTGCCATCGAGAAGCTCGCTTATGAATTCCCGTGGACCCGTGGCAATTTCCAGGATTCGCTGCGCAACGGCTATTTCGGCGTGTGCCTGCGTCATGTCACCGGGACGTTGCTGGGGTATTGCGTGCTCATGCCAGTCGTCGATGAAATGCATTTGCTGAACCTGTGCGTGGCGCCCCAGGCGCAACACGCCGGCGCCGGGCTCACGTTGCTGCGCGAAGCGGTGCGCATCTCGCGGCATCAGAAACTCGATGGCGTGCTGCTGGAAGTGCGGCCGTCGAATCCACGCGCCATCCAGCTATACGAGCGCTTTGGTTTTGCGACCATCGGGCGGCGCAAAAACTATTACCCCGCGCGGCATCGGTCGCGCGAGGATGCACTCGTCATGCGTCTGACGTTTTCAAAGGAGGCCGTGGATGGCGCTGCATAAGTCGATGCTCGAAGAGTTCGGGCTGGGAACGGTCTGGGTGAGGCGGGGGGCCGTGTCGGAATCGCCGGATGCGTCCGCAGCCGTGTCTTCCGATCGTAAAGCTGCGCTCGAGGTGCATCGGTCGGCTTCGCCCACGCCGGTCGAAGCAGCGCACGCGCCGGCGGCCCGGAAAGCTGATCCTGTCGATACGCTCACCGCACTCGATGCCGCTCTCTCCGCTGCGCAAGCGAGCGAGGGCAACGCGCGTCAAGCGCCGTCGGCAAAGATCGATTCCTCTCGTATCGATACCGCCGAGCCGCCCGTCTTCGATGACCTCCCCTGGCTCGACGATGTAGCTCCGCAAGCGCTCGCCACTTCAGAAACTATCGACGACACCGCCGCCGATATCGCGACCCTCGACTGGGACACGCTGGCTGCTCGCGTCGCCGTGTGCGAACGCTGCCGTTTGTGCGAGCGTCGCACGAATTCGGTGTTCGGCGTCGGTGACCGGGAAGCGGACTGGATGTTGATCGGCGAAGCACCGGGCGAGAACGAGGACAAGCTGGGTGAACCGTTTGTTGGTCAAGCGGGCAAGTTGCTCGACAGCATGCTGCACGCGGTGGCGTTATCGCGTGAAGACAACGTGTTCATTGCAAACGTGATCAAGTGCCGCCCGCCCGGTAACCGCAATCCTGAACTCGATGAAGTCGCGCGTTGCGAGCCGTATCTCAAGCGCCAGGTCGAACTCGTTAAACCCAAGCTGATTGTTGCGCTCGGGCGATTTGCTGCGCAGAGTTTGCTCAAGACGGAAGCGAGCATTGCGACGCTGCGGGGACGGGTGCACGACTATCAAGGTGTGCCGGTGATCGTCACGTATCACCCAGCCTATTTGCTGCGCAGTCTCCCCGATAAAGCCAAGGCGTGGGCCGACCTGTGTCTCGCCCAAGCGACTTATCGCAAGTCGCTGCAGGCGGCAGACGGCCAGTGACGGCTGCCGCCGAGATCACGGCATTCCACGATCCCGCTGTAAGGGATCTCGCGTGGCTGCTGTTCTCGCCGGACTTGCTGAGCACTTCGCACGCGGGCGCGCCGCTCGCGCGGCCAGCCGCAACGGAGAATGAGCGCGATGCCGTGTTGGCCTGGCTCATCGCGCTCGATCGCGACTCTGGAGAACTTCACGCGCAGGTTCACAAACCATCGCTCACGCGGCTCGGCTTTTACGCCGAAGCGTTACTCGATTACTTTCTGACGCATGGCCCATACGCGCGGCTTATCGCGGCGAATATCCCATTGCGTACGGCAGGACTTACGCTCGGTGAAGTCGATTTCCTGCTGGAGAACGGAAAGGGCGAACGGCTGCACTGGGAGCTCGCGGTGAAGTTTTATCTGCACATCGGCGAAGGTGAGGGGGCTTCTACGTTGGCTCATTACGTCGGGCCTAATCTGCAGGATCGCTTCGACCTGAAGCATGCGCGGCTCTTGAATCATCAACTGGGTTTGAGCGCACGCGATGAGTTCGCATCGCTCGGATTCGAGGGGCCGTGGCGCGCCGAGTTGTTCGTCAAAGGGCGCTTATTTTATCGCGATGACGATGTCGCTCCTTGCTCAGTATCCGATGCAGCACCCGAGCTTGCCGCAGATCATCTGCGAGGGTGGTGGAAGACGGCATCGGAATGGCATGCTTCGAAAAAGGACGGGCTTTTCGCTTCGTTGCCGAGGTTGGGATGGATGGCAGAACGAACGTTATTGGCGCAAGAGGGCGAGGCGCTGGTTGAGCAGACGGCGGTGCTGTCCGAGCGCATTGCGACGCTGTCTTCACCGATCATGGTTGCGCGCTACGAACATTCCGATAGCGCAACCGGCGATGCCTGGCGCGAACATTCACGCGGTTTCATCGTGCCCGATGAATGGCCGGAGCGCGCCGCGGAATTTGCGGGTTAAGTCTCACCGCCGAGCCCGGCACAGCGCCCCTCACCACCACCTGAAAAAATGATGCACCGGGCCCACTCCGTGCCCAACATCAAGCCGCGCGCTCTGCTCGATCGCGCCGGTCAGATAGAGCTTGGCATCGGTGGTGGCGGCAGTCAGAGAGTTGCGTTGGGGCAGCAGCGCCGCAATCGATGACGACAACGTGCACCCCGTCCCGTGCGTGTTCTTCACCGGCACGCGCGGTCCGCCAACGCGCAGCGCGCCGCTTTCCTCGATCAGCCAGTCGGGGCTATCGGCGGAACTCAGATGGCCGCCTTTCATCAGCACTGCCCGCGCGCCCAATGCTCGCAGCGCTTCGCCCTGGCGCACCATCGCGTCTTCATCTTCGGCCGATGCCACGTTCAGCAACGCAGCCGCCTCCGGCAAGTTCGGCGTGACGAGCGTCGCGAGCGGCAGCAGTTCGTCGCGCAACGCGGCCACTGCCTCCGGCGCGAGCAAAGCATGATGGCTCTTGGAAATCATCACGGTATCAAGCACCACATGTTCAGGCCGATATCGACGCAACGCCGCCGCTACCGCGCGTACCACATCGGCATTGGCAAGCATGCCGATCTTCACGGCATCGATGCGGATATCGTCGAAAACAGCGTCTAGCTGAGCGGTGACAAACGATGCGTCGGGCGTATGGATGGCCGTCACGCCCCGCGTGTTCTGCGCGGTGAGGGCCGTGATAACGGACAAACCATACGCGCCGAGTGCCGAGAACGCCTTGAGGTCGGCCTGGATGCCAGCGCCGCCGCCGGAATCGGAACCGGCAATGGTGAGGACGTTGGGGATTGATTGGGTCATGGTATTCAGGAGGACTCAGGTGGATGCCAGCAATCGTTGCGCGGCGAGCCGTGGGTCGACGGCGGTGCAGATCGCCGATACCACTGCGATCCCGCCCGGCCGCGCGCGTTTGACATCGGCGGCGTTGTGCAACTGGATTCCGCCGATAGCCACCGTCGGGTGAACAGAACGCGCACACAGTACGGCGAGGCCATCGATACCGCATGCCGCCGATGCGTCCGGCTTGGTGGGGGTATCGAATACAGGTCCCACGCCGACGTAATCGATCATGGCGCCCAGCGTGTTGGCGTGATCGACCTGCTCATCGTTCGATACCGACAGCCCGATCAGCGCCCGCGCTCCAAGCAGCTTCCTGGCGACATCCGGCGGCAAGTCGTTCTGGCCGATATGCACGCCATCGGCGCCGGCCGCAAGCGCGACATCTACATGGTCATTAATGATGAGCGGCACGCCGTACCGGCGCGTCAGCGGCAGCAGGTCGGACGCAAGCTCGAGCCATGCGCGTTTATGCCACTCTGGCGCGCGTAGTTGCACGGTCGTGACGCCGCCGTCGAGCGCGGCTCGAGTGACTTCAAGCGCACGCGCGTGACCGCCGCATTGCACGGGATCGAGGACGAGATACAACGAAAGATCGAGCTTCATCACACGTCGTGCGCGACGTCGCGCGATACGAGCGTGGCGGCGAACAGGTTTGCATCGAGCGATGCCAGCCGGTCGAGATACGCAACCGCGAAACTGCCCGGCAACGCAGCGTCGCGCGATGCCAGTTCGCCCGCGATGCTCGAATAGGCGATAGCGGCGACCGTCGCGGCCCAGCGTTCGTCGTTATCGGCAACACCGACAAACGCCGCGACCGTCGCTGACAACGCACAGCCCACACCGGTCACGCGCGTCATCAACGGCGATCCATTCGATAACGAAACCGTCCGGCGGCCGTCGGTGACGTAATCGGTTTGACCCGTGACAGCGACGATGGCGCCTGTATTCAGCGCGAGAAGTTGGGCTGCGTCGAGCGCGGCTTCGGCCAGCGCGGTGCTGTCGACGCCACGTGCACTCGATTCACCGCCCGACAAGCTGATGATCTCCGACGCGTTGCCGCGAATCACGCTCGGATGTGCATCGAGCAGATCGAACGCGAACGCCGTGCGAAAACTCAGCGGGCCGACCGCCACGGGATCGAGCACCCATGGTTTATGCGCGCGATTAGCAGCTTCGACGGCCGCGCGGATCGCCTTGCTTTGCGGCAAGTCGAGCGTGCCGAGATTCACCGATACCGCGTTGACCAGCGGCACGAATTCGCCCACTTCCTCGCGGGCGATGACCATGGCGGGCGCGGCGCCCAGCGCGAGCAGCACGTTCGCCGTGAAGTTCGTGACAACGAGATTCGTCAGGCAGTGGACGAGCGGCGCGCGTTCGCGCACGCGCACGGCGAACGAAAAGAGATCGGCGGCAAGCATGGCAGGGTGTAAAGAAAATGGTGACAAGCGGGATTATCGCGCGCCGGGCGGTTGAATGCCCGGAGGCGTTTCAGACTTTGGGTTTGGCCATGAGCAAACGAGACGCCACGGTCGCCGTTCAAAGCCACCGCTCAATGACGCGATTCACCGATCAGCGCGACTGAGTCGAAGGCCCGCTGATTGGCCTGATGCCGTCGCATGACGAAGTACATCATCAGGCAGACGAAGGTGCCGAACAGCACGATCACGAATTGAATCGGGACGTCGAGCCAGACGAGGACCGCGTACAGGCACAACATCACGAGCACCGAGAGATTCTCGTTGAAATTCTGTACCGCGATGGAGTGACCCGCCGACAACAGCACGTGGCCGCGATGCTGCAGCAGCGCATTCATCGGCACCACGAAAAAGCCCGACAAGCCGCCGACGATCATCAGGAAGATATACGCGACGATCAGGTAACCCGGAACGTGCATGCGGCCGAAATAGATGCCCCAATGCACCGGAAACAGATGCTTCGAATAGAACGCGAGCAGCATCACTGCAATGCCCATCATGATGCCGACCGGCAGCACCGAGAGCGACTTCTTCAGCGGCACGCGGGCGGCCGCGAGGATAGCGCCGACCGCGACGCCGACCGCGATGATCGCCTGCAAGATGGCGGCCTCCGACAACGACATGCCAAGCGACACTTCCGCCCATTTCAGCACGATGAACTGCAGCGTCGCGCCTGCGCCCCAGAACAGCGTGGTCACGGCGAGCGAGATCTGGCCGAGCTTGTCGTGCCAGAGCGCGTTGAAACAATCGGCGAAATCGGTGATCAGTTTGAGCGGACGATGTTCCTGCTTCGGATAACGCGCGCCGGTGTCTGGAATCCGCAGGTTGAAAAGGGCCGCGACAATGTACATGAGCACGATCACGAGCATGGCGGCTTCGGCGGGGGTATCGACCTTCGGGATATGCCACTGAAGAATGTGCGAGGCAATGTGCGGACTGATCAACGCACCGCCCATGACCGTGCCGAGGATGATCGACCCTACCGTGGTGCCCTCGATCCAGCCGTTCGCCGCGACCAGACGGTCGGCGGGCAACAGCTCGGTGAGAATGCCGTATTTCGCCGGCGAATACGCCGCGGCGCCGAATCCGACAATGCCGTAGGCGAGCAACGGATGCGCACCGACCAGCATGGTCAGGCAGCCAACGACCTTGATCGAGTTGGTGACGAACATCACGTGGCCCTTCGGTCTCGAGTCTGCGAAGGCACCGACGAAAGCAGCCAGAACAACGTATGACAGCACAAAGAACAGCTTGAGCAGCGGTGTCATCCAGTTCGGGGCGTGAAGATCTTTCAGCAGTGCGATCGCAGCGATCAGAAGGGCGTTGTCGGCCAGCGACGAGAAAAACTGCGCGGCCATGATGGTGTAAAAACCTTTTTTCATCTGATCCGATGCTAGTCCGCACTGCGGGTAATCCGCCCCGTTCGCACACGGCGCGCTCGTCGCTCGCGTCCGGCTTCGCGCACGGGCTCCCGATCAGGCAATTTCTGTTCGAAATGGGTTGTGTGCACGGCTTTATAACACGAAAATAGGCGCATTCTGCCTAGCAGTAACCTGCATGACAATTCGCAGACGTTCGGGCCGGAACGTCACCGGTCTGCAAGGCGCCTATAAGGTATTGATTCGGGTACTGATTCAGCTATTGAGCCGCTACATCGGCTATTTTCGGATTTATCACCGCGCGCACGGTCTCTTGTTAAACGGCCATTCTATGCAATGATTGTCGTTGGCACATCTACCCCGGGTTGTTCCGCCATGCTTCCAGGCGATCATCAATAGGGCACGATCGACTGCTGCCATAATGACGTCGGCGCAATGATGTTTGCGCAGAGGTTCAGACATCGTCAAGCTGTGACCGCTCTCGCGTAATCACCTGCTCATCACCTGCTTTTTTCCAACCAAACTTCCATGCCGCGCCCGATATCCGCCACGATCCACACCGCTGCACTCGCCAGCAATCTCGCTGTCGCACGCCGTCACGCGCCGAAATCCAAGATATGGGCTGTGGTCAAGGCCAATGCATATGGCCATGGCGTGGCGCGAGCGTTCCCCGGATTGCGCGCAACAGACGGTTTTGGCCTGCTCGACCTCGAAGAAGCGGTCAAGTTGCGCGAGTTGGGCTGGGCCGGTCCTATTTTGTTGCTGGAAGGTTTTTTCCGTCCGACGGATATCGATGTGATTGATCGATACAGCCTGACGACCGCCGTGCATTGCGATGAACAGTTGCGGATGCTGGAAATGGCGCGGTTGTCGAAGCCAGTCAATATCCAGTTGAAGATGAACAGCGGCATGAACCGGCTCGGTTATACGCCGGAGCGTTTCCGGGCAGCGTGGGAACGCGCGCGGGCAGTGCAGGGCGTTGGCCAGATCACGCTGATGACCCATTTCTCCGATGCCGACGGCCCGCGTGGCATCGATCATCAACTCGAAGCGTTCGAACGCGGTGCCGAAGGCATTGCCGGCGCGCGCAGCCTCGCCAATTCCGCAGCCACGCTGTGGCATGCAGGTTCGCATTTCGACTGGGTGCGGCCGGGCATCATTTTGTACGGCGCTTCGCCGTCGGGCAAAACGGCTGATATCGCCAGCACGGGATTGAAGCCCGCCATGACGCTCGCGTCCGAGCTGATCGGCGTGCAGACCGTGGCGGCGGGGCACTCGGTTGGCTACGGTTCGGTGTTCTCGGCCACAGGTCCTATGCGGATCGGCGTAGTGGCGTGCGGTTATGCGGACGGTTATCCTCGAGTGGCGCCCGAAGGCACGCCGGTTATTGTCGATGGCGTGCTGACGCGGATCGTCGGCCGGGTATCCATGGACATGCTGACGGTGGACCTGACCCCGATCCCAACTGCCGGGATCGGTGCGCCGGTGGAGTTGTGGGGCACGAAATTGCCGATCGATGACGTCGCGGCTGCGTGCGGCACGATCGGGTATGAGTTGATGTGCGCAGTCTCGCCGCGTGTGCCCATGCGTGCGGAATAGAGCGGGTTGTTCGACCAGATAACGACGGAATTCAGGAAGGCGAGTGGCGAAAGTAGCGAAGGTCAAGACACTGTACGTATGTAGCGACTGCGGCGGCCAGGCGCCGAAATGGCAAGGTCAATGTCCAGCCTGCGGAGCGTGGAACACGCTGGTCGAGTCGGTGGCGGAGTCGCCCTCGGCGCATCGCTTTCAAGCGCTCGCGAAGACCTCGCCGGTGCAGCGCTTGTCCGAGATCGAAGCGTCGGACGTGCCGCGCTTTACCACGGGTATCGGCGAATTCGACCGAGTGCTGGGCGGCGGTCTGGTGGCCGGCGGCGTGGTGCTGATCGGCGGCGATCCTGGCATCGGGAAATCCACGCTGCTGCTGCAATCGCTGGCGGAAATTGCGCGTGAGCGGCCCGCGCTTTATATCAGCGGTGAAGAGTCCGGCGCGCAGATCGCGTTGCGAGCGCAGCGGCTTGGCTTGCTCGGCGATTCCGGGAATGCAGCGCCTGATTTGCGCTTGCTGGCGGAAATCCAGCTTGAGCGGATTCAGGCGACTATCGATACAGAGCGGCCGGAAGTGGCGGTCATCGATTCAATTCAAACCGTCTATTCCGAAGCGCTGACCTCCGCGCCGGGCTCGGTTGCGCAAGTGCGCGAATGCGCGGCGCAGCTCACGCGGATCGCGAAGCAGACGGGCACCGCCATCATCATGGTCGGGCACGTGACGAAGGAAGGCAATCTCGCCGGGCCGCGCGTGCTTGAACATATCGTCGACACCGTGCTGTATTTCGAAGGCGATACCCACTCATCGTTTCGCCTCGTGCGCGCGTTCAAGAACCGCTTCGGCGCGGTGAACGAGCTTGGCGTGTTTGCGATGACCGAGCGCGGTTTGCGCGGTGTGGCGAATCCATCGGCGCTGTTTTTATCGCAGCATGAGCAGAGCGTGCCGGGTTCGTGCGTGCTGGTGACGCAAGAAGGCTCGCGGCCGTTATTGGTGGAAGTGCAGGCGCTGGTCGATACCGCGCATGTCCCGAATCCGCGTAGGCTCGCCGTAGGGCTGGAGCAGAACCGGCTCGCGTTGCTGCTGGCCGTGTTGCATCGGCATGCGGGCATTGCGTGCTTCGATCAGGACGTGTTCCTGAACGCGGTGGGCGGTGTGAAGATCACGGAGCCCGCTGCCGATTTGGCTGTGTTGCTCGCGATTCATTCATCAATGCGTAACAAGGCGCTGCCGAAGGGCCTGATCGTGTTCGGCGAAGTGGGGCTGGCGGGTGAAATCAGGCCGTCGCCACGAGGTCAGGATCGCTTGAAAGAGGCCGCGAAACTGGGCTTTTCAATCGCGCTGATTCCAAAGGCGAACGCGCCGAAGCAACCTATCGATGGGCTGGAAGTGATCGCAGTCGATCGGATTGAAGAAGCGATCGATCGCGTGCGATCACTGGCTTAAGGCTGCCTGGCATCCGTCCCTTAGTAATGTCGTGTAAAAAACCGCGGGGTTCCTGTAACCCACGCGGGGCGTCGTTTTTCTATGCTTGTATCGCGACAAACCCGGATACGAGCGCAAAAAGGAAAAAGGAACCACGCCTTGAAACACGCAGATCAAACCTTGTCTCGCCCAACCTTCCATCTGCGCGGTTGCCGTGTGTCCGCGCCCATTCAGCAGCCATGGGGCGGTGGATGCCGGATCGTCGAGTGGATCGACGCTGAAGGGCAAATATCGCGTCGTGT
Organism: Caballeronia sp. LjRoot29; assembly: GCF_964252755.1. Taxonomy (NCBI): domain Bacteria; kingdom Pseudomonadati; phylum Pseudomonadota; class Betaproteobacteria; order Burkholderiales; family Burkholderiaceae; genus Caballeronia; species Caballeronia sp. LjRoot29. The sequence continues at coordinate 186,491 of NZ_CAXUPU020000008.1, read as the reverse complement.
GGTGGCCGAAGACGTGACGGAAGACGAGGTCGTGGCGACCATTCGGCGACACGTAAAGGGACGCAAGCACGTACTGGTCGATGACGAAGGCATGCCGCGGCAAACGCTGCCCCGGCGCTAGAGGGCGCTACGGCTAGTAATGCAGCGGGCGTTCAGCCAATCTGCTCCAGTTCCTCGTGCGCCTCTAACCATTGCGCTTCGAGCGCTTCCAGCTGACCGTTCACATCGGCCTGACGGCGGATCGATTCCGTGAGTTGCGTCTTCATGGCGGGCTCGTAACTGGCGGCGTCGGCTACGAAAATATCGAGCTGCGCTTTCTCGGCATTCAGCTTGTCCATCTCCTTCTCGATCTTCGAAATCCGCGATTGCAGCGGCTTTTTCAAATGTGAGAGTTTCTGCCGCTCCTGTGCCTCCTGGCGACGCTGCTCCTTGCGGTTCTGCCCCGAATCCAGCGAATCGTCCGCTGAACCGTTGTTGACCATATCCTTGGCCGCCGCCCGCTGCTCGGCCGCGTGTTGCAGCAACCAGTCGCGATAATCGTCGAGGTCGCCATCAAAAGGCTGCAGCCTATGTTTGGCCACGAGCATGAAATTGTCCGTGGTGGCGCGCAGCAAATGGCGATCGTGCGACACCAGGATTAACGTGCCTTCGAACTGCGCGAGCGCCATGGTCAGCGCGTGACGCGTTTCGAGATCCAGATGGTTCGTCGGTTCGTCGAGAAGCAGCAGATTCGGCTTTTGCCAGATGATCAGCGCAAGCGCGAGCCGCGCCTTTTCTCCACCGGAAAACGGCGCGATCTTCGCAGTCGCCATCTCGCCGGAAAAATTGAAGCCACCCAGGAAATCGCGTAGTTCCTGTTCGCGTGTGTCGGGCGCGAGCCGGGCCACGTGCTCCAGCGCCGAGTCTTGCGGACGCAGCGTTTCGAGTTGATGCTGCGCGAAATAGCCAATGCGCAAGCCCTTACCCTCACGCACCTTGCCGCTCAACGCTTCAAGCGTGCCCGCCAGCGTCTTGATGAGCGTCGATTTCCCTTGTCCGTTCGCACCCAGCAAGCCAATTCGCTGGCCGTTCTGAATGGACAGCGTGACGCCTTCCACAATTGGCACCTCACCAGCGTCCGTGTGATATCCGCAGCGCACGGACTCCATCACCATCATCGGGTTCGGCGCGGCATCCGGCGCGCGGAACTCGAATGTGAAAGGCGAAGAAGCGTGCGCCGGTGCGATGATTTCCATGCGCTCCAGCGCCTTCACACGGCTTTGCGCCTGCTTCGCTTTGGTCGCTTGCGCCTTGAAACGGTTGATGAAGCTTTGCAGATGTTCGACGGTCTTTTGCTGCTTCACGTACGCGCTTTGCTGCAACGCGATTTGTTGCGCGCGCAGGATTTCGAACTGGCTGTAATTGCCGCCGTAACGCTTGATCTGCCGGTTTTCCAGATGCAGCGTGACATTGCAGACGGAATCGAGGAATTCGCGATCGTGAGAAATCACGATCAGCGTTCCCGGATACCGGTGCAACCAGTCTTCCAGCCAGATGATCGCGTCGAGATCCAGGTGGTTCGTGGGTTCGTCGAGCAGCAGCAGGTCCGAGCGGCACATCAGCGCTTGCGCCAGGTTCAGGCGCATGCGCCAGCCGCCCGAGAAGCTCGCCACGGGCTCTTTTGTTTGCGCGAGCGTGAAGCCCAGGCCGATCAGCAGGGTTTCGGCGCGGGCGGGCGCGGTATAACCGTCGGCGTCGGCGAAAGCGGCGTGCGCGTCGGCTTCAGCGGCGCCGTCGTGAGCCGCCGATGCCGCCGCAATTCGCGCTTCGATGCGTCGCAATTGCGTGTCGCCGTCAAGCGTGTAGTCGAGCGCGGTGCGATCCACGGCCGGCGTTTCCTGCGCGACGTGCGCGATTTGCCACGACGGCGGCATCGAGAAATCGCCACCGTCGGAGTGCAGATCGCCACGCAGCACGGAGAAAAGCGTGGACTTCCCCGCGCCGTTAGCGCCGATGAGCCCCGCCTTTTCGCCAGGATTGAGCGCGAACGTGGTCTGTTCGAAGAGCGGTTTGGTGCCGCGGGCAAGGCTGAACTGGTTGAAGCGAATCACGGCGTGGAGACCCAGGCATGTACGGGAAAACGCTATTTTAGACCGGCGCGGGTGCGCGTCACCGGCTCATTGACATTGGGACGCCGTTAGCCGATCGGCCGAGTGTTTTTTGACCCGGGTTTCGCTTAGACTGGATTTTTTCAGGCGGAGCATCGAATGAACCCTATCTACTCGTTTTCGGCGGAAACCCTGGGCGGCGAAACCGTCAGCATGGACAGTTATCAGGGCAAGGTGCTGCTGATCGTGAACACGGCGAGCGAGTGCGGGTTCACGCCGCAGTACAAGGGCTTGCAGGAGTTGCACGAGCGTTATGCGGATCGCGGGTTTGCGGTGCTGGGCTTCCCGTGCAATCAGTTTGGCAAACAGGAACCGGGCGATGCGGCGCAAATTGGCAGCTTTTGCGAGCAGAACTATGGGGTCACGTTTCCCATGTTTGCGAAAGTCGATGTGAACGGGGCGAACGCGCATCCGCTGTTCCGTTATCTGACCGAGGAAGCGCCGGGCGTGCTGGGAACGGAAGGCATCAAGTGGAACTTCACGAAGTTCCTGGTCGACAAGCAAGGCGACGTGATCACCCGGTTCGGCTCGGTGACGAAGCCGGATGCGATTTCGAGTGATATCGAAAAGCTGCTCTGACGCCTGATTGGCGTTAGTGGCTTGATCTGACGGGACCGGAGGCCTCGGCTGTCTGGTTCGTTGAAGGCGTCGTCCGGCCGGGCGTCGCCGATCAACATATTCTGTCTGTATGTTCCCGGGAACCCGTCCGGTGTTTCTGCACGCCTGTATGTCTCCGGAGCGGTCGAGTCGAAGGGCACGTTATAGCGCTCAGACAATCGCCCGGCGGCCCGCCGAGCCCGGCAACGGCTTTCGTCCAATTGCCGTGAGTGTGAAATTATGTCGTACATATTCCATTTTTACGAAGAAATTATGTATGATTTAATTTTTTCTACCCACACCCATTGGCCGTCGCGATGAAACCAGAAAACGCAGGCTCGCCAACCATGACGAAGCTGCATGAGGCGATCGTTGTCCATCTAGTTGACGCGATCGTTTCGGGCGACTACCCCGTTGGCTCGTCCCTGCCGAACGAAATGGAACTCGCCACCGCGCATGGCGTAAGCCGTACGGCTGCCCGCGAGGCGATGCAGAAGCTCGCTTCACTTGGCCTGATCGAGAGCAGGCGACGCAAGGGCGCGACCGTTCTCGCGCGGGAATCGTGGAAATTGCTGGATGCGTCGGTGCTGGACATGGCGGTCTTGCGGGTAGAGGACGTGTCGTTTTTCCAGGCGCTGGTCGAAGCGCGTTTGTTGATCGAACCACGTGCCGCCGAACTTGCGGCAACAAGGGCTTCCGAGCGTGATCTTGCGCGGATCGAAGCCGCGCTGAACGCGATGGCCGGCGAAGCGGACGGCACGCGCGGCGCAGGCTGGGCGGCGGCGGATGTCGCTTTTCACGCCGGCATTATCGAAGCGGCCGGGAATTGGGTCTTCACGCAATTGATCGGCACGGTCCGGGCCGCGCTGGACGCAGGCATTCGCCTGACCGGCAAGCAGGCGCTGTCGGCAGAGGCGTCGCTGGAACAGCATTGCGCTGTATTCGATGCAATCCGGAGCCGCCAGCCCGCAGAGGCGCACGCGGCAATGACGCGGTTGCTTCTCGCCACTCAACGTGACTTCAACGCGCTGGAAAAAGGCGCGGCTCGGTCTGAAGTTGTGACCAGAAAGATGGCTTCTCAAGAACAAGAACAGGACATTGGGTAATCGCGCGCCGTCCTTAAGTCGTCCTTAAACCGGCACGCACATCCATCTCAACACCCCACAACGGCGCTCCGCCACGAGACAAGACATGCGCAAACTTCGCTCGCAACAATGGTTCGGTACACACGGCAAGGACGGTTTCATTCACCGCTCGTGGATGAAAAACCAGGGCATTCCCCACGACAACTTCGATGGCCGTCCGGTGATCGGCATCTGCAACACCTGGTCGGAACTGACGCCGTGCAACGCTCATTTCCGCGAGCTGGCGGAATACGTGAAACGGGGTGTTCGCGAGGCGGGCGGCCTACCGCTCGAATTCCCGGTGATGTCGCTCGGCGAGTCGAACCTGAGACCGACCGCCATGTTGTTTCGCAATCTCGCGTCAATGGATGTGGAGGAATCGATTCGCGGCAATCCTCTCGATGGGGTGATCCTGCTCGTCGGCTGCGACAAGACCACCCCCGCGTTGCTGATGGGCGCGGCATCGTGCAATTTGCCCGCGCTGGCCGTATCCGGCGGGCCGATGTTGAACGGTCGCTATCGCGGCAAGACGATCGGTTCGGGCACGGGCGTCTGGCAAATGTCGGAGGAAGTGCGCGCGGGCACCATGACGCAAGAGGAATTCACCGAAGCCGAGTCGTGCATGAACCGTTCGCGCGGACATTGCATGACGATGGGCACGGCCTCCACCATGGCGTCGATGGTCGAATCGCTCGGCATGGGCTTGCCGCATAACGCGGCCATTCCCGCCGTCGATGCCCGCCGTCAGGTGCTGGCCCATATGGCCGGCCGGCGTATCGTCGATATGGTGCATGAAGACCTCACGATGGACAAAATCCTCACGCGCGAAGCCTTCGAGAACGCAATTCGCACGAATGCCGCGATTGGCGGATCGACGAATGCGGTGGTGCATCTGATCGCACTCGCCAAGCGCATTGGCGTGCCGCTGACGCTCGACGATTGGGAGCTGGGTTCCGACGTGCCGTGTCTCGTGAATCTCCAGCCTTCGGGCGAATACCTGATGGAGGATTTCTACTACGCGGGCGGTTTGCCGGCCGTGCTGAAGCAGCTTGGCGAACACGGTTTGCTGCACAAGAACGCGCTGACCGTGAACGGCAAGACGATCTGGGACAACGTGTCGAATGCCCGCAACGACGACGAAAAAGTCATCACGCTGTTCGCGGCACCGTTCAAGCCGAAGGCCGGTATAGCAGTGCTGAGGGGCAATCTCGCGCCGAATGGCGCCGTGATCAAACCGTCGGCGGCATCGCAACATTTGCTGAAACATCGCGGCCGCGCGGTCGTGTTCGAAAATGTGGAGGAATTGCACGCGAAGGTGGATGACGAAGCCCTTGATATCGATGAGCACTGCGTCATGGTCTTGAAGGGCGCGGGGCCGAAGGGTTATCCAGGGTTCGCTGAAGTCGGCAACATGCCGCTGCCGAAAAAGGTGCTCCAGAAGGGCATTACCGACATGGTCCGCATTTCGGATGGCCGGATGAGCGGCACTGCGTACGGCGCGGTCGTATTGCACGTGTCGCCGGAAGCGGCAGCGGGCGGACCGCTCGCGCTTGTGCAGACCGGCGACATGATTGAACTCGATGTCGAAGCGCGCCGGCTGCATCTGGAAGTTTCCGATGAAGAACTCGAACGGCGTCGTGCGTTATGGACCAAGCCAGCGTCGCCACTGCGCGGTTATGTGAAGCTCTACGTCGATCACGTACTGCAGGCGGACCAGGGCGCCGACCTTGATTTCCTCGTCGGCTCAAGCGGCGCGCCTGTGCCGCGCGACTCTCATTGAACATCGAAGATCAGGTCCGACGCATATGACTGCAACAAACGATTTCTCGCCCGCCGGCATCTGGCCGGTTCTCTACGCTTATTTCGATGAACACAACGAGCTCGATCGCGACGCCATGCGCGTGCAAGTTGAGCGGACCATTGCCGCCGGTGCTCCCGGTATCGTGGTACTCGGTCTCGCAACCGAAGTGCAGCGTTTGTCGCGGGCTGAGCGTGAGCAAGTGGTGAACTGGGCGCGCGAGGACATTGAATCTCGCGTCCCGCTGGCGGTGACCGTCACCGGCGACACCGTCCAGGAGCAGACCGAATTCGGCAATTGGGCCGTGGCGCACGGCGCGCAATGGCTGATTCTGCAACCACCATCAACGCGAACCGAGCCCGAACGCTTTTACTTCGATTTCTTCGCCGCCGTCATGAACGGCTTGACTGACACAGCCGGCGCAGGCATTCAAAACGCGCCGGAATATCTGGGCGCCGGTTTGTCGCCGGAAGCGCTCGCCGAACTGGCGCAGCAGTGCCCGAATTTTCGCTGGTTAAAGGGTGAGGGCGCGGCGACGGTGTTGCGTACGACCATCGACTGCCTGGCGGCGGCCGGCAGCACAATGCCTGTTTTCAATGGGCGCGGCGGGCAGGAGTTGCTCGACAACTTGCGCGCCGGTTGCGCGGGCATGATCGTCGCGCCGGACAGCTTCGATCATCAGGTGGAGATTTTTCGCGCATTCGCGAACGACGATCCGGCCGCGGCGCAGCTGCACTATGAGGAGGTGTTGCCGGCGATTGTCTTCGTGATGCAGTCGCTCGACGCGCTCACGTGTTACGGCAAGCGCATTGCGGCATGGCGAATGGGGTTTGAGGTGAAGCACGATCGCGGGATCAAGCCGACAGCATTCGGCCTGGAATGCGCCCGGCGATTCGCCCATCACCTCGGACCTTACGTGGGCTAAAAGCGGGGCTTAAACCCGCGTCAAAGAATGGGTGAAAACAAGCGCGCAACGTGCATCGCCATGCGGCGCCAGGCTGGCGCGCCGAGATAATCGTCGCGGCTGATTTCCCATGATTGCGCAAAGTCATCGAGCAGCATTTTTTCGACTTCGCTCGCAAAGCCCTTGTCCACGGTCAGGACCATGATCTCGAAGTTGAGACGAAACGAGCGGTTATCGAGATTCGCGCTGCCAATGGCGGCGGACATGTCGTCCACCAGCACCACTTTCTGATGCAGGAAGCCCGGGCGATATCGAAAGATCTTCACGCCTGCGAGCAGCGCATCGTAGGCATAGAGTTTCGACGCAGCAAACACCACGCGATGATCGCGGCGGCTAGGAATCAGGATTCGCACGTCGACGCCGCGCATAACGGCAAGCCGCAGCGCCGAGAACACGGCTTCATCGGGAATGAGATACGGCGTCGTGATCCAGATTCGCGAACGCGCCGCGTTGATTGCTTCGACGAAAAACAGCGAGCACGTTTCCTGATGGTCGGCGGGGCCGCTCGCGAGGATGAGGCAGCTCATATCGTCTGCTGATGTCTTCGACGCTTCCACTTCCGGAATGCGCTGCGTCGCCCAGTACCAGTCTTCGATGAACACAAACTGAATGCTCGCGACCGCCGGGCCGCGCACTTCAATGTGCGTATCGCGCCAGGGCGACAAACGCGGATTCGCGCCGAGATATTCGACGCCCACGTTATGACCGCCTACAAACGCACATTCGCCATCAACCACCACGATCTTCCGATGATTACGGAAGTTGATCTGGAAGCGATTGACGAACTTGCGCTTGGTCGCGAACGGATGCGTTTGCACGCCGCCCGCGCGCAAGGTGTTGACGTAGCGTTTGGGTAAATCGAAGCTGCCGATGCTGTCGTAGAGAAAATAAACGCGCACGCCTTGCTGCGCTTTTTTGAGCAGCAGGTCTTTCAGTCGATTGCCGAGATCATCGGCGCGGACGATGAAAAACTGCACGACCACATAGCTTTTCGCTGCGTCGATGGCTTTAAAAATTGCATCGAACGTGGCGTCGCCGTTGATCAGCACACGCACGGAATTGCCGCGCAGGAACGGCATGCCGCTCAACCGCGTCAGCGCACGGATAGTTGGATGGCCTAGATATTCCGCCGGATCTCCGGCCGCTGCGCCGCGCAGGCGGGCGGCTTCATCGGGAAAATTCCATTCTGTCGGATGCGCACTCTTGCGCAGGATCTCGTTTTCCAGCCGGCGCGCATCGATGTAACCAGCGAACTTGCTGCGCCCGAGAAAGAGATACGGGATCAGCGTGAAGTACGGCATGGCGACAAGCGACACGGCCCACGCGACCGCGCCTTGCGAGGTGCGCGTGTTGAGCACCGCGTGGCACGCGGCGGCCGCGCCCAGCAAATGGGCGAGCATCACGAACGTGCCCAGATGAAGCCAGTCCTGCCACTCGAAGTGCATGTGCGCGCTTGGCCTAAAGTCGAAAGTTGCGCCGTCAGCCCGGCAAGTCGGCTGCCTGGATGAGAAACACGTTGTCGTCGCCGGCGCTGGTCGAGAGCCAGACAATGTCGAGGCCGCCGAGCGTGGCTTCAACGTTGGCCCGTTCGTTGCCAATTTCGACGACGAGCACGCCGTCTTCGGTCAGCCACTTGCGCGCTTCGCCCACAATCCGCTTCACGATATCCATGCCGTCCGCGCCGCCCGCGAGCGCAAGTTCCGGCTCGTGGCGATATTCGGCGGGCAAGGTCTGCATGGCCAGCGCGTTGACGTACGGCGGATTCGTGATGATGACTTCGTAGCGGCCCACGGGCAGCGGTCCGAACAGATCACCTTCGTACAACGCGACGCGCGAATCCAGGTCGTAGTCGTCCACGTTTTTATGCGCGACTTCCAGCGCGGGCGCGGAGATGTCGACGGCATCGATGTCAGCATTCACGAACGCCTGCGCCGCCAGAATCGCGAGGCAACCGGAACCCGTGCAGAGTTCGAGCACGCGCGAGACTTCATCCGGGTCCTGCACATACGGCTGCAAGCCATCCTGCAGCAACTCGCCAATAAACGAACGCGGCACGATCACGCGTTCATCGACGTAGAAACGGTGCCCGTGCATCCACGCTTCGTTCGTAATGTATGCCGCTGGCACGCGATCCGTCGCGCGGCGCTCGATCACTTTCATGATGGCGTCAATTTCGGTGTCAAGCAGGCGGGCGTCGAGGAACGGGTCGAGTGTGTCGAGCGGCAAATGCAGGGTATGCAGCACAAGGTACGCGGCTTCATCGAATGCATTCGATGAACCGTGGCCGAACGACAAGTTTGCCTCTGTAAAACGCGAGACGGCAAAACGCAGCAGATCGCGAACGGTGGTGAAGGGAAGCGCCATCGCAGGCTCCTTATAAGGGTGAGTCGGATCAGGCAAGCAGGGTTTCAAGCACGCGTTTGTACACGTTTTTCAATGGTTCGATAAACGCAACTTCAACGTGTTCGTCGATCTTGTGAATGCTGCCGTTGGGCGGTCCGAATTCGACCACCTGTTCGCAGATGCGCGCAATGAAGCGTCCATCTGATGTGCCGCCCGTGGTGGACAGTTCGGTGCGCACGCCGGTTTCATCGAAAATGGCTTGTTCCAGCGCGTTCGACAACGTGCCGCGCGGCGTGAGGAACGGCAGGCCGCTGACGCTCCACGCGAGATCGTAATCGAGCGCGTGTTTATCGAGGATCGCGTGAACGCGGCTTTGCAGCCCTTCCACCGTGCTTGCCGTGGAAAAGCGGAAATTGAACATCAAGTCGATATGACCCGGGATCACGTTCGTTGCGCCCGTGCCGCTGTGCAAGTTGGACACTTGCCACGTGGTCGGCGGGAAATATTCGTTGCCGTCGTCCCAATGCGTGGAGACCAGTTCAGCGAGCGCTGGCGCGAGCAAGTGAATTGGATTCTTCGCGAGATGCGGGTAAGCAATATGCCCTTGCACGCCTTTCACGACCAGCCTGCCGGACATGGAACCGCGACGGCCGTTCTTGACCATATCGCCGAGCGTGGCGCTTGAAGTGGGTTCGCCCACAATGCAGTAATCCAGCCGCTCGCCGCGCGCTTTCAACGCTTCGATCACTTTGACGGTGCCGTCGGTGGCGGGGCCTTCTTCGTCGCTGGTGATCAGGAATGCAAGCGAGCCGCGATGCGCCGGATGCGCCGCTATGAACTCTTCGCTCGACACGACGAACGCGGCGATCGACGTCTTCATGTCCGCTGCGCCGCGACCGTACAACTTGCCGTCGCGGTGAGTCGGCACGAACGGCGGCGATGTCCATTGTTCCAGCGGCCCGGTCGGCACGACGTCGGTATGACCGGCGAACGCGAGGAGCTTGCCGTCGGTTCCGTCCGTGCCGCGTTTCACGGCCCAGAGATTCGTGACGCCGCCCGACGCGATCGTTTCGCACTCGAAGCCGATCGCGGCCAGGCGCTCGATCAACACGTTCTGGCAATGCTGATCGTCGGGCGTGACGGACGCGCGCGCGATGAGTTGTTCCGAGAGAAGAAGGGTGCCGGACATGGATTCGAGCCACTTTCAATAAAAAATGCCGGCGCGGCGGCCGGCAGGGATCAAGATTCGCGCGCCTTTATTGAAGGGGCACGCGATGCTGCGCTTAAAAGCTTGGAGCTCAATCTTTAAACGAACAGCGTTTCGTACTTCTCGGCATCGAATCCGAGAGATTTCACGCGGCCGTTCACGACCAGCACGGGCCGCTTGATGATCGACGGCTTGTGGATCATCAACGCGATCGCACCGGCGGTGGAACCGGCTTCGTCCTTGTAGGTATCCGACAGGCCGCGCCACGTCGTGCCGCGCCGGTTGATCAGTTCGTCGAGCGTGACGTCCTTCAACCAGTCCTGCAACAAGGCTGTGTTCACCCCGGCTTTCTTGAAGTCGTGGAACTCGAACGGCACGTCATGTTCTTCCAGCCAAACGCGTGCTTTTCGCACGGTGTCGCAATTCGGAATGCCATACACGACGATCTTTTTCGCGGCCATGGATCAATCGCCTCGCAGCAACTCGTTCAGGCCAACCTTGGCACGCGTTTTCGCGTCCACCTTCTTCACGATCACCGCGCAGTACAGGCTGTGCGAACCGTCCTTCGACGGCAGGTTGCCCGCGACCACGACCGATCCCGCCGGGATGCGGCCATACGTGACCGAACCCGTTTCGCGATCATAGATCTTGGTGCTCTGGCCGAGATACACACCCATGGAAATCACGGAGTTCTCTTCCACGATCACACCTTCCACGACTTCCGAACGCGCGCCAATAAAGCAGTTGTCTTCGATGATCACCGGGTTCGCCTGCAGCGGCTCCAGCACGCCGCCAATGCCCACGCCGCCCGACAAGTGCACGTTCTTGCCGATCTGCGCGCACGAACCGACGGTGGCCCAGGTATCGACCATCGTGCCTTCATCGACATACGCGCCGATGTTCGTGTACGACGGCATCAGCACGACGTTTTTAGCGATAAACGCACCGCGGCGGGCAATAGCCGGCGGCACGACGCGAAAACCGCCTGCAGCGAAATCTTCGGCCGTGTAGTTGGCGAACTTCGACGGCACTTTGTCGTAGAACTGGCTGTAACCGCCAGCCGGCATCGGCGCGTTGTCTTCCAGGCGGAACGACAGCAACACTGCTTTCTTCAGCCATTGATTCACGATCCATTCGCCGTCCCGTTTCTCGGCAACGCGGGCCAAGCCTTTATCGAGTTGCTCGATGGCGTGAGCGACAGCCTCGCGCACGTCGGCAGGGGCCGATTTCGGCGACAGCTCGGCGCGGTTGTCCCAGGCGGTATCGATGATCTGCTGAAGTTGTTGCGACATGGTCGTGACTTAAGTGAGTGCTGCGATTTAAGGAGGGAGTTACCGGGCCAACTACCGCTGAGCAAGCGCGCTGCAAAATTCGACGATACGCCGTGCACCTTCCACGCATTCGTCGACATCGGCAACTAGCGCAATGCGAATGAAGCCGCTGCCGGGATTCGTGCCGTGCGCGTCTCGCGCCAGATACGAGCCCGGCAAAACCGTCACATTATAGTCGGCGTGAAGGCGGGCGGCGAACTCGGTGTCGGTGAGTCCGGTGCGCGCCACGTTCGCCCACAAATAGAACGCGGCGTCGGGCAGACGGACGTCAAGCACCTCGGCGAGCATGGGAGTGACGGTCGTGAATTTCCTGAGGTACAGCGCGCGGTTTTCGCGCACATGCGCCTCGTCTTTCCACGCAACCACGCTCGCTGCCTGAAACATGGGTGAGAGCGCTGCGCCGTGATAGGTGCGGTAAAGCAGGAATTGCTTGAGTATCGACGCATCGCCGGCGACAAAACCCGAGCGCATGCCGGGTACGTTCGAACGCTTGGACAAGCTCGACAGCATCACCAGCCGGTCGAAACCGCGGCCGAGCTTGTGGGCGGCTTCCAGGCAGCCCAGCGGAGGCGTGGCTTCGTTGAAATAGATCTCGGAATAGCATTCATCGGAGGCAATCACGAAGCCGTGGCGATCCGAGAGCGCGAACAGCTCGCGCCAGTCTTCCAGCGTCAGCACCGCGCCGGTCGGGTTGCCCGGCGAGCAAACGTAGAGCAATTGGGTGCGTGCCCAGACGGCGTCGGGGACGGCTGCGTAATCGCAGGCGAAGTTGCGCGCCGGATCGCTGTTCACGAAGTACGGCTCGGCGCCGGCCAGCAAGGCTGCGCCTTCGTAGATCTGATAGAACGGATTCGGGCAGACCACAATGGGCGCCTCGCCCTTGCTGCGGCTGTCGATCACGGTCTGGGCGAGCGAAAAAAGCGCTTCACGGGAGCCGGAGACGGGCAAGACTTCCGTGGCGGCATTGACCGCGGGCAGGCCGTAGCGCTCTTTTGTCCAGTCAGCAATGGCCTGGCGCAATGGCTCGCTGCCCGCCGTAGCGGGATAGGACGCGAGGCCGGACATCGCGTTCACGACTGCCTCGCGAATCAGCGCCGGCGTTGCATGTTTCGGCTCACCAATACCGAAGCTGATAGGCGTCCAATCGGCGCGCGGCGTGACGCCTTTGAATAGCGCGCGCAATTTTTCGAATGGATACGGCTGAAGTTTCTGGAGAAGTGGATTCACGGCGAAGTCGGTGCAGACGTTGAAACGACAAGGCTCGGATTATATCCCCCTCGTCGCCCCGGGTTGGGTTTGCAGGGGCGTCAGGGCGGTTTTTGCCGGGGCGGGGAAGGCGGGTTCCAATGCGGGAAGGCGTCCGGCCACGGCCGCCGGCAATCGCGCTGAAATCACCCGGCATCGGCCGTGCAGAACCCGGCAGGCCTGCCGTTGCGAGGAGAAATCCCTGTGTCAGCAAACCAAAAGAATTCAAGACCGGCGATGGTATGATTGTCACCGTTCGCCGGGTTGCGTGCTTGCGGTCGGTTACAGGTTATATAGAAGGGTTATATATAAACCGTCGAGCAATAGCACCACGGGTTGCGCGCCGCCGCTTCGAATCAAGCTTTGATCGCACCGAGCTGGTTCAACGGGGTTCGACCCACCACCCGAGCGTTTTCGACCGGCGTTAGTTGTTATCTCCTGCCGCACAAGCATCACGGCTCGGAGGCTCGCCGGCCCGTTCTCCCGAATTCTTTTCAATCAGCGATATCGCCGTGCGTCTGACCTCGATAAAACTCGCTGGCTTCAAGTCCTTCGTCGATCCCACCCATTTCCAGGTCCCAGGCCAGCTTGTCGGCGTGGTCGGCCCGAATGGCTGCGGCAAATCCAACATCATCGACGCCGTGCGCTGGGTGCTCGGCGAATCGCGCGCGTCCGAGCTGCGCGGCGAGTCGATGCAGGACGTGATCTTCAACGGCTCCACGGCGCGCAAGCCGGGCAGCCGCGCCAGCGTCGAACTCATCTTCGATAACGCCGACGGCCGGGCCGGGGGCCAGTGGGGCACCTACGCCGAAATCGCCGTCAAGCGCGTTTTAACGCGCGACGGCACGTCGAGCTACTACATCAACAACCTGCCAGCCCGCCGCCGCGATATCCAGGACATCTTCCTGGGTACGGGTCTCGGACCGCGTGCTTACGCGATCATCGGGCAGGGCATGATTGCGCGGATCATCGAAGCGAAGCCTGAAGAACTGCGCGTGTTCCTGGAAGAAGCCGCGGGCGTGTCCAAGTACAAGGAACGCCGCCGCGAGACCGAAAACCGCCTGCACGATACCCGCGAAAACCTGACGCGCGTGGAAGACATCGTGCGCGAGTTGAGCGCGAATCTGGAGAAGCTCGAAGCCCAGGCGATTGTCGCGACGAAATACAAGACGTTGCAGGCCGATGGCGAGGAAAAACAACGGCTGCTGTGGCTGTTGCGCAAAAACGAGGCGGGCAACGAGTCGGAGCGCCAGCAGCGCGCCATCAGCGACGCGCAGATCGAACTCGAAGCACAAACCGCCAAGCTGCGTGAAGTCGAAGCGCAACTGGAAACGTTGCGGGTGGCGCACTACAGCGCAAGCGATGCCATGCAGGGCGCGCAGGGTTCGCTGTACGAAGCGAACTCGGAAGTGGCCAAGCTCGAGGCTGAGATCCGCTTTATCGTGGAATCGCGTAATCGGGTGCAGGCGCAGATCGCGGCGTTGAGCGCTCAGCGCGAACAGTGGCAGATGCAGGCCGAGAAAGCCCGCGGCGAGATCACGGACGCCGAAGAGGCGCTGGCTATCGGCGAGGAAAAGGCGGCAATCGCGCAAGAAACAGCGGCTGCGAAACACGACGAATTGCCCGCGCTCGAAGCGCGTTTCCGCGATGCCCAGGCCGAGTTGAACGCAGAGCGCGGCGGTATCGCGCAGACTGAACAAGCGCTGAAACTCGAGGCCGCGCATCAGCGCAATGCTGATCAGCAACTGCAGCAATTGCAGCAGCGCCACGAACGCCTGAAAAGTGAAGCGGGCGGCCTGGACGCGCCCGACGAAGCGCAGCTCGAAGAGTTGCGCATGCAACTCGCCGAGCACGAAGAAATTCTCGCTGAAGCGCAAGGCCGCCTCTCCGACGCGCAGGACACGCTGCCGCGTCTGGATGGCGAGCGTCGCGCGGCACAAGAGAAAGTGCAGGCCGAAAGCGCGCAGATTCACCAGCTCGAAGCGCGGCTCGCGGCGCTGAAGCAGTTGCAGGAAAACGTTCAGACTGAAGGCAAGATCCAGCCGTGGCTCGACAAACACGAACTCGGCTCGTTGCCGCGCTTGTGGAAAAAGCTGCACGTTGAAGCGGGTTGGGAAACGGCGCTGGAGTCGGTGCTGCGTGAGCGGATCGCGGCGTTGGAAGTATCGAATCTCGATTGGGTGAAGGCGTTTGCCACTGATGCGCCGCCCGCGAAGCTCGCGTTTTATGCCCCGCCCAACGCCGGCCGTCCTCAGGAAACGCCCGCCGGTTTGCGTCCATTGCTCGCTCTGATCCGTATCGATGATGCCGGTCTGCGCGCCGTGCTGACCGACTGGCTGGGCCAGATTTTTGTCGCCGATGACATCGCCCAGGCGCTTGCCTCGCGTTCGCAATTGCCGGACGGCGCTGCGTTCGTGGTAAAGGCCGGGCATGTGGTGACGCGGGTTGGCGTGCAGCTTTATGCCGCCGACTCCGAACAGGCCGGCATGCTTGCCCGCCAGCAGGAAATCGAAAATCTGACGAAGCAAGTGCGCGCACAAGCGCTCCTCGCCGATGAAGCCAAGGCAGCGGCTATTCGAGCGGAAGCGGCGCATACGCAGGCATCGGCGAGTCTCGGAGACGCCCGCTCCTCCGCCGAACGCGCGACCCAGCGTGTCCACGCCTTGCAAATGGACGTGTTGAAGCTTGCTCAGGCGCAAGAGCGCTATATGCAGCGCAGCACGCAGATCCGCGAGGAACTGGCTGAAATCACCGCGCAAATCGATGAACAGCGTGCATTGCGGGCTGAATCGGAAGCGAATTTCGAGCGCCATGACGGCGAACTCGCTGAGTTGCAGGCACGTTTCGAAGATCATCAACTGGCGTTCGAAGCACTCGACGAATCGTTGACCAACGCGCGCCAGCAAGCGCGCGACCTCGAACGCGCGGCCACCGACGCCAGCTTCGCGGCGCGTGGGCTGGCGGCGAAGATCGAGGAGTATCGGCGCAACATTGAAACGGCGAAGGATCAGAGCGAACGCGTCGCCGGTGCACTGGAAGACGCCCGCGCTGAACTTGAAACGATCAACGAGCAAACGGCGCACACCGGCTTGCAGGACGCGCTCGAATTGCGCGCGGAGCGGGAAGCGGCGCTGCAATCGGCCCGCATCGAACTCGACGACCTCACCGCGCGGCTGCGTCAGGCCGACGAATTGCGGCTGATCGCGGAACGTTCGCTCCAGCCTTTGCGCGACAAGATCAACGAATTGCAGTTGAAGGAACAGGCGGCACGCATCAGCGGCGAACAGTTCATCGAGCAACTGGCGGCCGCGGGTGTGGATGAAGCCGAGTTGCAGGCCAAGCTCACGCCGGATATGAAACCGTCGTATTTGCAGGGCGAAGTCACGCGGCTGAACAATGCGATCGCGGCGCTTGGCGCCGTGAACATGGCGGCGCTCGACGAGCTTGCCGCAGCCAGCGAGCGCAAGGAGTTCCTCGACGCGCAATCGGCGGATTTGAACGATGCCATCGGCACGCTGGAAGACGCGATCCACAAGATCGACCAGGAAACGCGGTCGTTGCTGCAAGGCACGTTCGACGAAGTGAACCGTCATTTTGGCGAGCTTTTCCCGCGTCTTTTCGGCGGCGGCCAAGCAAAACTCGTGATGACCGGCGACGAAATCCTGGATGCGGGCGTGCAAGTGCTCGCGCAACCGCCGGGCAAGAAGAATTCGACCATTCACTTGTTGTCGGGCGGCGAAAAGGCCCTCACCGCCACCGCGCTCGTGTTTGCGATGTTCCAGTTGAATCCGGCGCCGTTCTGTCTGCTGGACGAAGTGGACGCGCCACTCGACGACGCCAATACCGAGCGCTTTGCGAATCTTGTACGGGCGATGTCGGAGAAGACGCAATTCCTCTTCATCTCGCACAACAAGATCGCGATGGAAATGGCGCAGCAACTGATTGGCGTGACGATGCAGGAACAGGGCGTCTCGCGGATCGTTGCCGTGGATATGGAATCCGCAGCGGGTTTCGCCCAGAATGCGTGAACGTCTGGCCGGGCTTTTTAGAACGGACAGCAAGATTTAGTGTGAAAAAGCAGGGAGAACAGGCCTGGGAGGCCCGTTCTGGCGCGCAGTCGCGGAGTGGCTCCATGCAGATCGATTGATTGGTTCGATACCGCGTGGGCCGCAGATCGCGCAGCGTAAGCTCAACAAGCGCTCAAATGAGCGCGGGATGCCTCAATAAGCGCTCGCCAAGCGCGCCGAGAGCGCAGCCGGAAAAGAATGACGGAGAGTGCATGGACGAGTTGACACTCGGGTTGATTGGAGCGGGTGCCGTGGTGGTTGGCGGCGTAGTGGTTTATAACGCGTGGCAAGGCGCCAAAGTGCGCCGCAAGATGCCGCGCCCGATGCCTGACGAAGCAGCAGAGTCGCTCGCGCGCAGCGACACCGACGAGGAGCAGCCGTTCATTGAACCGACACGCCCGGTCAGGCGTGAACCCGCCATGGGCGAGGGCGATACACCGGACACACGAGTCGAGCCGAGCTTTGGCGGGGCACCGCTTTCCACGGTTGCACCGGCCGATACCGCAGTCGATATCCAGGCTGAAGCGACCTCGGTGAATGGCGATTTCCCGGAGCCGGATTCATCGGCCATATCGCCCATTTTGGCCGACGATGACGAACCCGTTTTGCCCGCGGCAACCACGATTTCATCGGCGCCGCCGGCTATCGTGGACCGTCGGATCGATTGCGTGGTGCCCATCCGTTTGCTTGCCCCCATTCCCGCTGAGAAGCTCATCCCGAGCGCGCAAAAGCTGCGCCGCGCGGGCGCGAAGCCCGTGCATATTGAAGGCAAGCCGGAAGGCGGCACGACCTGGGAATTGCTCAAGAACGGCGCGCGTTATGAAGAATTGCGCGCGGCGGTGCAACTAGCCAATCGCGGCGGTCCGCTGAACGAACTGGAATTCTCGGAGTTCGTCACAGGCGTACAGCGTTTCGCCGATGGCATCGACGGTTCCCCCGAATTTCCCGACATGCTTGAAACCGTCGGCATGGCGCGTGAACTCGACGGGTTCGCGGCTCAGTGCGACGCGCAATTGTCGATCAACATTCTCTCCGACGGCGCGCCGTGGTCGGCCAACTACGTGCAGGCGGTGGCCTCGCAAGACGGCTTGCTGCTCTCGCGCGACGGTACGCGTTTCGTCAAGCTCGATGCACGCCAGAACCCGGTGTTCATGCTGCTTTTCGGCGATACCAACTTCCTGCGCGACGACCTGACGTACAAGGGCGGCCAGATGATCACGCTGGTGCTGGACGTACCGGTCGCCGACGAAGACATCCTGCCGTTCCGCCTGATGTGCGATTACGCGAAGTCGCTCTCCGAGCGCGTTGGCGCGCGCGTGGTGGACGACCAGCGCCGGCCATTGCCGGAATCGTCGCTGCTCGCCATTGAAAAGCAGTTGATGACGCTGTACGCAAAGCTCGAACAGGCGGGTATTCCGGCGGGCTCCCCCGCCACGCGGCGCTTGTTCAGCCAGTAAGGATCTTACGGCGGCGGCCGTCTGACAGGTAGCGGTTTCGTAAGGCATCGGCTATACGGCCGATGTCACGATTCACTGATCTCTGAGACAATCGACAGGTCGGTTTCTTCTAACTTTCTAGCCTGTCTCGCCGCATGTCTGCCAAACCGAAAGCCGCTTCTAAAGCGGGTCCTAAAGCTGATCCCAAAGCTGCCTCCGCCACTTCCGCGGCGCGGGGCGCGCCCATCGCCAGCGCCGAGCGGCCGGCTGAGCGCGCCGTCTGGCTGCGCACGGAACTCGAGCGTGCCAACTACGCGTATTACGTTCTCGATCAGCCGGATCTGCCCGACGCCGAATACGACGTCCTGTTCAAGGAACTGCAGCAGATCGAGACCGATCAGCCCGACCTGATTACGCCCGATTCCCCCACGCAACGCGTCGGCGGCCAGGTCGCAACGGGTTTCCAGCCGGTCACGCACGACGTGCCCATGCTCTCGTTGAACAACGGTTTCGCTGACGAAGACATCATCGCCTTCGATAAACGCGTGGCCGACGCGCTCGGTCACTCGCCCGTGGAATATGCGTGCGAACTGAAATTCGACGGGCTTGCCATTTCCCTGCGTTACGACGACGGCATCTTCGTCCAGGCGGCCACGCGCGGCGATGGCGCGACCGGCGAAGAGGTTACCGAGAATGTGCGCACCATCCGCTCTATCCCGCTGAAGCTCAAGGGTAAGAACATCCCGAAGCGGCTCGATGTGCGCGGCGAAGTGCTCATGTTCAAGCGCGATTTTGAAAAGATCAACGCGCGCCAGCGCGAAGCCGAACAACGCGAGTTTGCGAACCCGCGTAATGCGGCGGCTGGCGGTTTGCGGCAACTCGATCCCAAGATGACCGCGCAGCGCCAGTTGTCGTTTTTCGCTTATGGCATCGGCGTACTGGACGGCGCGGAGATGCCGGTGTCGCATTCGGCACTGCTCGACTGGTACAAGGAAATGGGCTTGCCGGTCAACTCGGAACGTGGCGTGGTGCAAGGCGCCGAGGGCCTGCTCGAGTTCTTCCGCAAGACGGGCGAGCAACGCGATGGTTTGCCGTACGACATCGACGGCGTCGTCTATAAGGTCAACCAGCGCGACGAGCAGGACAAGCTGGGTTTCGTCTCGCGTGCGCCGCGCTTTGCGCTTGCACACAAGTTTCCCGCGCAGGAAGCGCTCACGCAGTTGCTGGCAATTGACGTACAAGTTGGCCGTACGGGCGCCATCACGCCGGTCGCGCGCCTTACGCCTGTGTTTGTCGGCGGCGCGACGGTAACGAATGCCACGCTGCATAACGAGGACGAAGTGCGGCGCAAGGACATCCGTATCGGCGACACCGTGATCGTGCGCCGTGCCGGCGACGTGATTCCCGAAGTGGTCGGCGCGATTCTCGACCGGCGTCCGGACGATGCCCGCGAGTTCGTGATGCCGACCGAGTGCCCGGTGTGCGGATCGAAGATAGAAAGGCTTCCTGACGAAGCCATTGCGCGATGCACCGGCGGCCTGATCTGTCCCGCGCAGCGCAAACAGGCGCTTTGGCACTTCGCGCAGCGGCGCGCGCTGGATATCGACGGGCTGGGTGAGAAGATCATCGACCAACTGGTCGACGAGAACATCGTGCGCACGCCGGCGGACTTGTTCAATCTTGGTGTGGCAACGCTCGCTGCGCTGGATCGTTTCGCTGATAAATCCGCTCAGAATCTGTACGATTCCCTCGAGAAGGCGAAACAAACCACGTTGCCGCGGTTTCTGTACGCGCTGGGTATTCGTCACGTCGGGGAATCGACGGCGAAGGACCTCGCCAAGCATTTTGGCTCGCTCGATCCGATCATGGCGGCGAGCGTTGAAGAATTGCTGGAAGTGAACGATGTCGGGCCTGTCGTGGCCGAGTCGCTGCACAACTTTTTTAGCGAAGAACACAATCAGATGGTGATCGACCAGTTGCGCGCGCCGGGCAAGGTGACGTGGCCCGAAGGCCCGCCCGCGCCCAAGGCGCCGCAGGGGGTTCTTGCCGGCAAGACGGTCGTGCTCACTGGCACGCTGCCTAACTTGTCCCGCGAAGACGCGAAGGAAATGCTGGAGGCGGCGGGCGCGAAAGTGGCGGGATCGGTATCGAAGAAAACAGATTACGTGGTGGCGGGAGCGGAGGCGGGCAGCAAGCTTGTGAAGGCTGAAGAACTCGGCGTCCCGGTGCTCGACGAAGATGGTATGCGCAAGCTTTTGGAGGGAGAAACCCCATGATCCGCGAAATCCTCAAAATGGGCGATCCGCGTTTGTTGCGTATCGCCGAGTCGGTTGACCATTTCGATACCCCGGAGCTGCACGCTCTTGTTGAAGACATGTTCGACACCATGCGCCACGCCAACGGCGCAGGGTTGGCCGCGCCGCAGATTGGCGTGGATTTGCAGGTCGTGATTTTCGGTTTTGCGCAAAACGACCGGTATCCGGAGGCTGAACCGGTACCGGAAACGGTGCTGATCAACCCGATCATCACGCCGGTTTCGCACGACATGGAAGAAGGCTGGGAAGGCTGTTTGTCGGTGCCGGGCCTGCGGGGCGCGGTGCAGCGGTACACCATGATCCGTTATCAGGGTTTCGATCAGTACGGTTCACCCATCGAACGGCTGGCAGAAGGGTTTCACGCGCGCGTCGTGCAGCACGAATGCGATCACCTGATCGGCAAGCTTTATCCCATGCGTGTGACGGACTTCTCGAAATTCGGCTTCACCGAGGTCCTGTTTCCAGGGCTCGATCCGAAAAGCGACGATTGATCAATAGGGGCCGCCGTGCTGGTCTGAGAGTCTTTTCAGCCATAAGATGAAATAAGGGCCGCGAAGAATCGCGGCCCTTTTATTTGGCTAGATGCAGTTCTCGAGCAGCGCGTGACGAAATGGCGATTCGCTCGGCCATGCCGCACGAAACCCGGCCGTTCAGCCGGATGCTTGTTGCACCTGGAAATCACAGCCGCCGGAGCCCGGCAGCTTTCATCGTCAAGCGTCAAGCGAAGCTTTTCTTGGGTCCCGACGCCATTGCCGGTTGGCGGAACAATGCGATGTGCTCCGGATTCGCCGATGCCTGCAGGCGTCCATCCGGCAACCGTGCGATAACAACTTCACCCACGCCGGGGCTCGTGACGACGACTTCGTCGCGAACCGCGAGCAGCGCATCGAGTCGACGTCTGCCGCTGACGATTTCGAGGCCGGTTTTCGTTTCGCGAACAATGATCTCAACGGACATGGCAATTCTCCAGTAGCACTGCGCCCAGCACACGCGACTCGAAGCGGTAAATTGCGCGTGTACCTGACTAACGGTCATGCGTCATATTTTCTTTAATCAAAAAGCTGGCCAAAAAAAATCGATGCGATCGGCGGGTGCCGTTCGCATCGATTGGTAACAATTTCGTCGTTTTTCCGCGACGCCTGAAGCCCGCGGAAAGCGTGAGCGAAGCTGCTTTTAGAACGCTTCGTCCGCGCCCAGGTAACGCCATTGGCCCTGCGGCAAGGCGCCGAGCGTTACGCGTCCCATCCGGATACGCTTCAGGCCAACCACTTCCAGCCCGACCAGCTCGCACATCCGGCGAATCTGGCGCTTTTTGCCTTCACGCAACACGAAACGCAACTGTTCGCCATTTTGCCAACTGACTTGCGCTGTCTTGAGCGGCACGTCGTCGAGCGAGAGGCCGTGGCGCAGCAGCGCAAGGCTTTCAGGCGGGAAATGCGGTTCGATATCGACTTCGAGATCGCCGAATTTCACGCGCACGAGATATTCCTTATCGACGTCCGAATGACCACCGATCAGTTGCTTCGCCACCCGGCCATCCTGGGTCAGCACGAGCAGGCCGGTCGAATCGATGTCCAGACGTCCCGCCGGTGCAAGCGTGCGCAAATGCAGCGGCGTGAAGCGGATGCCTGACTGGTCGTCGGCCCAATGGTTGGACGGATTGACCAGCGTGACAGCCGGCTGATAACCGTCTTCCGCCTGACCCGACACGTAGCCAACCGGTTTGTGGATCAGGATGGTGACCTGCTGCATCTGGGCCGCGTGCGCGGCGGGTGCAATTTCAACGTTCTGGTCGGGACGAATCTTGGTGCCGAGCGTATCGATGACTTCTCCGTCGACCAGCACCCAGCCCTTTTCGATCCATTCATCGGCTTCGCGGCGCGAACACAGGCCGAGCTCCGACATCACCTTCGACAAGCGCACGAGCCCTTCTTCATTTTCGCGTGCGATGCGAGCGGGTGAGGGAGGTGCGTCGGCGTCACGCGGTTTTGACGGCTTCGATACCGGTTTGCGCGCGGCAGGCTTCCGGTCGTCGCCGAAACGTCCGGATGTGTCGCGAGCTGCGTAAGGGCTGTCGCTCGATGGCCGTTGACGGTCGGTGGGAGCGGGGCGCGGGCTCCCGTCGTGCGAGTGATTGCGCTCGCGCGGGGTGCCACGGTCGCCGCCGCGGTCATTGAACGATGGGCGAGGCGTGCGATCGCCGCCCGGACCGCGCGAGTCGTCGCGGGGTTTGAACGGACGGCGTTCGCTGTCGCCTGACGGACGGTCGCCGCGCGGGGCGCCGCGGTCGCCGAACGACGGGCGCGGGCCGCGATCGCTGCTGGGACCACGCGGAGCGTCGCCGCGAGGTGTGAACGGACGGCGTTCGCCGTCGCCCGAAGGCCGATCGCCACGCGGGGCGCCACGGTCGCCAAAGGACGGACGCGGGCCGCGGTCGCTGCTGGGACCGCGCGGAGCATCGCCACGCGGCGTGTACGGACGGCGTTCACCATCGCCAGACGGCCGATCGCCACGCGGGGCGCCACGGTCGCCAAAGGACGGACGCGGGCCGCGGTCGCTGCTGGGACCGCGCGGAGCATCGCCACGCGGCGTGTACGGACGACGTTCGCCGTCGCCGGAAGAAGGCCGGTCGCCACGCGGAGCGCCACGGTCGCCAAAGGAAGGGCGTGGACCGCGATCGCTGCTCGGACCACGCGGAGCATCGCCACGCGGCGTGTACGGACGGCGTTCGCCGTCGCCGGAAGAAGGCCGGTCGCCACGCGGAGCGCCACGGTCGCCAAAGGAAGGGCGTGGACCGCGATCGCTGCTCGGACCACGCGGAGCATCGCCACGCGGCGCATACGGACGACGTTCACCATCGCCAGAAGAGGGCCGATCACCACGCGGAGCACCACGATCACCAAAGGAAGGGCGCGGACCACGGTCGCTGCTCGGACCACGCGGAGCATCGCCACGCGGCGCATACGGACGACGTTCACCATCGCCCGAAGGCCGATCACCACGCGGAGCACCACGATCACCAAACGAAGGGCGCGGACCACGATCGCTGCTCGGACCACGTGGGGCGTCGCCGCGAGGCGCATACGGACGACGTTCACCGTCGCCCGAAGGCCGATCACCACGCGGTGCCCCGCGATCCTCAAACGAAGGCCGCGCTCCGCGATCCCCCGCGCCACGCGAGTCATCGCTACGCGCCTTGAAAGGTTTCCGCTCGCCCGCACCCGAACCAGCACCCGCTGGCCGTGCACCGCCCGCAGGTTTCTCACTACGCGCTGGCCGCTCGGCGCTCGCCATCTCGGCGCGCGGGGGTTTCTTCCGGCCGGCAGCGCTGCCGGTACGGACGGGGGAACGTGCCGGCGATGCCGGGCGCGGGTGCTTCGCTGTCAGTTTGACGCGCATATATTCTCAGGCTGCGATCGCGCGCAGCAGTTCAGTTTCGACCTGGATCTGTGTCCGGTTGTCGGATAGGGTTTTGCCGTCGAGCAGGAACACGTCTTCCACGCGTTCGCCAAGCGTATTGATCCGCGCCGCGTGGACGCCGATCCGGTGCTGGGCCAGAACCCGCGCGATCGAATAAAGGAGGCCCTGCCGGTCGTTAGCCGATACGGACAGGATGTAATACTGACCACGTTCGTCGGGACGCAAGTCCACGCGCGGCGTGATCGGAAAAGTGCGTACAAGCCGTGAAAGCCGTCCCTTCGACGGTTCCGGCAAGATGCCCTCGGCGGTCAGCAACATACTCAACTGCTGTTCGACGAGATTCGCAATGTCGCGATAATGCCCGTCATGGTCCGGATGCGCGACCAGAAAATTGTCGAGCGCATAGCCGTGCCGCGTGGTCGTCACGCGGGCATCGAGCACGGACAGGCCATTTTTGTCGAAATAAGCACAGATACCGGCGAACAGATCAGGCCGGTCCTGCACGTACACCAGCACCTGGAGCGCGGCGCCAATCGGCGACGGCCGTGCCCGCACAATGGGCTTCTCGCTCTCCACATGCTTATAAAGCACGCGGGTTTGCCAGGCGATATCGGCGGCGTCGTGGCGCAGGAAATAGCCGACATCGAGCTTGTCCCACAACACTTTTTCCGCGTTTTCAGGCACGGTTTCAAGCCGCAGCAACGCGAGCGCGTCTTCCTGACGTGACTTGAGTTCCGAGTGCGCGTGCAGTTCGGCGCCGCCGAGCACGGCGCGCGTGGCGCGGTACAAATCCTCGAGCAGCTTGCCTTTCCACGCGTTCCAGACCTTGGGACTGGTGCCGCGAATATCGGCAACGGTCAGCAGATACAGCGCGGTCAGCCGCCGCTCGGTCTTGACCATCGATGCAAATTGCTTGATGACTTCCGGATCGCTCGTGTCCTGCTTTTGCGCAACCTGGCTCATGGTCAGATGTTGTTCCACGAGCCACACCACCAGGTCGCTGTCGTCCGCGCCAACATCGTGTTCACGGCAAAAACGCCGTGCATCCGCCATGCCGAGCACGGAGTGATCGCCGCCGCGGCCCTTGGCAATATCGTGGAAAAGCGCGGCGATGTACAACACCCACGGGCGCTCGAAATTGCCCATTAGCTGGCTGCAGAACGGATATTCATGCGCGTGTTCGGCCATCGCGAAACGGCGGATATTGCGCAACACCATCAGGATGTGCTGATCGACCGTATAGACGTGATACAGGTCGTGCTGCATCTGGCCGACAATGCGCCGGAAGTTGAGCAGGTATCGCCCCAGCACGCTCGTCTGGTTCATCAGCCGCAGGGCGTGCGTGATGCCTTCGGGCTGCTTCAGGATCTCCATGAAGAGGCGCCGGTTCTCGGCGTCCCGCCGCCAGTCGCGGCCCATCAGGTCACGGGCGTTATAGATTGCCCGCAGCGTCCGGGCGGACAAACCCTTCACGCCGCGCGTCTGTTCGTACAGAAGGAACGCTTCGAGAATGGCGTTGGGTTCGCGTTCGAACACGTCGTCGCTGGCAATTTCCAGCATGCCTTGCTTCTCGACGAAGCGTTCGTTGAGCACGCGCGTAATGCCACTCGTCGATGGAAACAGTTGCGCTTCCACGTTCTGGATCAGGATGGTGGCAAGCTGCGTGACGGCCTTCGCGGCCCAGTAATAGCGGCGCATGAGCTGTTCGCTCGCGCGCTTGGACGATGTCGCTTTGTAGCCCAGACTTTCGGCCAATGCCGTTTGCAAGTCGAAGACGAGAATGTCCTGGCGCCGCCGCGCGATCACATGCAGCCGCGCGCGCAGGGTCTTCAGAAAGCCTTCGTTTCTGCGCAGTTCGCTCGCTTCGCGTTCGGTGATGAGGCCGCGCGAATCCAGTTCACGCCAGCTGCTGCCGAAACCGGCCGCGCGCGAGATCCACAAAATAAGCTGCAAGTCGCGCAGGCCGCCGGGACTTTCCTTGATATTCGGCTCGAGGCTGTACGGCGTGTCCTGATACTTCGCGTGCCGCTGGCGCATTTCCAGGACTTTCGCCTGGAAGAAAGCGCGCGGATCAAGCGTTTGCCGATACCGCGCCTCAAACGTCTCGAACAGGGTTTCACTGCCAACGATGCGCCGCGCTTCCAGCAGGGAGGTCTGGATGGTGATGTCGTTGCTCGCTTCATCGATACATTGCGTCACCGAACGCACGCTGCTGCCGATGTCCAGGCCAAGATCCCACGCCATGCCGATCAACTGTTCGATGCGCGCGGCCTGTGAGGCAGCGTGGTCGGGCGTCTCGTCATCGGGCAGGAGAACGAGGATATCGACGTCGGAATAGGGCGCGAGCTCGCCGCGCCCGTAGCCGCCGACCGCAACCAGCGCCGCCGATTTTGGCATCGCGCAGGCATCCCAGGCGCCTCGGAGCGCATCGTCGGTCGCGCGCCCGAGGGCGTGCATCAGGCCATCGACGTTGGTTGCGCTTTGGAAACGCTCGAGCAGGGCCGCCTTGGCCGTCTTGTAGGAGGCTTTCAACGAATCAGCGCGGGGCGGGGCGTCGGCAGGTACGCTCATGGGCAGGCGGGTCGTGAGGTCAGTGGGTGAAAATTGATCGTGGCGAACAGGCGGTTCGCAGGCTTTCGGGTTCGCGGCTTTCAAGCAGGTCACGGCGATGCAGTCAGCGCGCATCCCACTTTGACCGCTCGCAGCGTATGACACAAACGAATGCCTGCCCAGACTTGACCGCGAGCCTGAGTTGCCCGGGAGACAAGGTGGGATAGTGCTCTCCCTGACGCAGTATCTATACAGCAAGCTTAAGCTGTCTTTAACCCGGGCGAAATGATTGGCTTCAACGATTCGGCGCAGATTAACGACGAAAATTCAAAACGGGAAAAGCGCTTGCCGGACGGAATGCGATCCAGGTGGCGCGATCTGACCGCTTAAAAACCGTCCAAAACACGATGCGTGCACTGCACGGCCACGCTTCGCTAAATCAGCAACGCGACCGCTCAAACGCAGAACCCCGGCACTCGGGTTCTGCATCAGATCGGCTTCAGGCCGTCGCTGCGATCAGTTGCGATGGCGCTTGCGTACCCGCCGACACGGTCAGCACGTCGTAACCCGTCGGCGTGACCAGCACCGTATGCTCCCATTGTGCGGACAAGCTGCGGTCGCGCGTCTTGACCGTCCATTGGTCAGGCATGGTGCGGATATCGCGGCGACCGGCGTTAATCATGGGTTCGACGGTAAAGATCATGCCCGCTTCCAACTCGATGCCCGTGCCGGGCCGGCCGTAATGCAGCACCTGCGGGTCTTCGTGGAAAACCTTGCCCACACCGTGGCCGCAATACTCGCGCACCACGCTGTAACCCTGCGCTTCGGCATATTTCTGGATAGCGTGCCCAATATCACCCAGATGCGCACCCGGCTTGATCTGGTCGATCCCGAGCCACATGCAGTCGAACGTGGTTTGCACCAGGCGTTTCGCCATGATCGACCCTTCGCCGACCAGGAACATCCGGCTGGTATCGCCGAAATAGCCGTCCTTGATCACGGTGATGTCAATGTTCAGCGCGTCGCCGTTTTTCAGCGCCTTGTCGCCAGGAATGCCGTGGCAAATCACGTCGTTCACCGAGATGCAGGTCGCTTTCGGGTACGGCGGATAGCCGGGCGGCTGATAATTCAGCGGCGCGGGCACCGTGCCTTGCTCCTTCACCATGTATTCGTGGCAGAGCCGATCGACTTCGCCCGTCGTCACGCCCGCGACAATATGCGGCGTGATGAAGTCGAGGACTTCGCTGGCGAGGCGGCAGGCGATGCGCATTTGCGCGATATCGTGATCGTTTTTCAGCGTAATGGACATTAATCCCTCAGAAGCCTTATGGAATAGGGGTTTCCTAGTTTGTCGGATCTGGATTAACGCAAATTCGACCAGAATTCCACCAACAGGTACGAAACCACCAGCCAGCAGGGTTTTTTACGGGTAAGCGGTGGATGTTCTCACCAGTAACCCGGCAGACCGCTGCATTTCGGGCCGAATCGGCCATTTTAGCACCGGTCTGCCTGATGGACGGGCTGACTGCTTTCGAAATCAAATGCGCGGCCCGACTGCTGGTTGCTGCCAGGCCTGACCTTTGAAACGGGACTTTTCTATGAGCAGGTCATTGACTCGGTCAGGCGCGTCAAACTGGAATTAGTGAGGTCTTCCATCTGACGTTTATCGCTTCTGTTCGGCTGATTCTCATGGCGAGGGATAGTTGCAAATGGCCAAGTCCGCCAGCGTCGGTTTTGCGCTAACTGCATACGCCGGTCATCCAGCTTGTCCCGTTCATTCGAAAGAATCGCACCCCCCGCAATTTCGTCAACGATCGATACTGGACAGATCGCACTAGCGCTTGTCGCCTTTGTGTAGCCTGCGAGCTGGTAAAAATCATTCACCAGCCAAATCCCGGATGGTTCGGCCCACTAACCGTGTGCGCCGAAAAATCCAGCCGCCACCGCATGCGCCAGCAACATCGGTGGATTCTTCTAACGCGTACCAGGCACATACTGCGCAAGCCGCCGCGGGCACGGACAAACGGGCGTCATATCAATTACACAGGACAACAGAAGGACAAAAAATGACTAGGCTTCACGAATCTATCGTGCAGTCCCGTTTTAGCGTCACATTTTTTCGTTAGGTACAATTGCGGCCCACGACGGCTCTAGCAATCATCCGACAAATATTATGGTGAACTCATCGACAGGACTACCAATGCACGCGCTCATTGACAGAGAGCTGACACACATTGAAACGATTATTCAGCACTCACTGTCAGAAATCGAACTCAATCCTTTTTTAACCTCAGACTATTGGCGCAAACGGCTCTCCGATATATTGGATTGCATCGAGCGGTCGCCCTACCTGCTCCGTCGCGCCGACGCCCTATTCGTCGCACTTGATCAATTCGACGAGCAGTGCGCGTTTTTGGAAAAGCCGTAAAGAGTGTCCTAGAATTTATGGGTGGGGAATGCCCATAAATATTAAGCGGACACTGACATGCATGCCATTCCTGTTCCATACAAGGGTTGGATCTTGCTGCCCTTGGCCGTCGGTTCTGCGGGGTCATTTGCGTCCATGCTGGTTCTTCGATCACCTGACGGCCATCATCGCGCTATCGGTTCGCTTGGGGATTTTGCCACTGAGAATGAAGCCTGCGAGTGTGCGATCAAATATGGGCGGACGACAGTTGATAAGCAGCACTACAAAAAGAATTCCCACGCGCGAAGGGCGGTAGCATGACGTAACCGCACGCAATCGTTGGCTCTTACCTCGTCTGCTCCTCGTCCGCTTTCTAGCCGATTTCTGCTCCCCTGTCGACTGCGCTCTGCTCCCCTGTCGACTGCGCTCTCAGTTGCGCGGAAGTCGCGCGGACTCTGCTGCGATGAGTGTCGGCAAACATCAAGCGACGCCGATCAGAGCGGGGTTATCGCATGAGCGATAGCGAAACGCATTGCCGCAGACTGTCGGCGCTGAACACGGGGCCAAACAGCCGGTAAGGCAAGCGCCACACACGAACACTCTCAGGCGGGATGTGCAGCCGCCTGCGATTGCCCGCGGCGAGCCAAGGAAGAGCGGGTGGCTGCCTTCCGAACCCGAAACCGTGTCTTAGGCCCGATGTCGGGCTTGTAAGGTTTTGCTTTCGATTGGGTGTCTGAGGAGCCAATTTCAGGTGCTGATGCAAGCTCGAGGGGCGGGGGCATGACTGCCATTCTTGGAAGTGTGAGAAATCCCACGCAATTTTTACCGATCGCAAGGGCGCCTTTAGCCCTCGGCGAGGCGACTGGGGACAGCCATCTCTGCGCCTGTTCGGATGAGCGGACATCTTGAGCCGCGTCATTTGAGCGTGATATACTCGCTGGCTAAGTCTGCATCTACTTTGTAATCGTCTTCTCTATAGGTCTTCCCAAGGGTCTCCCTGAAAACAACGTTTTCTCGGGAAGCCGGTGCGAAAGGCGTGCAGAAAGATCGGACTTTGAATCGCAAGCCGGCGCACCCAGGGTGTCCGGCGCTCCGGTCCGGGGAAACTCGGCTAAGAAACACGGGGCGCCCGATGCGGCAGCCGACTTAAGACCTAACCCTCGCGGAGAACTCTCATGGCAGTAACAATGCGTGAAATGCTGGAAGCCGGTGTCCACTTCGGTCACCAAACTCGCTTCTGGAACCCGAAAATGGCACCGTTCATTTTCGGTCATCGCAACAAGATTCACATTATCAACCTCGAAAAAACGCTGCCGATGTACAACGACGCGCTGAAGTACGTGCGTCAACTGGCGGCCAATCGCGGCACGATTTTGTTCGTTGGCACGAAGCGCCAGTCGCGTGACACGGTGGCAGAAGAAGCGCAACGCGCTGGCATGCCTTTCGTGAATGCACGCTGGCTCGGCGGCATGCTGACCAACTTCAAGACGCTGAAGGTATCGATCAAGCGCCTGAAAGACATGGAAGCAGCGCTGGAAGCGGGTGAAACGGAACGCATGAGCAAGAAGGAAGCGCTCCTGTTCGAACGTGAAATGGCCAAGCTGGTTAAGTCGATTGGCGGCGTGAAGGACATGGGCGGCATTCCGGACGCAATTTTCGTGGTTGACGTTGGTTACCACAAGATTGCCGTGACCGAAGCCAAGAAGCTGGGCATTCCGGTTATCGCCGTGGTCGATACGAACCACTCGCCGGAAGGCATCGACTACGTGATCCCGGGTAACGACGACGCCAGCAAGGCAGTCATGTTGTACACGAAGGGCGTGGCCGACGCGATCCTGGAAGGCCGTTCGAGCGCAGTGAACGAAGTCGTGCAGGCTGTTCGCAGTGGTGATGGCGACGACTTCGTGGAAGTCAACGCAGAAGCGTAAGTCTCTGCATAAGACGCCGACATGATGGTTTCGGCAAAAAAGGGGGCTTTGCGAAAGGCCCCCTTTTTTTAACCGACGGCAACTGCAACATAAAGTAATGACGGCAGTATTCGTGGGCAGCAGAACGCGAAACAGTTGTGAAGTACGCGAGAAGTATCAGGCAACACCCCCATTCTGGCTGCGGGCAATTCTCGCCGGCGGCGCGTGTCAATAGTGCGATACGTGCGAAAGCACGGCACAGACTCAAGGAGCAAATGATGGCGGCAATTACCGCAAGCATGGTGGCAGAACTGCGCGCAAAGACCGACGCGCCCATGATGGAATGCAAGAAGGCGCTGACGGAAGCTGAAGGCGACATGGAGCGCGCTGAAGAGCTGCTGCGCGTGAAGCTGGGCAACAAGGCAAGCAAGGCAGCATCGCGCGTGACGGCTGAAGGCATCGTGACGTCGCACATCGCCGACGGCGTGGGCGTTTTGGTCGAACTGAACTGCGAAACCGACTTCGTTGCGAAGAACGACGACTTCCTGGCGTTTGGCAAGGCTGTCGCTGAACTCATCGCGAAGAATCATCCGGCTGACGTGGCCGCTCTCTCGGCCCTGCCGCTGGAAAGCTCGACTGTCGACGCAGTGCGCCTCGCGTTGATCGGCAAGATTGGCGAAAACGTCTCGGTTCGCCGTTTCGTGCGTTTTGAATCCGCCAACAAGCTGGCTTCGTATCTCCACGGTACGCGTATCGGCGTGCTGGTCGAATTCACGGGCGCGGACGAGCAGGTCGGCAAGGACGTTGCCATGCACGTTGCTGCAATGAAGCCGGTTTCGCTGTCGTCGGACGACGTTCCGGCGGAATTGATCGCGAAGGAACGCAGCATCGCTGAGCAGAAGGCTGCGGAATCGGGCAAGCCGGCTGAGATCGTTGCGAAGATGGTCGATGGCAGCGTTCAGAAGTACCTGAAGGAAGTCTCGTTGCTGAACCAGACGTTCGTTAAGAACGACAAGCAGACGATCGAACAGATGTTGAAGGCGGCAGGCGCGTCGGTGCAGAAGTTTGCGTTGTTCGTCGTCGGCGAAGGCATCGAAAAGCGGACGGACGACTTCGCTGCCGAAGTGGCCGCGCAAGTTGCTGCTGCCAAGCAAGGCTAAAACTTCAAACGGCGGTCACGGTCACGGTTGCGCAGGCGTTAAGCTAAAGCAGGCGCATCAAGCAACCGTAAAGCAGTGGCGCGAGGCGAATGCGCGCAGCAGTGCGGTGCAGCATCAGCCGGCCCGTCAACCGGGCCGCTCGAAGCCGGCTCACTGACCGCCGAGTCAAAAATGCAGTAAAAAGCAGTTGAATGCGAGTCTGGCGTCACCGTTCGTCACCCATCGGGAAACGTCAGCCTCGCGCCCTCATGGCGGTCAAAACCGCGCCGGACGGGCAAACCGGGGTTGATTCAGGTTGACCGCCTGGTAAATCCGTTACGCCGCCGCGGCTTGTCCAATATGGGATGCTTGCCGGAAATATCGTTTCACCCCTACAGTTCTACGTTGTTGCACTCCCTCTCGGCGCGATCGGAACCCTCATATGCCCACAGCCTACAAACGCGTACTCCTCAAACTCTCCGGCGAAGCACTAATGGGCGACGATGCCTTCGGCATCAATCGCGCGACAATCGAAAGGATGGTGGCAGACGTCGCGGAAGTGGTGCGCATGGGCACGCAACTCGCGGTCGTCATCGGCGGCGGTAATATTTTTCGCGGCGTGGCCGGTGGTGCGGCCGGCATGGACCGTGCGACCGCCGATTACATGGGTATGCTCGCCACCATGATGAACGCGCTCGCATTGCAGGACGCCATGCGTCACGCCGGTATCGAGGCGCGTGTGCAATCCGCGCTGCGCATGGATCAGGTGGTCGAGCCGTATATTCGCCCGCGCGCCATTCGCCAACTCGAAGAAGGCAAAGTGGTCATTTTTGCGGCCGGTACGGGCAATCCGTTCTTCACCACCGACACAGCCGCTGCGCTGCGCGGCTCGGAAATCGGTGCGGAAGTCGTGCTGAAAGCGACCAAAGTGGATGGTGTATATTCCGCCGATCCCAAGAAAGACCCGAGCGCCACGCGCTATAGCACGATCAGTTTCGATGAAGCGATCGGCAAGAATTTGCAAGTAATGGACGCGACGGCGTTTGCGCTGTGCCGCGACCAGAAGCTGCCAATTCGCGTGTTTGCGATCAATAAGCCGGGCGCGCTCAAGCGCATCATTCAGGGCGACGACGAAGGTACGCTCGTCCACGTGTAAACTCTCGCGGTGACAAAGGGTGAGGGCGGGCGCGGTCCCATGGGAACTGCGCCGCCACCGCCGGCACTGCACGCAATAAAAGTACGGAGGCTCAAATGAGTGTGGCTGACATTAGGAAGAGCGTCGATCAGAAGATGCAGAAGTCGATCGAAGCGTTCAAGAACGATCTTGCCAAGATCCGCACGGGCCGCGCCCACACGGGCTTGCTGGACCATATCCAAGTGGATTACTACGGCTCGAGCGTGCCCATTTCGCAAGTGGCGAACATGACGCTGATCGACGCGCGTACGATCGGCGTTCAGGCGTGGGAAAAGAAGATGGTGCCGGTGGTGGAAAAAGCGATTCGCGACTCCGACCTGGGCCTCAACCCGTCCAACCAGGGCGATCAGATCCGCGTCCCGATGCCTGCGTTGACGGAAGAACGCCGCCGCGAGCTGACGAAAGTCGTCAAGAGCGAAGGCGAAAACGCCAAGATTGCGGTACGCAATCTGCGTCGCGACGCTAATGAGCAACTGAAGAGGCTCGTGAAGGACAAGGAAATCTCCGAGGACGACGAACGCCGTGCAAGCGATGACGTCCAGAAGCTCACCGATAAAAACGTCGCGGAAATCGACAAGCTGGTTGTGTCGAAAGAAGCCGAAATCATGACGGTTTGAGACCGTTTCCGGTCTCTTGCGTCGTGCCGGCGCGTCACTCTGTCGATACTTAGATTCAGCGGCCATGACCTATACCAGCTCTACCGTTCGCGTACCCGATGTCGCGGCTATCCCACGTCATATCGCGATCATCATGGACGGCAACGGCCGTTGGGCGACGCAACGGCGCCTGCCGCGCGTCGCCGGGCATACGCGCGGCGTCGACGCCGTGCGGGCTACGGTCGAAAGCTGTGCGCGCCAAGGCGTCGAATTCGTGACGCTGTTCGCTTTCAGTTCCGAAAACTGGCGTCGCCCGACCGACGAAGTTTCCTTTCTCATGCGCCTGTTCGTGACGGCGCTGGAACGGGAAGTCGGCAAGCTGCACGCCAATGGCATCCGTTTGCGCGTGGTCGGCGACACCTCCATGTTCGACGACCGTATCCGTGCGCTGATCCAGCGCGCCGAAACCAAGACAGCGCGCAATACGCGGCTGACGCTGACCATCGCCGCGAATTACGGCGGCCGCTGGGACGTCATGCAGGCGGCAAAAAAGCTTGCGGAACAGTCGGTTCTGGAAGGCCGTGTCGTTCCAGTTGACGAAGCGGCGTTCGAGCAGCACCTCGCCATGGCCTACGCGCCCGAACCCGACCTGTTTATCCGGACGGGCGGGGAGCAGCGCATCAGCAATTTCCTGCTGTGGCAGATGGCGTACACCGAGCTCTATTTCACCGATACCTACTGGCCCGATTTCGACGCCGAAGCACTGGCTCGCGCGATCGAATCGTATGCTGAGCGCGAACGCCGCTTCGGGCGCACCAGCGCGCAGCTCGAACCGCAATCGCAGAAGGCCGACACCCTTTCATGCTAAAGACCCGTGTCATCACGGCAATCGTCCTGCTGGCAGTGCTTCTGCCAATCACGTTATTCGCGCCAGTCGGCGTTTTCGCGGCACTGATCGCCGTCGTGGTCATCTTTGCTGCCTGGGAATGGGCGCGCCTGCTCAAGCTGGGCGGCGGGTCGCCGGTGGTGTACGCGGTGGTTGCCGGCATGGCGCTGATCGCCAGCACGCGGCTCGGGCTGGGTTACAAACCGCTGTATCAGATGGCGGCCATATTCTGGGTGCTGGCCGGGCCGTTCGCGCTTGCGCGCAAGCCCGCTCTCGCCGACGGCGCCTGGCGCGTCTTCCTGCTGTTCGCCGGCATTGTGACGTTCGTGGCCTGCTGGCATGCGCTGGTGGCGGCCCGTGCGGTCGGGGTGGCGTTCGTGCTATCGCTTCTCCTAGTCGTATGGCTGGCCGACATAGGCGCATACTTCGCCGGAAAAGCGTTCGGCCGTCATAAACTCGCGCCATCCATCAGTCCGGGCAAAACCCGCGAAGGCGCGGTGGGCGGCTGGCTGGCGGTCATGATCGTCGGCTCTGCGGGCGCGGCCACGCTGGTTTTTGCGCCGACACTTTTTTCGGCGCTGGTGGCGCATCTCGGCTGGGCCGGCGCGCTTCTGTCGCTGACGGTGCTGACCGTATTCAGCGTAATTGGTGACCTGTTCGAATCCCTGCTGAAACGCCAGGCTGGCGTCAAGGACTCGAGCGGATTACTGCCCGGGCACGGTGGCGTTCTCGACCGGATCGACGCCTTGTTGCCCGTATTGCCGATCGCACTCCTGTTGCTCGGTCCTGTTGCCCAGTCAATCGGCTAATCGGCTAAAGAAGGAATTATGCAAAAACGTCTGACTCTGCTCGGTTCCACGGGCTCGATCGGCGAAAGCACGCTCGACGTCGTGGGACGGCATCCGGACCGCTTCAAGGTCTACGCGCTGACCGCGCATCGCAACGGCGACAAGCTCGTCGACCAGTGTGTGCAGTTCCAGCCGGAAGTGGCCGTGGTCGGTGACGCCGATACAGCAGCGAAGGTCGCCGCCGCGCTGCGCGCCCAAGGCTGCAAGACCGAGGTGAGCTACGGTCCGCAAGCGCTTGTGGACGTCTCCGAGAGCGCGAGTTGCGACACGGTGGTCGCGGCTATTGTCGGTGCTGCCGGCTTGGCGCCTACGCTGGCTGCCGCGCGTTCGGGCAAGCGCATCCTGCTGGCCAACAAGGAAGCGCTGGTCATGTCGGGCAAGATTTTCATCGACGCGGTGCACGACAACAACGCAGTCCTGCTGCCCGTCGATAGCGAGCACAATGCGGTATTCCAGTGCATGCCGCGTGAGATAGCGCTGCACGGCGGGGTATCGAAGATCATCCTGACAGCGTCCGGCGGCCCGTTCCGCACCCGCGATCCGTCTACTCTGCGCCGCGTCACGCCCGACGAAGCCTGCAAGCACCCGAACTGGGCCATGGGCCGCAAGATTTCCGTCGATTCCGCCACGATGATGAACAAGGGCCTCGAAGTAATCGAGGCCCATTGGCTCTTCAACGTTCCGGGTTCGCGCATTGAAGTGCTGATCCATCCGCAAAGCGTGATTCATTCTCTGGTTTCATACGCGGACGGTTCCGTGCTCGCGCAGCTCGGCAACCCCGACATGCGTACGCCGATCGCCTATGCGCTGGCGTTTCCGGAGCGTGTGGATTCAGGCGTTGCTCAACTTGATCTTGCACAAATTGCAACACTTACCTTCGAGAAGCCTGACCTGAAACGTTTCCCTTGCCTCGCGCTCGCGCTGCAGGCGCTGGAAGCCGGCGGCACCGCGAGCGCGGCGCTCAACGCGGCCAACGAGGTCGCGGTGGAGGCGTTCCTTGCTCGCCGTATCGGCTTCATGGCGATCGGGGACGTGGTCGAGCGCGTACTGAATGCGTTGCCGAACGGCAGTGCATCCACGCTCGATGAAGTGCTCGCCGCCGATGCCGAAGCGCGTCGCCTGGCAGGCGAGTTCGCTGCTTTGCTGACAGCCGACGCGCCGCACGCCGAACGCGTCCTGCATTGAGGTCGCCATGAACTTCCTGATCGAAATCGTTGCATTTGTGGTGGCTATCGGCGTGCTGGTCGTCGTCCACGAGTTCGGCCATTACAGCGTCGCGCGGATGTGCGGCGTCAAGGTCCTGCGATTTTCGGTCGGGTTCGGCAAGCCGCTCGTGAAATGGGTCAGCAAGACCAGTGGCACCGAATGGACGATTTCGGCGCTGCCGCTCGGCGGCTACGTGAAGATGCTCGACGAGCGCGAAGCGGAAACGAGCATTCCCGAAGCCGATTTGCCGCGCGCATTCAATCGTCAGCCGGTGTTCAAGCGGATCGCCATTGTTATCGCGGGACCGGTGGCGAACTTCATCCTCGCCATCTTGCTGTTTGCCGGCGTGTTCGCGGGTGGCGTGTCGGAGCCTGCTGCCATTATCGCCACGCCCGCGCCCAATACCGTTGCCGCCAAGGCGGGCTTCGAGGGCGGCGAGACAGTCGTTTCAATGCGCGATGTGCAGAGTGACAGCGATGCAAGCGGCGAGACGCATAAGGTGCGCTCATGGTCCGACCTGCGCTGGAAACTGCTCGACGCGTCATTTGATCATCGCCGGGTGGTGCTGACGGCCAGGACGAACAGCGGCACGTTCGATTTCCCGGTGAGCGTGGGCAAGATCGACGATCAGGATGTCGACCAGGATTTCATGGACAAACTCGGTTTCGAGCCGGGTGGCGGAACGTTGGCGGTAGCCGGTGTGGAAGCGGGCAGCGCGGCCGCGAAAGCGGGCTTGCAGGCCGGCGATGTGTTGCGCGCTATCGACGGTAAAAAGATCGATAACGCGATGGGTTTTATCGAGTACGTGCAGCATCGTCCGGGTAAGCCGGTCTCGCTGACCGTTGAGCGCAACGGCGCGCAGCGCGTAGTGCAGATCGTGCCGGAGCTCAAGCAGGACACTGCCACGCACCGCGATGTCGGCCGGATCGGCGCGTCGCTCGCGACCCGGATTCCGTCGGTGGACGTGCGTTACGGTCCGGTCGAAAGCCTGCAGCTGGGCGTGAAGCGGACCTGGGACATCAGCATTTATTCGCTGCGCATGTTCGGGCGGATGATCACGGGCGAAGCATCGCTGAAAAATCTTTCGGGGCCGGTGACGATCGCCGACTACGCCGGCAAGAGCGCGCGGCTTGGATTGTCGGCGTTTCTTTCATTCCTCGCGCTCGTGAGTATTAGTCTCGGCGTCTTGAACTTGTTACCGATTCCGGTTCTTGACGGTGGGCATCTGTTATATTATTTGGTTGAAGCCGCAACCGGCAAGGCCGTGTCAGATCGCTGGCAACTGGTTTTGCAGCGGGCGGGTCTTGTTTGCATCGTTGCGTTGTCGATGATCGCACTCTTCAATGACCTTGCCCGTCTGATCCGCTTTTGATCCGGCTTGGGCGTTCACCTTGATCCTTTTCCATCTTGTCTGGCGGCGCTTGAACGAACGCCGTCCGGCTTGATGCAGCTATACACACTGGGGAAGCACGTTGTTCAAACCTCATCGCTTTGTTCCTAAGTCGGCTGTGGCCGCAGCATTGGCCGCAACCGGAATGGCGGCGCACGCGACAACGCCGTTTGTCGTGCAGGACATCCGGATTGACGGCCTTCAGCGCATTGAACCCGGTTCGGTATTCGCCTACTTGCCTATCAAGCAGGGCGACACGTTCACCGACGACAAAGCCTCCGAAGCAATTCGCGCGCTTTATGCAACGGGCTTCTTCAACGACGTCCAGATCGCCACACAGGGCAACGTGGTGGTGGTGCAGGTGCAGGAGCGTCCGGCCATTTCGCAGATCGACTTCTCCGGGATCCACGAGTTCGAAAAGGACAACCTAACGAAGGCGTTGCGCGCAGTGGGCTTGTCGCAGGGCCGCTCGTACGACAAGGCACTCGTCGACAAAGCCGAGCAGGAACTCAAGCGTCAATACCTGACGCGCGGGTTCTATGCAGCCGAAGTCACGACTACCGTGACGCCGGTCGACCGTAACCGCGTGCAGATCCTGTTTTCGGTGGCTGAAGGTCCGAGCGCGAAGATCCGCCAGATCAACTTCATCGGCAATAAGGCGGTCAGCACGAGCACGCTGCGCGACGAGATGCAGCTGTCCACGCCGAACTGGTTCTCGTGGTACACGAAGAACGACTTGTACGCGAAGGACAAGCTCACGGGCGACCTTGAAAACGTACGCTCGTACTACCTGAATCGCGGTTATCTCGAGTTCAACATCGACTCGACGCAGGTGTCCATCTCGCCCGACAAGAAGGACATGTACCTGACGATCGCGCTGCACGAAGGCGAACCGTACAAGATCAGCGCGATCAAGCTCTCGGGTAATCTGCTTGACCGCTCGGCCGAGTTGACCAAACTCATCAAGATCAAACCAGGTGACCGTTTCTCGGCCGAAAAGCTGCAGGCGACCACGAAGGCCATCGTCGACAAGCTCGGCGAATATGGTTATGCGTTCGCGCAGGTCAATGCCCAGCCGCAGATCAATCAAGCTGAGCACACCGTTGACCTGACGCTGAATGTGGATCCGAGCCGTCGCGTGTATGTGCGGCGCGTGAACATCGTCGGCAATACGCGTACCCGTGACGAAGT
Organism: Caballeronia sp. LjRoot29; assembly: GCF_964252755.1. NCBI lineage: Bacteria > Pseudomonadati > Pseudomonadota > Betaproteobacteria > Burkholderiales > Burkholderiaceae > Caballeronia > Caballeronia sp. LjRoot29. The sequence continues at coordinate 147,182 of NZ_CAXUPU020000008.1, read as the reverse complement.
GGTGCGTCGCGAAATGCGTCAGCTCGAAAGCTCGTGGTTCGATTCGAGCCGGCTGGCGTTGTCGAAGGATCGCGTGAACCGTCTCGGCTACTTTACCGATGTCGACGTGACCACGATTCCGGTCGAAGGCACGAACGACCAGGTGGACGTGGACGTGAAGGTCGCTGAAAAGCCAACCGGCGCGATTACGCTCGGCGCGGGTTTCTCGTCAACGGACAAGGTGGTGCTGTCGGCCGGTGTGTCGCAGGACAACGTGTTCGGTTCGGGTACCAGCCTTTCGGTGAATATCAACACGGCCAAGACGTATCGGACGCTGACGGTGACGCAAGTCGATCCGTACTTCACCATCGACGGCATCAAGCGTATTACCGACCTGTACTACCGCACGTATCAGCCGCTGTATTACTCCACGGATTCCAGCTTCAAGATCGTTACCATTGGTGGTGACCTGAAGTTCGGCATTCCGTTCTCGGAGCAGGACACTGTCTACTTCGGTGCGGGTCTTGAGCAGAACACGCTCGATATCGATTCCGCTACGCCGCAAAGTTATATCGATTACGTGAAGGAATTCGGCCGCGTCGTGAACAACGTGCCGGTGACGGTGGGCTGGTCGCGTGACAATCGTGATAGCGCGCTGGTCCCGAGCCGCGGTTATTACACGCAGACGAACTTCGAATACGGTACGCCGGCGGGTAACACCACCTACATCAAGGCCGACGCGCAAGCGCAGTATTACTATTCGTTCGCGCGCGGCTTCGTACTCGGCTTCAACTTGCAGGGTGGCTACGGTAAGGGCCTGCAAGGCCAGACGTACCCAATTTTCAAGAACTACTATGCTGGCGGTATCGGCTCGGTTCGCGGGTATGAACCGAGCTCGCTGGGTCCGCGTGACACGACCACGGGCGACCCGATCGGTGGTTCGCGCATGGCCGTGGGTAACATCGAGTTGACCTTCCCGTTGCCGGGTACGGGTTATGACCGCACGTTGCGCGTCTTTACCTTCCTCGACGGCGGTAACGTCTGGGGCGATCCGGGTCAGGGCGGTACCAGCACGGGCGCGAACGGCCTGCGGTATGGTTACGGTTTCGGTCTCGCGTGGATCTCGCCAATCGGCCCGCTCAAGTTGAGCCTGGGTTTCCCGGTGACGAAGCATGCCGGCGACCAGTATCAGAAGTTCCAGTTCCAGATCGGTACGGCGTTCTAAACCGCGATCAGGATGTGTTGGTGGCCCGGTTTTCCGCTCTTGTTGCGGAACCGGGGCGCCGGACGCAGTGGCTTAACTGGGTGATCTGATTGCGTGCCTTGATTCAACGGATTGAGCAAGACAAGTCAGTGGAGTAAATAAGTAACGTGAGGAAGACTTTGCGAACCGGTAAGCTTTCGAAACATGTAGCGTTGGCGCTTGTTATGTCGGTGACGCTCGGCCTGATGGGTGCCGCCACGGCGGACGCGCAAGAGACCCGGATTGCAGCCGTCAACTCCGATCGAATCTTGCGTGAGTCGGCAGCGGCCAAGGCTGCGCAGAGCAAGCTCGAACTGGAATTTTCGAAGCGCGACAAGGCATTGCAGGACATGGCAGCACGTCTGAAGACCATGTCGGACGCGATGGACAAGAACGGCGCCACCATGGCGCCTGCCGACCGTGCTGCCAAGCAACGCGATTTGTCGCAGCTCGACCAGGACTTCCAGCGCAAACAACGCGAATTTCGCGAAGACTTGAACCAGCGTCGTAACGAAGAACTTGCTGCAGTGCTGGACAAGGCGAACAAGGTCATCAAGCAGATTGCCGAAGCGCAGCATTACGACCTGATCGTGCAGGAAGCAGTGTACGTCAGTCCGCGTATCGACATCACCGATCAGGTGCTGAAGGCGCTGGCCGCAAATCAGGCGAGCCTGTCGACCAATCCAGCTAGCAGTTCGAACTGATCGGGAGCGGTATCGGATGGCATCAGACAGCACGATTTCACTGGGTGAACTGACGCAGCGCTTCGGCGGAGACATAGCAGGCGATGCAGCGCATCGCGTGAATGGCCTCGCGCCGCTCGACAAAGCGGGCCCCACGCAACTCGCTTTCCTCGCGAACCAGAAATATCTGTCTCAAGTGGAAAGCACGCAGGCCGGTGCGGTGCTGATTTCCCCAGCGGACCTGGAAAAAGTGGCGGCGCCGGAAGGGCGTAACTTTATCGTCACGGCAAATCCCTACGCTTATTTTGCACGTGTGGCGCAGGTTTTCATCGACCTCGCCACGCCGCCGGTCGAACCCGGCGTGCATCCCACGGCGTTTATTCATCCGGGTGCGAAGGTGGCGGCGAGTGCCGTGATCGGGCCGCACGTGAGCGTGGACGCGGGCGCTGAGATTGGCGAACGTGTGAAACTGGACGCGGGCGTGAGTATTGGCCGGGGCGTGAAGCTGGCCGATGACGTCCATCTTTATCCTCACGTGATTGTCTATCATGGCTGTAAGCTCGGCGCGCGCGTGATCGTGCATGCAGGCGCGGTAATCGGTGCGGACGGTTTTGGCTTTGCCGCGGATTTCGTCGGCGACGGCGACGCGCGCACCGGTAGCTGGGTCAAGATCCCGCAAGTCGGCGCGGTGGTTGTCGCGCAGGACGTGGAGATCGGTGCAAACACCACGATCGACCGGGGCGCTATGGCCGACACGGTGATCGAGGAAGGCGTCAAGATCGATAATCAGGTCCAGATCGGGCATAATTGCCGGATCGGCGCTTATACCGTGATTGCAGGCTGCGCGGGCATTGCGGGCAGCACGAACATCGGGCGGCATTGCATGATCGGCGGCGCAGTGGGCATCGCGGGCCACGTGACGCTGGCGGATTACGTGATTGTCACGGCGCAGTCGGGCGTATCGAAATCGCTGCTGAAGCCGGGCATGTACACCAGCGCGTTCCCTGCCGTGAATCACGCCGACTGGAACAAGAGCGCCGCCATTGTGCGCAATCTGGACAAGTTGCGCGAACGCATCAAGACGCTTGAAGCGACCGTAGCTGCGGGCACCAACCCGGATAACACCGCGGATAACATCCCGGGCAGCACTTCAGGCAAGCACTAAGACGGTAAAAACCGGCATCCCACGCGAGTCCGTTTGTTAGGTTCTGACAAGCGGTCTCGCAGTCAACACCCGCGCTGTGAAGCGCGCGAGCAGAACGACTATGAGCACCGAAAAAATCAATCTAGACATTCACAAGATCCTCACGTTGCTGCCGCATCGGTATCCGATCCTGCTCGTCGATCGTGTACTCGAACTCACGCCGCATCAGAGCATCAAAGCGCTGAAGAACGTGTCGATCAACGAGCCGTATTTCCAGGGTCACTTCCCGACACGGCCCGTGATGCCCGGCGTGCTGATTCTTGAAGCGCTTGCGCAGGCAGCCGCGCTCCTGACGTTCGCCGAGGAAAAGGAACCGCACGATCCTGAAACGACTCTGTATTACTTCGTGGGCATCGACAAGGCGCGCTTCAAGCGCGTGGTCGAACCCGGCGATCAGCTGATCCTGAACGTGAACTTCGAGCGCTATATGCGCGGCATCTGGAAGTTCAGCGCGCGTGCCGAAGTGGACGGCGCAGTGGCAGCGGAAGCCGAACTGATGTGCACCGTAAAGAACACGGCCGCCGACACGAAGACGCCTGGCACGCCATAAAAGGCGCGGCAGAGCAGGGCAAACTCAGCAACAGAACACCCAAGCGAGGGCGCATGAGCAAGATTCACCCTACCGCGATTATCGAGCCGGGCGCGCAGCTCGACGAATCCGTCGAAGTCGGCCCGTACGCGATCATCGGCCAGCACGTGCAGATTGGCGCGCGCACGACTATCGGCTCGCATAGCGTCATTGAAGGGCATACGGTCCTCGGCAGCGATAACCGCATCGGCCATTACGCATCGGTCGGCGGCCGGCCGCAGGACATGAAGTACAAGGACGAGCCGACCCGGCTTGTGATTGGCGACCGCAATACTATCCGCGAATTCACGACCATTCATACCGGCACGGTGCAGGATACGGGCGTTACCACCATCGGCGACGACAACTGGATCATGGCGTACGTGCATGTGGGCCATGACTGCCAGTTGGGTAACAACGTCATCATGTCGAGCAACGCGCAACTGGCGGGGCACGTGATCATTGGCGACCACGCCATTGTGGGCGGCATGTCGGGCGTGCATCAGTTCGTGCGCATCGGCGCGCATTCCATGCTGGGTGGCGCGTCCGCGCTTGTGCAGGACATCCCGCCGTTTGTGATTGCTGCCGGTAACAAGGCTGAACCGCACGGTATCAATGTGGAAGGGCTGCGCCGGCGCGGTTTTTCGGCTGAGGCTATTTCCGCGCTGCGTTCGGCGTATCGCGTGTTGTACAAGAGCGGCGCGACGCTCGAAGAAGCGAAGGTGCAATTGCGCGAACTCGCGTCTGCAGGTGGCGATGGTGATGCGCCTGTCACGGCGCTGGCTGATTTCATCGACGCGTCGCAGCGCGGCATCATCCGTTGACCGAGCGCCCAATGACGCTGGCTCCCGCCCCTCTGCGCGTAGCGATGGTGGCGGGCGAGCCGTCGGGAGATCTGCTCGCGGCTTCCCTGCTTGAGGGTCTGAACCAGCGCTTGCCGGCCGGGACGCAGTTCAACGGGATTGGTGGTCCACGCATGACGGCGGCCGGTTTCGATGCCCACTGGCCGATGGACAAGCTCACCGTGCGCGGGTATGTCGAAGCGCTGAAGCATATTCCCGAGATCCTTGGCATCCGCAACGAGCTCAAGCGGCAACTGCTTGCGGAACCGCCGTCGGTGTTCATTGGCGTGGATGCGCCCGATTTCAATTTTGGTCTCGAACACGCGTTGCGCGATGCCGGTATTCCGACGGTGCATTTCGTGTGTCCGTCGATCTGGGCATGGCGCGGCGGCCGGATCAAGAAGATCGTCAAAGCAGTCGATCACATGCTGTGCGTGTTCCCGTTCGAAACGGCGCTGATGGAGAAGGCGGGCATTGCGTCTACCTACGTGGGCCATCCGCTCGCCGATGAAATTCCGCTCGTGCCTGACGTTGAGGGCGCGCGCCGCGCATTGGGCTTGCCGGAAGGCGGTCCGATCATCGCAGTGTTGCCGGGCAGTCGACGTTCGGAGATCGCGTTGATCGGCCCTACGTTTTTCGACGCCATGGAGCTCATGCAGCTTCGCGAACCGGGCGTGCGTTTCGTGATGCCGGCGGCGAATGCCGCGTTGCGCGAACTGTTGCAGCCACTGGTGGCCGCGCATCCGAATCTCTCGCTGACGATTACTGAAGGCAAGGCCCAGGTTGCGATGACTGCCGCCGACGCCATTCTGGTCAAGAGCGGCACGGTGACGCTGGAAGCGGCATTGCTCAAGAAGCCGATGGTCATCTCATACAAGGTGCCTTGGCTGACGGGCCAGATCATGCAGCGGCAGGGTTATTTGCCGTATGTCGGCTTGCCGAACATCCTGGCCGGGCGGTTTGTCGTGCCGGAAATTCTGCAGCATTTCGCGACACCCGAAGCGCTGGCGGACGCGACGCTGAAACAGTTGAACGACGATGCAAACCGCGCGACACTGACGGAAATCTTCACGGAAATGCACCACGCGTTACGTCAGAACACGGCTCAGCGTGCGGCGGAGGCGGTGGCGCAGTTGCTGGAAACGAGGAGGCCGCGGTAATGGCGAAGATCGTCGTGAAAGGCGCGGTTCGGCGGGCGGTGCAGCCTGCGTTCGACTTTGATGTCGATATGCCGTCCGACGTCATTTGCGGCGTGGACGAAGCCGGCCGTGGCCCGCTGGCCGGTCCTGTGGTTGCGGCGGCGGTGATCTTCGATCCATCGAAACCTAAAATTCGCGGACTTGACGACTCGAAGGTGCTGAGCGCCAAGAAGCGCGAGGAGTTGTACGAGAAGATCATCGACCGGGCGCTGGCCTATTGCGTGGCTTCGGCGACGGTCGAGGAAATCGATACGATCAACATTCTCCACGCTACCATGCTCGCGATGAAACGAGCGGTGGAAGGGCTGTCGGTCGCGCCGACGGTGGCGAAGATCGATGGCAACCGGTGTCCTCAATTGTCGATGCGTTCGGTGGCGGTCATTGGTGGCGACGCGTTGATTGCGCAGATCTCTGCAGCGTCAATTCTGGCCAAGGTCACGCGCGACCGGATGCTGCTGCAATTGCACGATGTCCATCCCGTTTATGGTTTCGATGCCCACGCCGGTTACGGCACGCCGCAGCACTTGAGGGCGTTGCTTGAACATGGCCCTTGCGAGCATCATCGGCGTTCGTTTGCGCCCGTTCGTGAAGCGCACGCGCGCTTCGGTCTGCCGCTGCCGGTTGTTGCTGCGCAGGCGCTGGAAGCGGCTGCTGCGGAACAGGGCATCGACTCTCCTCCGTTCTGAATTCCCCCAGTGAAATCCATTACCTCGCGGGATAACCCGCTTTACAAGCGGCTGAAGGCGCTCGCCGGATCGACCGCGCAGCAGCGTCGCAGTGGTCACGCGTTGCTCGAGGGGCTGCATCTGGCCAGCGCATATCTTGATGCAGCTGGGCAACCTGAGACGTGCGTTGTGACCGAGGGTGCGCTTCAGCATGAGGAAGCGCGGCAGATTGTCGATCGGATGGATCCTGCGCACGTCTATACGTTACCTGATGCTTTGTTCGGACAGCTATCGAGCGTCGTGCATGGCATAGGGATGGTGTTGCTGGTCGAGAAGCTTGAGCTGTTGTTGCCTGAGCGCATTGCAGAGACGTGTCTGGTTCTCGATGGTATCCAGGATGCTGGCAATGTCGGATCCATTTTGCGGAGTGCGGCGGCGGCTGGCATTCAGCATGTGTTTTGCGCGCCCGGGACGGTGTATGCGTGGTCATCGAAGGTGCTGCGCTCGGCGATGGGCGCGCATTTCCTGCTGGGCATTTACGAGGACGTTGAGCCGGCGGAATTAACGACGCGACTCTCGCCTGAAGTACGCGTGACGATCACTGATTCGCATGGTGCGGAGGCGATCTACGATGCCGATTTGTCTGGGCGTGTGGCTTGGGTCATGGGCAATGAGGGGGCGGGTGTTTCGCCGTTCTGGCGCGACCACGCAACGTTGCGAGTGACGATACCTCAGCCGGGCGGGATGGAGTCGCTGAATGTGGCGGCGGCTGCGGCGATCTGCATCTTCGAGCAGTGCCGTCAGCAGCGCCTGCGCTAGGAGATGTGCATCGCGGGAGGTTGTCCGCGGATAGCGCGGGGTGGACCAGAAGCAGGTTCAATCACTGGCGGCGAAGCGTGGGGTATCCGTGTTCGGAGAAGGAGGGTTTCACACATCGGTGGCTCTGGCGAGCACCGTGCTTTTGGGGCACCCATGAATGAAAACTGCACGCTGTGGACACTTAGGGTAGAGCGGTGAAAGCGTTTTCTTTGCTTCATTTCTTTTTCGCTTTGGAAAAAGAAATGACGCGCTGCCACGCGCAGTGGCTAATAGAGCGAAAAAGATCAGCCAGAACGGAACCCGCGAAAACCTGGAAAGCAGCAACCTGGCACCAACCCCGACCGCTGCCCTCAAGAACCCAAACCCCGTCCACCGGCGCGAGCAAAACCTAGTAGTACGAAGGCCGCTCCAACCGAATCTCCTGCAGGATAGTCGTAGCGATTTCCTCAATCGACTTATGCGTCGACGATAACCACTTGACCCCTTCGCGTTTCATCATCGCTTCGGCTTCGTTGATTTCATAGCGGCAATTTTCCAGCGCAGCGTACTTACTCCCCGGCCGCCGCTCGTTGCGAATCTCCGCCAGCCGCTGCGGATCAATCGACAATCCGAACATTTTCTCCCGATACGGCAACAACGGCGTAGGCAACCGCCCGCGTTCGAAGTCTTCCGGAATCAGCGGATAGTTCGCGGCCTTGACACCGTACTGCATCGCCAGATAAAGCGACGTCGGCGTCTTGCCGCTGCGTGATACGCCAACCAGAATCACATCGGCATCGGAGAGATTGCGATTCGACTGGCCGTCGTCGTGCGCGAGCGAAAAATTGATCGCTTCGATCCGATTCTTGTATTCGTCGGTATCCGCGTTCTGGTGGACCCGGCCCATTGCGTGCGTCGACTTGATGTCGAGTTCCAGTTCCAACGGTTCGATGAAAGTCTGGAACATGTTCAGCACCAGCGCATTCGAGCGCTGCACGATCTCGTTGGACGCGCTGTCAACAAGCGTAGTGAACACGATCGGCCGGCGGCCATCCAGCGACACGGCCTCGTTGATCTTCGCGATGGTCGCATGCGCCTTCTCGGTCGAATCGACAAACGGCACGCGCACGAGCCGGAATTTCTGGTCGAACTGGGACAGGATCGAATGCGCGAATGTTTCGGCAGTGATCCCGGTGCCATCGGAAACGATGAATACGGTGGGCGGCATCGGCGTTGAGTGACGTAATTGAACTGACGGTGATTATGATCGGAGAATGCAACTCACGGGAGCAACTTGCGGGACGGTCAGCAGATCTGCGCGAAAGGTCTGCAACAGGTCTGCAAAAGGTCCGCAAAAAGCCCTCATGCAAGCCGCGGCAACGACGGGCGGCGAGCGGCGTTCAGGCGAATATCTTCAAACTACGCATCCACTAAAATGCCCGATGTGCGCCGTCATACCATTGGCGTGTGAAGGGCCTCATTGCTCGGTGCTTTTATGCCCCGCGATGAAACATTTCGAAGAGTTAGCACGGTAGAATAGCGGCAACCTGTTCGATAAGCAATTGCGAACGATTAATCATCGATTCACGGAAGTTACCGCTCATTGGTGCGTTTTAGAAACAAAACGTAGTTTTTATGGGCAGTTTTAACCGATATCGATGTCTTTCGAAGCTGTGTTTTTCAGCGATGCAGCATGTGCTTATCAAACAGGTTATGCAGGTTACGGTATGCGCTTCCAATGAGCGCCGCCGTTACGAGCCCACTTGCATGATCGTGAATTCCATCCACCTTAGGGGCTTACATGACTAACGAAGCTAACGTTGCAAAGGACCAGGCGTATGTAGTGCCATTCGAGCAGTTGCGAATGACCGACGTCGACATTGTCGGCGGCAAGAACGCATCACTCGGCGAGATGATCAGCCAGCTCGCCGAAGCAGGCGTGCAGGTGCCAACAGGTTTTGCGACCACGGCGCAGGCGTTTCGCGACTTCCTGCATCACAACAACCTGACCGATCGCATCGCCAAACGTCTGGAACTCTTCGACGTAGACGACGTGAAAGCCCTGGCCGAAGCCGGCAAGGAAATCCGTCAATGGATCGTCGACGCGCCGATGCAACCGCGCCTCGAAGAATTGATCCGCAAAGGCTTTGACACGCTGCAAAACGGCTCGCCGGAAGAGCTTTCGTTCGCCGTGCGTTCGTCGGCGACCGCTGAAGACTTGCCGGACGCATCGTTCGCGGGTCAGCAGGAAAGTTATCTGAACGTGGTTGGCATCGACGAAGTGCTCGATCGCATGAAGCACGTGTTCGCGTCGCTGTATAACGACCGCGCTATTTCGTATCGTGTGCATAAGGGTTTTACGCACGCTGAAGTCGCGTTGTCGGCAGGCGTGCAGCGCATGGTCCGCTCGGACGTGGGCGCAGCCGGCGTGATGTTCACGCTCGACACCGAATCGGGTTTTAAAGACGCCGTGTTCATTACGTCGAGCTACGGCCTGGGCGAAACGGTCGTGCAGGGCGCCGTGAACCCGGACGAGTTCTATGTCTTCAAAACCACGCTCGAACAAGGCAAGTACCCCATCATCCGACGTTCGATCGGCTCGAAGCTCATCAAGATGGAATTCACCAACGCTGGCGAAGCCGGCCGCGTGAAGACCGTCGACGTATCGCACGAGCAGCGCAACCGCTTCTCCATCACCGACGAAGACGTGATCCAGCTCGCGAAGTACGCGGTGATCATCGAAAAGCATTATCAGCGTCCCATGGACATCGAGTGGGGCAAGGACGGCCGCGACGGCAAGATCTTCATTCTCCAGGCACGTCCCGAGACGGTGAAGAGCCAGGCTGCGGGCAAGGCTGAAATGCGCTTCAAGCTGAAGGGCCAGTCGAACGTACTGGCAACCGGCCGCGCGATCGGCCAGAAGATTGGTGCAGGTCCGGTGCGCGTGATTCGCGATCCGTCGGAGATGGATCGCGTGCAGCCCGGCGACGTGCTGGTAGCCGACATGACCGACCCGAACTGGGAGCCGGTGATGAAGCGCGCATCGGCTATTGTGACGAATCGCGGCGGACGGACTTGTCACGCGGCCATCATTGCACGCGAACTGGGCGTCCCGGCAGTAGTGGGTTGCGGCGATGCAACCGACATCCTGAAGGAAGGCCAGCTGGTGACGGTGTCGTGCGCTGAAGGCGACGAAGGCAAGATCTACGACGGCTTGCTCGAAACCGAAGTGACCGAAGTCGAGCGCGGCGAACTGCCCGAGATTCCGGTCAAGATCATGATGAACGTCGGCAATCCGCAGCTCGCCTTCGACTTCTCGCATCTGCCGAATGCAGGCGTGGGTCTGGCGCGGCTTGAGTTCATCATCAACAACAACATCGGCGTGCATCCGAAGGCGATTCTCGAGTACCCGAATGTTGATGCCGACTTGAAGAAAGCCGTGGAAAGCGTGGCGCGTGGTCATGCATCGCCGCGCGCGTTTTATGTCGACAAGTTGACTGAAGGTATCGCGACGATCGCGGCGGCTTTCTATCCGAAGCCGGTGATCGTGCGTCTGTCCGATTTCAAGTCGAATGAGTACAAGAAGCTGATCGGCGGTTCGCGTTATGAGCCGGACGAAGAGAACCCAATGCTCGGCTTCCGTGGCGCGTCGCGTTATATCTCGGAAGACTTCGCTGAAGCCTTCCAGATGGAATGCATCGCGTTGAAGAAAGTGCGCGAAGAAATGGGCCTCGATAACGTCGAGATCATGGTGCCGTTCGTACGTACGCTGGCACAGGCTGAGAAGGTCGTTGGCCTGCTCGAGAAGTTTGGCCTGAAGCGCGGCGTCAACGGTCTGCGGTTGATCATGATGTGCGAGATTCCGTCGAACGCGATTCTTGCCGAGGAGTTCCTGCAATTCTTCGACGGTTTCTCGATCGGATCGAATGACTTGACGCAGCTCACGCTGGGTCTGGACCGCGATTCGGGCATGGAATTGCTCGCAATTGATTTTGACGAACGCGACCCGGCGGTGCAGTTCATGCTGAAGCGCGCGATTGAAACGTGTCTGCGGCTCGGCAAGTACGTGGGCATTTGCGGTCAAGGCCCGTCGGACCATCCGGACCTCGCCGAATGGCTTGCGAAGGAAGGCATTGAGTCGATGTCGCTGAACCCGGACACGATCATCGATACATGGAAGACGCTGGCGAAGGCTTTGAACAAGTAAGCGCACTAGCTCGGCGCAAGATGTGAAACATGCGGCTGGATCGAAAGAGTATGAACCTTTCAAAACAGTAAGCGTGCTATAACACCCCGGACGTTCCGGGGTGTTTTTGTTTGGAGGTAACGCATGGCTGCTAACGGACTTTTCTGGTGGATCGGCGCCGGGGTGCTCGTGTTGCTCGAGTTGATGTCCGGCACGTTTTATCTGTTGATGGTGGCGATTGGTTTCATCGCGGGCGGGATCGCGCATTTCTTTGGAGCGGGACTGGAGATCGAACTGCTCGTGGCTGCGTTGGTCGCGATGATCGCGGTCACTGTGTTACGGCGTTCGAAGCTGGGTCATGTCACTCGACGCGATGCATCGCATGATCCGGGCGTGAACCTGGACATTGGCGAGACGTTGAAGGTGAATGAGTGGCATGAAGGCCGCGCGCGGGCGCTGTATCGCGGAGCGGAATGGGACATTGAACTGGCGCCGGGGGAAACCGAAGGCGCACACATGTACAGGATCACGGCATTTTCCGGTAATACGCTGGTGGTGGCGGCAAAACGCTGAGACGCTGGACCGGGGTTTCAGCTTTCCCAAAGTAGGCCAATAAGACAGGCAAGACACGCATAACAAGGAGTAGAGATGGACGTGACTATCATCGGGGCTATTTTGTTGATCATCGTCATCGCGATTGCCGCGCAGACGATCAAGATCGTGCCGCAACAACACGCATGGGTGCTGGAACGGCTCGGGCGCTATCACGCGACCCTCACGCCGGGGCTGACCATCGTCCTGCCGTTCATCGACCGCGTGGCCTACAAGCACGTGCTGAAGGAAATTCCGCTCGAAGTGCCGAGCCAGGTCTGTATCACGCGCGACAACACGCAGTTGCAGGTGGACGGCGTGCTGTACTTCCAGGTGACGGACGCCATGAAAGCGTCGTACGGATCGAGCAACTTCATCTACGCGATCACGCAGTTGTCGCAGACCACGCTGCGTTCGGTGATCGGCAAGCTGGAACTCGACAAGACTTTCGAAGAACGCGACTACATCAACCACAGCATCGTCACGTCGCTCGATCAGGCCGCGGCGAACTGGGGCGTAAAGGTGCTGCGTTATGAAATCAAGGATCTGACGCCGCCGAAGGAAATCCTGCACGCGATGCAGGCGCAAATCACGGCCGAGCGTGAGAAGCGTGCGGTGATTGCTGCGTCCGAAGGTCGCAAGCAGGAGCAGATTAATATCGCGTGGGGCGCACGCGAAGCGGCCATTCACAAGTCCGAAGGTGAACGTCAGGCGCAGATTAACCAGGCTGAAGGCGAGGCGTCGGCCATTCTGGCAGTGGCCGTTGCGAATGCTCAGGCGATTGAGAAGATTGGCGCAGCGATACAAACATCCGGCGGCATGGAAGCGGTCAACCTGAAGGTCGCCGAGCAATATGTCACTGCGTTCGGGAACATCGCCAAGCAGGGCAATACGCTGATCGTGCCCGGGAATTTGTCGGAGATGAGTTCGATGATCGCGTCGGCGCTGAGCATCATCAAGGCCGACGGAGCCGGTGGCGGCGTGATTCGTAAGAGCTGAAATCTCGCGTTAGCTGAGCCGGCTAACGTTAAGAAAAAAGGGCGTCGACTATCTGGTCGACGCCCTTTTTGCATTGGATATGCTCACTGTCATGCTGATGGTGCTCAATGCTTGGCACCGCGCATGATTTGCGCTTTTTCGCGTTCCCAGTCGCGTTTTTTCTCGGTTTCGCGTTTGTCGTGAAGCTTCTTGCCCTTCGCGAGACCGATTTCGCATTTCACGCGACCGCCTTTGTAATGGAAGTTCAGCGGCACGAGCGTATGACCTTTTTGCTCGACCTTGCCGATGAGCTTCGAGATCTCTTCGCTATGCAGCAGCAGCTTGCGTGTGCGGACCGGGTCTGGATGGATGTGGGTCGATGCTTCAGGCAACGGGCTGATGTGCGCGCCGATCAGGAACAGTTCACCGTCACGAATGATGACGTAACCTTCCTTGATCTGGCCGCGGCCGGCCCGGAGCGCCTTGACTTCCCACCCTTCCAGCACGAGCCCGGCCTCGTAGCGATCTTCGATGAAGTAATCGAAGAAGGCTTTTCTGTTGTCGATGATGCTCATGAATGAAAAGTGCCTAACTCGTTTAAAATCCTGATTTTAGCAGCGCGGGCGAGGTAAAGCCCGCAAAGCTTCCCACTCTTGCCACGCGTTGCGCCCTTTATGGCAGATGTCCAGAAAACTGTATTGATTCGCCATTCTGCAGAGCAGATGTTCGACCTCGTCACCGATGTCCCCGATTACCCGAATTTTTTGCCATGGTGTGGAGGCGTAGAAGTAGGCCGCCACGACGAACACAGCATGGAAGCGAAGATCCACATCAATTTCAAGGGCATCAAGCAGCATTTCGCTACGCGCAACGTCCATACGCGGCCGACCACCATCGATATGGAGTTCATGGACGGCCCTTTCAAGAAGTTCACCGGTTACTGGCGGTTCACGCCGTTGCGTGCCGATGCTTGCAAGATCGAGTTCGCGCTGCACTACGAATTTTCGAACATCATTCTCGAGAAGATCATCGGGCCGGTGTTTAGTCACATTGCGCACACGTTCGTGGATTCGTTCGTGAAGCGCGCCGATCAGCGGTATGGGAAATGATGGCGCTCTCCGTCGAGGTTTGTTATACGTTGCCGGAGGGAAAGAGTGCGATTTGCGCGCTTTCTCTGGGCGAAGGCGTGACGGTGCGGGAGGCTATCGACGCCAGTGGTTTGCTCGCGCAGTTTCCCGAGATCGATCTGACTGTGCAGAAAGTGGGCGTTTTTGGAAAGATCCAGACGCTGGATGCCGTGCTTGCTGATCACGACCGGGTGGAGATTTATCGGCCGTTAAAGGTCGATCCGAAGGTCGCGCGGCAAAGGCGGGTCGAGAAGACGCGGCGCGGCGGGTCCATAGAAGGGCGCCGGTGGACGCGTAAGGAAGCGCGGTAAGGCAATGCCCCATGCTTCCCTGGTTTCGCAAAACCGAACTTGTATCGAACGCTAATCGAGCGAAAAAGCGAAACCGCGGGGTAAATCGGTCACGCGTCCAAGGCCCGTAAATTGCGGCGAAAAACGGGAAGCGCCGCGTAAGCTGCTGTTCGGTCAGTGAAAATCCGGGGAACTATCGGTATAATTCGGTTTTGCGCCCATAGGATTTGCCATGCGTCTGATCCAGAAAGCACTCACGTTCGATGACGTGCTCCTCGTGCCCGCGTTTTCCAACGTTCTCCCGCGCGACACCAGCCTGAAAACACAGGTTACCCGCAAGATATCCCTGAATATGCCCCTGTTGTCCGCCGCCATGGACACAGTCACCGAAGGCCGGCTCGCTATTGCGATGGCCCAGCTCGGCGGCGTCGGCATCATTCACAAGAACCTTACCGCTGCCGAACAGGCCCGCGAAGTCGCCAAAGTAAAGCGCTTCGAATCAGGCGTCGTGCGCGACCCGATCACCGTTCCGCCGCAAATGAAAGTGCGCGACGTGATTGCGCTCACGCGACAGCACGGCATTTCCGGCTTTCCGGTGGTGGAAGGGCCGCAACTGATCGGCATTGTGACGAACCGGGATCTGCGTTTCGAAGAACGTCTCGACGACGAAGTGCGCAAGATCATGACGCCGCGTGAGCGTCTTGTGACCGTCAAGGAAGGCACGCCGCTCGCCGAAGCCAAGGCGCTGATGCACAGTCATCGGCTGGAACGCGTGCTGGTCGTCAACGACGCGTTTGAATTGCGCGGCCTCATGACGGTCAAGGACATCACCAAGCAAACCGAACACCCGGATGCCTGCAAGGACGAACACGGCAAGCTGCGCGCCGGCGCGGCAGTGGGCGTGGGTCCGGAGAACGAAGAGCGCGTCGAGGCACTGTCGGCGGCGGGCGTGGACATCATCGTGGTGGATACGGCGCACGGTCACAGTCAGGGCGTGCTTGAACGCGTGCGCTGGGTGAAGCAGAACTATCCGCACATTGAAGTGATCGGCGGGAATATCGCCACGGCTGCGGCCGCCAAGGCGCTTGTGGAATACGGCGCCGATGGCGTGAAGGTCGGTATCGGCCCGGGTTCAATCTGCACGACGCGGATCGTGGCGGGTGTGGGCGTTCCGCAAATTACGGCAGTGGCTAACGTGTCGGACGCGTTGCGCGGCTCGGGCGTGCCGGTGATCTCGGATGGCGGCGTCCGTTTTTCCGGCGATGTCAGCAAAGCGCTCGCAGCCGGCGCGGACGCGGTGATGATGGGCAGCATGCTGGCCGGCACCGAAGAATCGCCCGGCGACGTGTTCCTGTTCCAGGGCCGCCAGTTCAAGGCGTATCGCGGCATGGGTTCGGTCGGCGCGATGAAAGACGGTGCCGCGGACCGGTATTTCCAGGACAACTCGGCGAATATCGACAAGCTCGTGCCGGAAGGCATTGAAGGGCAGGTCGCCTATAAGGGCTCGGTCAACGCCATCCTGTTCCAGGTGGTCGGCGGCGTCCGGGCGAGCATGGGATATTGCGGCTGCCGCAATATCGCCGAAATGCACGATAAAGCCGAATTCGTCCAGATCACGGGTGCCGGCATGCGCGAGTCGCACGTGCACGACGTGCAGATCACGAAGGAAGCGCCCAACTACCACGTGGACTGACCATGAAACCGCTGCTGCGCGCTGTTCTTGTCATCAATGCACTGATTTTCCTGGCCTTTGGCGTGCTGTTCCTGCTCACGCCATGGACAGCTTTGTGGGCATCGATGCATCTGGTGACCGTGCAGCCGCCGTTTATCGGACAGTTGTTCGGGATCGCGCTGATCGGGATTGCGTGGCTCGCGGTTCATGCTGCTATCGATGGTGCGCTGACCGCGACTGCCGCGAAGGTATCGGGACATGTGGAGTGGTTGTCGGGCCTCGTGATGATGGTTTGGCTTCTGGGACTGCATACGCCCGAGCTGACGGGGTTTGGTCAGGTGGTCGCGGCGCTGGTTGGCGTGGCCATGCTGGTGCTGGGGCTTGGCAGCGTAAGGCTGTCAGGCGCGGTGCGGCGGCGTGAGCGCGCCGCGCTGGCCGGCGCTGCCGCGGCTGAGCGTGCCGAGAAGCGGGCGGCGAAGACCAAGGTGGATGAACGCGTCACGCCGCCGCCGAGGCCTTTGTCGTCGGACCCCGTTGCGCCGGCGAATCCTCGGTGGGATAACGAGCCCGTTGTAGGCGAGGCTATTGCTCGTCCCCTTGCGCCGGCGCCGTCGGCTACCGCGTTTGATCCTGCTACTGGCCACGTGGTCGATCCGGCTACGGGGCGTTCGCTGGATCCCGCCACGGGCCGCGCATTCGATCCCGTCAGCGGTCACAAGATCGATCCTGAAACGGGTCGTCCGATCGATCCGGTCACCGGGCGTACCGTAGACCCGGTGACTGGCCAGTTTATCGACCCGGTTCGCCGCGATCCACGCTGAAAATTTGTGCTGTGTTGGGTGGGTCGAATATTTATCGATGAACGAAGCGTTTCGTTTTATCGATGAACCTGTCTTGCTGCGGTCGGCTTTGAGCGCCGGCCGTTGAACTTTCTGCCTTACGCTTTGACGATGGCGATACGCGGAACTTCATTCCTGCTGCGTGCTTTATCGTTTTCGCTTTTTGCCAACCTTTTCTGTTCACTCGCCTTCCGGCCGCTGCCATGCACGACAAGATCCTGATTCTCGATTTCGGCTCCCAAGTCACCCAGTTGATCGCACGACGCATCCGCGAATCACATGTGTATTCGGAGATCCATCCGTACGAC
This sequence comes from Caballeronia sp. LjRoot29, assembly GCF_964252755.1. Taxonomy (NCBI): domain Bacteria; kingdom Pseudomonadati; phylum Pseudomonadota; class Betaproteobacteria; order Burkholderiales; family Burkholderiaceae; genus Caballeronia; species Caballeronia sp. LjRoot29. The sequence goes on along the minus strand of NZ_CAXUPU020000008.1, from coordinate 130,010 downwards.
GTCGACGACGCATTCATCCGCGAGTTCGCGCCGAAGGGCATCATTTTGTCGGGCGGCCCGAATTCGGTCACCGAACTCGGCTCGCCGCGCGCGCCGCGCGCCGTGTTTGATCTCGGCGTGCCCGTGCTCGGCATTTGCTACGGCATGCAGACGATGGCCGTACAGCTCGGCGGCAAGGTCGAACTTGGCAATGTCCGTGAATTCGGTTACGCCGAGGTGCGGGCGCATAACCACACAAGCTTCCTGAACGGCATTGAAGACTTCCAGACGGCCGAAGGTCACGGCATGCTGAAAGTGTGGATGAGCCACGGCGACAAGGTCGCGGACATGCCCGTCGGATTCAAGATGATGGCCTCTACGCCGGCTTGCCCGATCGCTGCAATGGCCGATGACGAGCGCCATTTCTACGGCCTTCAGTGGCATCCGGAAGTCACGCATACCGTGCAAGGGCGCGCGATGCTCGATCGATTCGTGCTCGAGTTGTGCGGTGCGCGGCCGGATTGGGAGATGGGGCATTACATCGACGAAGCGGTCGAGAAGATTCGCGCGCAAGTCGGCGATGAGCACGTGATCCTGGGGTTGTCGGGCGGCGTGGATTCGTCGGTGGCGGCGGCGCTTTTGCATCGCGCGATTGGCGCGCAATTGACGTGCGTTTTTGTTGACCATGGATTGCTGCGGTTGAATGAAGCCGAGCAGGTCATGACGACGTTCGCCGATCACCTTGGCGTGAAGGTGATTCATGTCGATGCGAGCGACGTGTTTTTATCGAAGCTTGCCGGGGTGACTGATCCTGAAGCGAAGCGGAAGATTATTGGCGCTGAGTTTGTTGAAGTGTTCCAGACGGAAGCCAACAAGCTGGCGGACGCAAAGTGGCTCGCGCAAGGGACGATCTATCCGGATGTGATCGAGTCGGCGGGCAAGGGCAAGAAGGGCCACACGATCAAGAGCCATCACAACGTGGGTGGGTTGCCCGAGACGCTGAATTTGAAGTTGCTTGAACCGCTGCGCGAATTGTTCAAGGACGAAGTGCGCGAATTGGGCGTGAAGCTGGGGCTGCCACCGGCGATGGTTTATCGGCATCCGTTCCCGGGACCGGGTTTGGGCGTGCGGATTCTGGGCGAGGTGAAGAAGGAGTTCGCTGAGTTGCTGCGTCACGCGGATGCGATTTTTATCGAAACGTTGAGGAATACCTTCGATAAGGAATCGGGTAAGTCGTGGTACGAACTCACGAGCCAGGCTTTTGCGGTGTTCTTGCCGGTGAAGAGCGTGGGCGTCATGGGCGATGGGCGGACTTATGAATATGTGGTCGCGCTGAGGGCCGTGCAGACGCTGGACTTCATGACCGCGCAATGGGCGCATCTGCCGCATGAATTGTTAGGGCAGGTTTCGAACCGGATTATTAACGAGGTTAGAGGGATTAATCGCGTTGTTTATGATATTTCGGGGAAGCCGCCGGCTACGATTGAGTGGGAGTGAAAAGGAAAATATTCTTTCCTTTTTAGCCTGATAAAGTTGTAATATTGACTTTATGGCTAAGAAAACCGCTCCCTTGCTGCCTGCTACCGAGTTGCGTTTGCAGCAATTCGGGCAGCGTTTGCGGCTAGCGCGCCTGCGTCGCCGCTTGACCGGCAAGCAGGTGGCCGAGCGTGCGGGCATGACGCCTATTACGTTGCGTAGCCTCGAAAAAGGCAGCTCGGGGGTCACGATGGGTGCTTACCTGGCAGTTATGCAGGCCTTGGGCGCTGAGAAGGATCTTGATCTTCTGCTCACGGACGACACGCTCGGTCGTGACTTGCAGGATGCCGCGCTGGTGCGGCGCTCAAGCCGACCAAAGCGGGCTGCGGCGTTGCCACCAGAGCGTCGAACATCATCTTCTCCTCAGAACCCAACCATGCCGGAGCCGATCGGCCCCAGTGAGTGGGTGGCGGATCACGCATTCGTGAGCGCTGAAAGTCTGGCGTCCTTACTCAAGTCTCCTCATTCAAAGAAAAAAGGACCGGAGAGATGAAGGAGGGGTTCGTTGGAATTTATGCTGACTGGGACGAGCTTGCCGAGCCGCTGCGCTTGGGCAGGCTCTATTCGCATCGTGCGGCTGCCCGGGAAGTATTCGAGTACGAATTTGACGCTGACGCGCTGGCTCGTCCCGATATGGCGGGTTTTAAACTCGATCCGCGGCTCGGATGGTTCGCAGGCCGACAGTATCCGCCGGCGGGCCAGGAGACGTTTGGTGTTTTCGCCGACGCCAGCCCGGATCGCTGGGGACGAGTGCTGATGCGCCGCCGTCTTGAGCGCGCGCAGCGTGCCGGCCAGGTTGATCCTAAGGCTCGGCTCTACGAATCCGACTATCTCTTAGGCGTGCATGACATGTATCGCGCTGGGGCTCTTCGTTTCCGTCGCAACGATGAGGGCCCGTTTCTAGACGATCAGAACGATATCGCCGCGCCTCCCTTTGTTCAGCTGCGCGCACTCGAGGCCGCGAGCCTGGCTCTGGAGCGCGACGAGGACAATACGGCGACCGAAGCGGACGAGTGGCTGCGGATGCTGATCGCGCCCGGCGGCTCCTTGGGTGGTGCCCGTCCCAAATCCTGTGTGGTTGATCCAAACGGCCATCTGTGGATTGCGAAGTTTCCAAGCGTTCGAGATGAGTTCGATGTCGGCGCATGGGAAATGGTGGTGTACACGCTGGCTAAGGCCTGCGGCCTTGACGTTCCCGACGCACTGGTACGGCGCTTCAATAGCGCCGATCACACCTTCCTGGTTAAACGCTTCGATCGCACGGTAGCCGGACGGCGGCGGCACTTTGCCTCTGCAATGAACCTGACCGGTCGTCAGGATGGCGACGATGCTTCGACCGGCGCCAGCTATCTTGAGATAGCCCAAGTGTTGATGACAGACGGTGCACGTACCAATGCCGATCTGCGTGAGCTATGGTCGCGCATCGTTTTTAATCTGTTGGTATCGAACACGGATGACCACCTGCGTAATCACGGGTTCTTGCTCGAGCCGGGCAGGGGGTGGGCGCTGTCTCCGGCATTCGATATGAATCCCGTACAGCATGCGCATGGCTTGAAACTGAACATTAGCGAGTCGGACAGCGCGATTGATTTGGAGTTGGCACGGTCGGTTGCACCTTATTTCAGGTTGTCCACGAGCGAGGCTGACGAAATTATCAGTGAGCAACAGCAACTCATTTCGCAATGGCGAACTATCGCAACATCTTTGGGTATTCCCATCGCTCAGCAACGACAATTCACCACCGCCTTTCGATTATCTGAGCAATAGGCGGGGGGTAAAGCACATGTCGATCACAGCCGATCCTCCAACCACTCGGCATGGTTGAGTGGGAGTAAACTTCCTGCCAAGAAACCTCATTCGCTCGTTGATCGCCTATCCAGGCCCTGTTTTTACAGGGCTTTATATTTTGTTTTGAGCACCATTTTTGGAATTTCCCCATGGAAATCAAAGTCAACTTTCTCGATAAGCTGCGTCTTGAAGCCAAGTTCGATGACTTCACGGTAGTCGCCGACCAGCCTATCCGCTATAAGGGCGATGGCTCGGCGCCGGGTCCCTTCGATTATTTTCTGGCCTCATCGGCTTTGTGCGCGGCTTATTTCGTGAAGTTGTACTGCGTAACGCGCAATATTCCCACCGAAAACATCCGCCTGTCGCAGAACAATATTGTTGATCCGGAAAACCGGTACCAGCAGATTTTCAAGATTCAGGTCGAGTTGCCGGCGGATATCACGGCCAAGGACCGTCAGGGCATCTTGCGCTCCATCGACCGTTGTACCGTGAAGAAAGTGGTGCAAGCCGGGCCCGAGTTTGTCATCGAAGAGGTGGAGAACCTGGACGCCGATGCTCAGTCCTTGCTCATGCTGAAGCCGGCTTCTGACGCCAGCACCTTCATTGCCGGCAAGGATTTGCCGCTGGAGCAAACCATCGCCAATATGTCGGGCGTTTTGGCGGGCTTGGGCATCAAGATTGAAATCGCTTCGTGGCGCAATCTTGTTCCCAATGTGTGGTCGCTGCATATCCGCGATGCGCACTCGCCGATGTGTTTTACCAATGGCAAGGGAGCGACCAAGGAAAGCGCGCTGGCATCGGCGTTGGGAGAGTACATCGAGCGGCTGAATTGCAACCATTTCTATGCCGGCACGTTTTGGGGCGAAGACATCGCCAATGCGGCATTCGTACATTACCCGAATGAGCGCTGGTTCAAGCCTGGCCGTAAGGATGCGCTGCCGGCTGACATCCTGGATGCGTACTGCCTGGAAATTTATAATCCCGACGGCGAGTTACGCGGCTCGCATCTGGTCGACACCAACTCCGGCAATGTGCAGCGCGGTATCTGTTCGCTGCCGTTCGTGCGGCAGTCGGACGGAGAAGTGGTGTATTTCCCGTCCAACCTCATCGAGAACCTGTTCGTCAGCAACGGCATGAGCGCCGGTAATACGCTGGCCGAAGCGCAGGTGCAATGTCTGTCGGAAATTTTCGAACGGGCGGTAAAGCGTGAAATTCTCGAAGGTGAAATCGCATTGCCTGACGTGCCGCATGAAGTGCTGGCGAAATATCCTGGCATTCTGGCCGGGATTCAGGGGTTGGAAGAGCAGGGCTTTCCGGTGCTGGTAAAGGATGCGTCGCTGGGTGGAACCTACCCGGTGATGTGCGTCACATTGATGAACCCGCGGACCGGCGGTGTCTTCGCCTCGTTCGGCGCGCATCCAAGCCTCGAGGTGGCGCTGGAACGGAGCCTTACCGAGTTGCTACAGGGCCGCAGTTTTGAAGGCCTGAACGAACTGCCTCGGCCCACCTTTGCCAGTGAAGCCGTGACTGAGCCCAATAACTTTGTCGAGCACTTCATTGATTCCAGCGGAATTGTGTCATGGCGCTTTTTCAGCGCCAAAGCGGATTTCGATTTTGTTGAATGGGATTTTTCTGGTCAGGGTGCAAACTCCAATGCCGACGAAGCCGCAACCTTGTTCGGAATTCTCGAAGAAATGGGCAAAGAAATATACGTGGCGAAGTATGACCAGCTGGGCGCGGTGGCCTGCCGGATTTTGGTGCCCGGGTATTCAGAGGTTTATCCGGTAGAGGATTTAGTCTGGGATAACACGAACAAGGCGCTGTTGTTCCGAGCCGATATCTTGAACTTGCATCGTCTGGACGATGCCGGCCTGGCAGCGTTAATTGAGCGGTTGGATAACAACGAACTGGATGAGCACTCCGATATTGCCACTTTGATCGGCATCGAGTTTGACGAGAATACAGACTGGGGGCAGCTCACCGTTCTCGAGTTGAAGCTGCTGATTCATCTTGCTCTGAAGCAATTTGAGGAGGCACAAGAGCTGGTGGGAGCTTTCCTGCAGTACAACGACAACACGGTCGAACGCGGATTGTTTTACCAGGCCTTGAACGTGGTGCTGGAGGTGCTGCTCGATGACGACCTGAACCTGGACGACTACGTCGTCAACTTCCGTCGCATGTTTGGTAATGCTCGGATGGACGCAGCAATGGGGTCGGTGGACGGCAGCGTGCGGTTCTATGGCTTAACGCCGACGAGTATGAAACTGGAGGGTCTCGACAGGCACCACCGCCTGATCGACAGCTACAACAAACTGCATAAGGCGCGGGCCAATGCGGCGGCTACTGCGAGTTAGGGTCACGAGTCATGGCTGGATGTGATGACGCCGTTCATCCTCCAGCACAAACGGTCGTGGCGCGTCGAGTCGCAGAACGATTCCGTCCATCTATATCACCGAGCTGATTAGCCGGCAGATGGAAGATTGATCCCGCCAATCTGCTGTCTGAGCCGATCTGCCTGGGCGTAAGCGTAAGGAACGAGGCGAATTCACGGCCAGAACTGAACACGGGTGTGCCCGCTGCGAAGCATTGGGCCGAAATCCAAAACTCCGCGAGATTGGCGGTAGCCGCTCCACAGCCTATCGATCCCAAACCCTCAACGCGCCAGATCTCCCAGCAACTCTTCGCTCAACCCTTCTTCCGCAAAAGCCTGCCCATGCTCGCGCATCGGCGACGCCGGCCCGACGCAACGCGGTATCGATGAGATCAATCTCGAGCAATATCGAGTTCGAAATGCTCGGCTTTTTACCCATCAGCGACGCCAATATTTCGTGCTCATGCGGCGACAGTCCGGTCATGCGAAACGCAGCGCCGCGCTCGCCCGCTTCCCGGCTTCCAAGCGTGCGACGCAGACGCCTTCGCAACGCCGACAGCATGGGACCGCCAAGCAGCCGTTCGAGCCGGGCATCGACAGGCGCCGTCATGACGCTGGAAACCGGCGGCCGGGGTCGGCGTCGCGCGCTTTGGTGCGCCCGTCCCAGGTCCAGCGCGAGACGAATACCGCATCGATACCTTCACGCCGTTGCAACTGGCAGATCGCGACCCCTGGCAACGTCGCGTAGCAACCCCATTCGCGCTCGCTCGTGATGACAAAGTCGAGATCGAATTCGCGAATGAGACCCATGCAGTGGGCGCGGGCTGTGTCATCGATACCGGCGAACGCTTCGTCGAGCAGCATCAGGCGTGGCGCCAGCGCAAAGTTGCTGTGGCTGTAGAAGCTGGCGACTGCGGCAAAGAGCGGTACGGTCAGGCCCAGCGCCCGCTCACCGCTCGAGGCGGGACCGGATAGTTTGCGCCACTGGCCATCCTGCCAGCGCTCGACCCGGAACCGGTGCCATCGACGATAGTCCAGTGCGCGTGCCAGCTGATCGAGGAGACTGCCACTGTCGTCTTTGCGGGCGCCCGAATCTGCTCGTTCGCGCTCACATGCCGGAAGAGGTTAGCAGTATCGGCGGTATTGATTGATGCGGGCATCGGCGTCTCGGCTCCCGGTTGCATGTCGTCACGGGCGCATCCGCGTTATGCGTGTCCGGAAGCGCTCGCGTTGTGCGAGATTCGTTTGATTCTGGCACTTACTGCGGCTCAATTGATCGAGACCACGTTGGGATGCCTTTCGCGGCCGTGCGAACAGATTCGAGTGAGCGGCACGCGATCTTTATCCCTTCACATTCTACCCACACCGCCGGTGGTGCCTTCGTTGCCGTCGCCCAGCAGGTTCTGTATGGTGGATCAAACAGATGCTGCATCCTCGCCAGCATGACACCACGGATAATGAATGACTTCTGAAGCAGGCACTCGCGTCGATGGATTAATGGCGCCATTGCGTACCGACGTACTGATTGTCGGCGCGGGACCCGTGGGCCTCTTTGCGGCATTCGAGGCGGGTGTGATTGGTTTATCGTGTCAGATCGTCGATACGCTCGAACGGATCGGCGGCCAATGCATCGAGTTGTATCCGGATAAACCCATCTACGATATCCCCGCCATTCCTTCGTGCACCGCACGCGAGCTTGTCGACCGGCTCATGGAGCAGTGTCGCCCCTTCGATGTCCCGATTCACTTAGGTCAACGAGTCGAAACCGTTCAGCAACGCGAAGACGGCCGCTGGACAGTCACGACAAACCAGGGCCTCCTATTCGATACCGCCGCGATCATGCTGGCTGCCGGGAATGGCGCGTTCGTACCGCAACGTCTGGCGCTCCCCGAAGCAACACCGCTTGAAGATAGCCACGTTCATTACAGCGTGCGCAATCTCGCCGATTTCGCCGATAAGACCGTGATAGTCGCCGGCGGCGGCGACTCCGCGCTCGACTGGGCGCTGGCGTTGCGCAAGGTCGCGCGCCGAGTCGTGCTGGTGCATCGGCGCAATGGCTTCAGCGCGGTGGCATCGAGTGTCGATGCGATGAGGCGCGCGGTGGACGCGGGAGAAATGGAGTTCATGGTCGGTTCTATCGGTGCGTTGTCAGCGCCTGAGGACAAGCTGGCATCGATAGAGATCCGGCAGATTGGCGGTACGGCGCAGATCAATGCGGATCATCTGGTCGTGTTGTACGGTCTGGTCGCCGACCTCGGACCAATCGCGAACTGGGGTTTGAAAGTCGTCGGCGGCCGAGTCGATGTAGATACGTCGAACTATGAAAGCTCACGACCGGGAATCTTCGCGGTGGGAGATATCGCGAACTATCCGAACAAACAAAAGCTGATTCTTTCGGGCTTTCACGAAGCGTCGCTGGCACTGCGGAAGGCGTACACCTACGCGTATCCTGACAAAAAGCGGGTGCATGTGCATTCCAGTTACGACGCCGGCCTGGCTGAGCGCATTGCCACGGGTTCGGCGCATCAGGAGTGAGCGGCGACTGAGCCGGCTGGCATAAACTACAAGCTCAACCCCGCCACGCAGCACCCTTTTTCAGGGAGCGTCGCATGATCACTCTCTTTTCGTACCCTGGCCTGTACGGTCTCGAAGACAACAACCCGTATGGTCTGAAGGTATTCGCGTTCCTCAAGCTGTGCGGATTGCGGTTCGAGCATCGGCATATTGTCGATACAAAATCCGCGCCTCGCGGACAGCTTCCCTACGTGACCGATGACGGCGAATCGATTGGCGACAGCGACGCCATCGTCGCTTATTTCAAGCGGGAGTACGGCCTCGATATCGATCAGGCGCTGACACCCATGCAGCACGACCTGGACTTCCTGATCAGGCGAGCGCTCGACGATCTGTATTGGGTCATGTCGTATTCACGCTGGAGCGATCCGCGTTTCTGGCCGCTCTTCAAACATGCGTTCCTGTCGGCCTATCCGGATGTCACCGCAGACAGTCTCGACGCGGCGCGACAATACAACTTCGAGCGATATCGATATCAAGGCATCGGGCGCTTTGAAACCGAGGCGGTCTACGCGCGGGGTATCGCCGATTTGCAGGTGGTGTCGAACCTGCTTGGCGGCAATGAATTCCTGTTCGGCGCGCAGCCTGCGAGCATCGATGCGTGCGTCTATGGCTTCGTGGCAAACATCTTTTTCTACGACATAGACACGCCGCTCAAGCAGTTCGTTTTGACACGACCGGATCTTGTGCGGCACTGCCGCGCAGTACGTGCGGCGATAGCCACGCCGGCTTGACTACGGCGCATACCGGAGCAATTTGGCAGCGAGCGCTTCGGGCGCGCTGATCATTGCGTCGTGTCCGGTTTTTATCTCGTCCCACGTCCAGTCTTCTTGAGCACGCACGAAGTCCCGGCTGGCTTGCAACGCTTCGTATACCGGATCAATACACTGGATGTACACCTTCGGGATCGTGCCGCCCACGGGTCCGTTGAGCATCATGGGGTCATTGAAGGTCTTGAGCGGATGCGGCGTACAGTTGCGTTCCAGCAGCGCCACCTGGGCGGCGTCGAACACGCCAAACGCGCTCGCGGGCGGCGCGGGTATGGAGAGGCCGCCGCTCATTTCGTTCGATTGCGCGATACGTCGCGCCACGATATCAGGCGCGAGCCGGGAGAAAGCCGTTTGTCCGTGTCCGAGCACGACGGCGTCAAGAAAGACAAGCTGCCGGATGCGCTGAGGCACGCGATCGGCCGCACCGGTGATCGGCAGTCCGCCAAAACTGTGGCCGACCAGAACGACGTTGGTCAGGTCTTCGTACTCGAGGACATTGATCACGTCCTGAATAAAGACGCCGAGATCAATCGCCTTCGAAAGCAGATGCGCACGTTCGCCAAGGCCGCTGAGCGTAGGGGTAAAAACCTCATGCCCATGCGCGCGCAGGATTCGCGCGACGGCGTTCCAGCACCATCCGCCATGCCAGGCACCGTGAACCAGTACGTAGGTCGTGCCCTTGCGGGCAGTGGTTGCATCGATCAGGTTGTCTGGGGTGGCCAAGTGCATCTCCGTCTCTTTCTCTGTTTGATGGGGCGTTACGCAGTGATCGTTTTAGATGTGGCCTTCAAACCGCACCGCGTTCCTCTAGCGAGCGCTGATTTGGTGGCCTCATCGACAACGAGACGATAGCCGCAAACCCGCCGCCCTCGCGCTGCATCAACTGAAGTTCACCGCCATGCAGCTTTGCGATCCTTTCGACAATCGCCAGGCCCAACCCGGTACCGCCCGGATGCGTACCCGTCGATCGCCCTCGTTTGAACGGTGCTCTCAACGCGTCCAGATCGCCGCCGTTCACGCCTTTGCCGCGATCGGCGATCTCCACGTACGCGGTGTGACCGGCAGCGTCGGTCCACGTCCGTGCCGACAATCCCACGCGCCCGTATAGCACCGCATTCTGCATCAGGTTCATCAACACGCGCATGACACTGATCGGGCGGAACGCGAACGGTCGCAAGTCGCCCAGAGTGAGTTCGAACACATGACCAAGACCCGCGAAGTCGGCGGCGAGATTGTTGACCAGCGCGTCGAGGTCGCTTATTTCCGCCGCCTCACGCGCGCCGCTACCGGCGTAGTCCATGAACTGCTGGAGGATAGCGTCGATCTGATCGAGATAATGATCCGTCGATATCGCGAGTTCAGCGTGTTCTTCCGATGGCGATGTCATCGCCACGGCGAGGCGCAGCTTGGTCAATGGCGTGCGGATATCGTGGGAGATACCGGCGAGCATCAGGGATCGGGTTGCATCGGCTTCCTGCAGCGCGTGGACCATCTGGTTGAACGCGACACTGACCTGCGCGATCTCGGTCGGTCCATCCACGCGCAGCGCTTGCGGCGCCTCTCCTGAGCTCAAGCGGTTGGCAGCGTTTGCGAGCTCCTGCAACGGCCGGTTGATGTGGCGCTGGATCAGATACGCGGTGACGATGGCAAGCGCGGCGAGCGCGAACGATAGCGCGACAGCCGAGAGCATGCCGTCGTTGTGTGCGGCTTCAGGAACGGGCAGCGCGATCCAGTAGGGTTCATGACCCAGATGTGCGCGAATCCAAAGGCGTTGTTCACCCGCTGTTTGCCATTGAACCTGCATGTTGGAGGGCAGATGCTGGCGCAAGGTATCGATAAAAACATCGCGCTGATAAGTCCGATAGAAATTGCGCCATGTCACTTTAGGCTCGGAGGCCGCGCCGGCGGGGAATTGCCGGCTGGCTTCGAAACGAACCGCGAGTCGGCTCTGTGCGTCAGGGGTGGCGGTCTCTAACAGGTCATCCAGCGTTTGCACGTAGATCGCAAAAGTTTCGGCGGCGCGTTCTATCCGCGGTCTCTGGACGAAGTGAATTAGTACGCTTAACGAACTAATCTGACTGACAACGACCAGCACCACGAGCAGCGCGATATTGCGTGCGAACAACGAGCGCAGCAGCGTCATTGGACCGGTGCGAGGACTGATAGGAGGGTTCACTGTTCGACTTCCGCGACCAGCATGTAGCCAACGCCCCACACCGTTTTGACGAAGCGCGGCTTCGACGGATCGGCTTCCACGATCTGCCGCAGCCGCAGCACTTGCACATCGATACTCCGGTCAAGTGCATCGTGGTCGCGTCCGCGCGAGCGGGCGATCAGGTTGTCGCGGCTCACGGGCCGGTTCGGTGACGAGCCTAGCGCGTTCAATAGCAGCATCTGGGTCGAATGAATCTCGAACAACTCGCCCGACTTGTACAGGCGTTGTTTGCCGAGATCGAGGCAATAGTCGCCAAAACGCACGGTCTGCGACCTGAGTACGGGTTCGCCCGCAGCGATCTTCTGGCGTCTCAGCAAAGCGCGAACGCGCGCAACGAGTTCACGCGGCAGGAACGGTTTGGCGAGGTAGTCGTCAGCACCGGTTTCGAGGCCAATGACCTTGTCGACCGGATCGCCCTTGGCGGTAAGGATGAGAATGGGCAACGTCTGGCCTTCGGCACGCAAGCGGCGGCAGACCGACAAGCCGTCCTCGTAATCCATCATCAGGTCGAGGATCAGCAAGTCGAACGGCTCGCGCTGCAGATAGCGATCAAGCCGCTTGCTGTCGGCGACTACCCGGACTTCGAATCCGTGACCGCTCAGGAAACGCTGCAGCATGTTGCGCAACTCGGCTTCATCGTCGAGAACGATGATCTTCGGCTGACTCTCCATTCACGCCTCCTTCTAGGTGTCGATATGCAGCACGGTCAGGCTTCGTGACGTTCGGCAAGCCGCTAAAGCAGTGCCTGGAACGGATGGCTTTCAAACCACGGGTTCTGAGGGCCGGCCATCACGCAGTCGGCCAGCGTCAGGAAGAACGCCGGGCTGGCTGCACGAGGAAGGCAAACGAGAAGGCAAAGCGACCCTCCGTTCAAAGACAATAGTTCAATAGTCGAGTAAGCACAGGACAAAAAGCTTCCACCGCCGTTGCATCGCCGTCAGTGCGATGTCGCGCGCTGCTGCATGAATTGCTCGATTTGCGGGAGGGTGATGTAGCCGGCCTTTTGCGTGTCGATCTGATCGAAGTTCCGCGCGACCATCGGCATGCCTTGTGCTGCTTGCGCCTGGGTCAGCTTGCCGTCGTGCGTGGTGTTGGCCGCGGCGAAGCGCACCTGCAATTGTTGCATCGCGTGCTCCATGCGTTGCGAGCTGACCGCGGGTTGCGGTGCGGTTTGCGCCTGTGCCATGGCGGCCGTGCTGGCGAAGGAAGCGGCAATGGACAGGATAAAGATGGCGATCGCGTTTTTCATGAGGTTCTCCAGTGGATTCCAGTGAATGAGGGGTTTGTTTGCCATTGGTTGCGGGTGTTTGCTGAAGTTCCGTTGGGCCGCTTGAAGCGGTCCCGATCAATGGCAGACCGAAGCTTATCGGCCGACGCTGGAAAATGAATGACAAACCGGCTACGAATCATGTCGCCGCGTGTCATGCATCGGACACGAAAAACTAAGCATCTGCTCCCTACAAAAATGCGTGCTCCGGCGTCTGCGGGCCAGTGATCCGTGACATCGAATGAAATATGTTTTGACGTGGTTTGCAGCCACAGTTTGCGTATCTTTCGATGGTCGGCGCCACGAGCGCTTCAACGGATTCGCAAGGCTCTCAGTAAGGCTATCAAGCGATGCGAATCATCCGGCGGAACGGCTTCCAAAGCGAAGACGCAACCTGCCGCTCGAATCTAAGGGAATCCAAATGAACATTCGTCTTATCAGTGCATCCGCCGCCACGGCTCTCGGCCTGTTGCTTTCCACGGGCGCCGAAGCGCGAACATTCGTTGTCTACGGCGGACCGGCAGTGGTCTATGTACCGCCGCCACGTCCGGTCTATTACGCCGTTCCGGTTCAGCCCGGATACGTCGCGGTGGTGTCCGCGGCTCCTGTTGTTGCAGTGCCCGTGCCGGCGCCGAAACCAGTGGTCTACGTGCCGGTGCAGCGGAGCTACGCTGCCGTGCCAGTGGCGAACGTAAGGTACGTACAGCCCGTCACCATGGATCCGGTTGCCGGAATGCAATAAGCGAGTCGACGGTTTTTGCCGCTTGATAGCCGTCATTAGCGGGGCGCTGGCTACCGCGTTTTATTCCTCTGGAGGAGGTGATCCATGTGCGTTCATTCGATGTGTTCTTTGTCACGGCGGCGCGCGCTCTTTGCCGGTGTGGCGTCCGCGACGCTTGCTGCATTTTCGCTGCACGATGCGCGTGCCGATCAACCTTCGGCGGGGCCTGGTCCCAACGCGATTGCACCTTCGGACGTGCTCGCCCGCCTGCTGCAAGGCAACAGCCGATATGCTGCTAATACGCCTGCAAACAAGGACTATTCCGCTGGCCGGGCCGCCCGGGTCACGGCCCAATATCCTGTTGCAGCGATTGTCGGTTGCGCGGATTCGCGGGTCTCGCCTGAATTGGCGTTTGATCAAGGTCCGGGCGATTTGTTCGTCGTAAGAGTCGCTGGAAATTTCGTCAACGACGATGGACTCGCGAGCCTGGAATACGGGGTGAAGTTTCTGGGTGTACCGTTGATCATGGTGCTCGGACATACACATTGCGGGGCAGTCTCCGCTGCGGTCAAAGCGGTCCGCGAACACGCCGTCCTGCCGGGCCATTTGCCAGAGTTGGTCAGGGCGATCCGGCCGGCCGTCGAGATTGCCGGGACGCACGGGCATGGCGATCTGGTAGCGGACGCCACTATCGAAAATGTGCGGCTGAATGCCAACCGTTTGAGGGTCTCGAAGCCGCTGATCGGAGCGTATGTGAAAGAAGGCAGGGTGCAAGTAGTCGGAGCGATCTACGATCTCGCTTCGGGGAAGGTCCGGATGGTCGATTGAAGCGATGGCATTGGGTGCCGGTCGAGCGGAGGGTCCCGAATGACCGCTTGTGGCCTGAGTTATCGGAGCGGTCGCGGCGCGTGAAGGCAATGAACGATCAATGTCCCTGCTCACCAAAGCAAGCGGCCTAACTCACATTGAAATGCACGCGCACATCCTGATGACTCTCCACAGGATGTCCTCCTTGCATTGCGGGGAAAAAGCGCCATTTGTGCAGCGCTTCCAGCAGTAATGCATTCAGGCGAGGGTTCTGCGTCGGCTTTGAGAGTTCTACATCGGTCGTTCCATCTGCGTGGATATCGAAACGCGCGACGGCGACTGCCTGATAGGCGTCTTCACGAAGATCGTCGGGCAGAGACGGCATTGGCTGACTAACGACACGCGCGGCGGAGCCCGTTGACGGAGCCGCCGGACTGCTTGACGACGTCGGCGCACTCGCAGTGGATGTCGCGGGAGGGCTCGTTTCCGATTGCGCCGGCGGTGCCGGTTGATCCGCTTTCGCAATGGAACGATTCTCGCTCGGACGCTGGATCTCGTGCGGTTTCACCACTCGGATTGGCGTTGAATCCTGTCGCCGTGCGCGCGCTTGCGGGGTGACTGCAGCGGCGGGCGCTGAAGGGGCAGGAGGCGTATTTGCAGGAGGCGCGGCCAATTCGACAAGACGCATTTCCATGGTCGTTTGCACCGGGGCGATAGGGCTCGGCAGAGGCCGCAAGAGCGGGTTCAAGAACTGGGTCAGCAGAATGGCCCAAAGCACAATCGCCATCAGAACGGCCACGCTAAATCTGATTCGCGGCGCATCCATCAAACTGGCCCGTCTCTCCATCCCGCTACTCACGATGTACAGCGATCAGAAAATGTTCCGCGCCTGCACGGCGTGCGGCCAACATGGCTTGAACCACGGCGCCTTGGGACGCGGCATCGTCAGCGGCAATGACCACGTTATGATCCGGCTTCAGCAGCCGCCTGACGCTGGCTTCCACCTGATCGAGACGCATGGGCTGACGATCGAGAAAGATTGCGTTGGAGCGATCGACCGCCAGCGTCAACGGCTGATCTTCCGACATCTGCTGTGCCTGTCCCGACGGCAAATCGACCTTGACGGCATCCAGCCGTTGCATAGCCAGCGACGCCAGCATGAAGGTGGCGAGCAGAAAGAACATCACGTCAATCATCGGAATGATCTCGATGCGCCCACGCTTCGACGCCCGCGAGCGCCGTAACTTCATTGCGCGTCCCCGGTGGCCACTAACGCACTTTCCGCTTTCAGCCGAATCTCGCTGAGACGCTCGTTCGCGTGCACTTCGAGGTCGTCGATAAGACGTTCAAGCCGTCGCGAGAAATAGTTGAACGCGAAAAGCGCGAACAGCGCGACGACCAGTCCAATAGCCGTGGCCACTAGCGATTGCGCCACGCCACCGGTTACGCCGCCCGGATTAACCAGGCCGTTGCCGCCGAAAAGCTGGAACGAATGCATCATCCCGACAATGGTCCCCAGCAGCCCGAGCAAGGGGGCGGCCGTCACGATAGTCTCCAGCACCCAGAAGCCGCGGCTCATGTCCCGTTCAATCCGCGTGGCGACCGATTGCGCACGGGCTTCGACCAGCCATAGCGGTGTTCCTGCGGGAGTGGTTACTGTCACGTCGAGGCGTTTAAACGCGTGCTGTTGCGGCAGCGAAGTGAGGTTTTCTCCCGGCTGGCTTGCAAATCGCACAAACACGTATGCGCGATCGATTACGATAGCCATCGCTAGCACGGCAAGCAGTGTGAGCGGGTACACCACCCAGCCACCGACCTGTGCCGCGGCAGTAATACCTGCCCAATCCTGCATGATCAAAGCCTTTTCGTTAAGTTATCCAATCTATTAAAAATTCTTCGTGATGCCCGCGTAGACGGCAATGTGCGGGCCATACTGCGGCGCGCCCACGCCAATGCCCGAGCCATCGCGCAACTCATAGACGCGGTTGAACGCGTTGATGAGTAACAGGCGTGCGTCGAACTTGCCGATCAGCGGGTCGTTGAAGTTGAAGTGATGGATCACGCCGAGATTGACCTGCGTGTACACAGGCAAGCGGTCCGTGTTGGCGAAGCCGCTGCGCAGGCCGCTACCCACAATGCCATCGAAAGTGAAGGTGGTCTTGCCCAACTGGTAAGCGCCGCCGAACGAAGCGGTCACGCGCTGGTCGTGATCGAGGAACACGTAGTGGTTGCTGATGAAGGCGAGTTCATCGGCGTCGAAATTGAACTGCGCCGAGTCGATGTCCTTGCCCTGCGCGCGGCTGAACGCGACGTTCATGTACGCCGAAATATTGCCCTGCTTATAGTTGCTGGTGAGCTCGACCCCGTAAACGCGGCCGTATTGATAGTTGAAAGGCGTGAAGATCAGTGCAGTGCCGAACTGTCCTTCGTCGAGCAGGTTCGTCGATTTTTTATAATAGGCGTCCACGCCTACCGTGAGAGTCGAACTCAATCGCTGAGTGATGCCAAGATCGAAATAGTGGCTCCGTTCCGGTTGTACGGGATCGTTTTGGGTCGACGTCTGAGCGGTTGTGCCGGCAAAGCGCGCAATGTCTTCGCCCGACACAAGCTCGAACGCAGGCGGTGTGAAATAGCGGGAATAGCCGGCGTGAACTGTTGTTGACGGCGTCAACGCATAGACGAGACCAACGCGCGGACTCAGCTGACTTGCGCTGACGTACTCGTCCATCTTGTCGTAGCGCAGGCCGTAGTTGATCGTGAGTTTATCGGTGAGTTTCCACTCGTCCTGAATGTACGCGCTATACAGATAACCCGTCTTGCTGCTCGAATCAGGTACGTTGATCGGCTGGTCGGAGAGCTGGTTGCCGTCGGCATCGGCGGGGAAGACGCTCAGGTTGTTGTCAAAGACCGCATGTTCTTGCTGGAACGAAATGCCAGCACGAAGCGTGTGGTTTTCATTGAGCCGATAGGTCGTGTCCGCCTGTACTCCGTTGGCGCTGTCGCTGTGAAAATCGTTTGCTGCGACGCCATTGAACAGCAAATCGCCTACAGGATCAGGATTGAATTGGGTGCGCGAGTAGCGCGTGAAGAGTGCGACCTGATAGTCCAGCGCACCACCGTTGGTACCTTGCAGCGCGACGACCGCGAACTCGTTGAGTTCGGATTGTGTCTCGTTGAGCTTGCTCGAATCGAACGTCGTGTTGCCGTTCAAGGTAAAGGCGGTCGGCAGGCCGGGCGTATTGGGAATCTCGAACTGGTTGCTGGTTGTGCCGAACATCAGGCTCACGCGGGTGAGCGGATTGATGATGTAGGACATGAGGCCGAACGCATCGCCCTGACGCGTGTGATCGTGAAGCGGACTCGCGCTTGACGTTGGATTCTCTATGCCGAGATTGTTCTCGCCCAGCGAGCCGCTGAAATAGTAGCTGAACGGTCCCTGGCTACCGAAGACATCGGCGCTGGTCTTGATGGTCTGGTGACTGCCGCCGAAGACGTCGATAGAACCGCCATTGCCCTGGTCGCCGTTCTTCGTATGGATATCGACAATACCCGCCGTGCGGTCGCCGTATTGCGCGGGCAATGCGCCGGTCAAAAGATTGAGCTGGTCGATAATGCGCGTGTCCAGCGACTGGCCGAAACCGCTGATTGGCTCCGGAATGATGATGCCGTTGATACGGTATTGCAGATTCGCGTGATCGCCGCGCACATGTAACTGGCCATACGAATCGCTTGCCACGCCGGGCGCTTGCAGCAGCACCTGGTTAAGCGGCGTGTCCTGGCCGGCGGGGAGGGTGTCAATATCGGCCTGGTTGAAACGATACACGCTACTGCCCGTTTCAGGCAGCAGGCCGTTGCGCGCGCGATCGAGCCGCTTCGCATTGACCTGCACATCGATAGCGTCGCTCTTGCTGAGCGCCGCCGACACGGACGCATCCGCGCCCTCGCTGGTTGTCGCGATGCTGCTGCCGCTTGCGTAGCCCGGCGCCGCGACGACGACCGCGTAGATTCCTGGCGCGACATGATGGACTGCGAAGTGTCCGCTGGCGTCCGTGCTCGTGGCGCCGACGGACGCACCGCTGGCATTTTGCAGGACCACGCTGGCGTTGGCGACGGGCTTGCCGGAACTATCCGTGACGGAGCCTGACACGGCGCTGTCAGAACCTGCTGCATAAACAGGTCCGGCGGATATCTGCGCGAACAGCAATAGGGCCGCGTGGGCGATGAGCGTACGATTTTTCATCGATTATTTTTCTGAGTGGGTCGTGTTAGATGTGCGCTGCCCACTGACGTCGCGGGGTCGCCAAGGGTTGATTTAGTTGTTAAAACGTAGTCCTAATCGATCTTTGGCAGGTGCCTCGTGCAGGCATATCAAGTCTCGCGGGCGACATTGCGGGCAGCGTATCGCCGTAAGGAGAAAAAGTTCACTAAGTTGTGAATGCAATGTTATAACATTCGTTACCAATTGTGCGAGAACTTTTTGGACGGAAAGAAATGGACAAGCTGCCGGTAACTGTTTTGTCGGGTTTCCTGGGCGCAGGAAAGACCACGTTGCTCAATCACATCCTGAACAATCGGGAGGGCAGGCGAGTGGCGGTGATCGTCAACGACATGAGTGAGGTCAATATCGACGCCGCGCTGATACGCGACGGCGGCGCTGAACTGGCGCGTACGGACGAAAGGTTGGTTGAGATGAGCAACGGCTGCATTTGCTGCACGCTGCGCGAAGACCTTCTCCTCGAGGTGAACCGGCTCGCGAAGGAAGGGCGCTTTGACTATCTCGTGATTGAATCGACCGGCGTTTCGGAGCCGCTGCCGGTGGCTGAGACTTTTACTTTCGCCGACGAGCACGGCCAAAGCCTGTCCGATATCGCGCGCCTGGACACCATGGTGACGGTGGTCGACGCGTTCAACTTCCTCAAGGACTATAGCTCTGCCGACAGCCTGCAAACACGGGGTGAATCGATGGGTGACGAAGACACGCGTACGGTCGTCGACCTGCTGGTCGAGCAGGTCGAGTTCTGCGATGTAATCGTTTTGAACAAGGTGGACCTTGTCAGCGAAGCGGACCGCAGACGCCTGATGACGATCTTGAAAGGGCTGAATCCACGGGCGAGGATCGAAATTGCGGAGTTCGGCAAGCTCGGTCTGGACAAGGTCCTGGATACACGCCTGTTCGATTTCGAGGAAGCGTCCAAGGCGCCCGGCTGGCTGAAGGAATTGCGAGGTGAACACACACCCGAGACGGAGGAATACGGCATCACCCATTTCGTTTATCGAGCGCGGCGGCCGTTTCACCCCGAGCGGTTCTGGCAATTGATCGCGAGTCAATGGCCGGACGTGGTGCGCTCGAAAGGTTTCTTCTGGCTGGCTAGCCGGCCGACCTATGTAGGATCCTGGTCGCAGGCGGGCGGCGTATGCCGGCACGGCGGGATCGGCTTATGGTGGGCCGCCGTGCCGAAAGCCTGGTGGCCGGAAGATGCTGAATCGCTGAGATCGATTGATGACGATTGGGACCCGCAAGTCGGCGACGCGAGGCAAGAGTTGGTGTTGATCGGCATCGATATGGATGAAGGGGCCTTACGCGCACGCCTGAACGCGTGCTTGCTCAATGACGCGGAAATGGCGCAAGGCCCGCAGGCATGGCAGCGATTCGCTGACCCGTTTCCTGCGTGGGATAACGACGCTCAGAACGCGGAATAAACCGCGCTCCAGGTCAGGGCGTTGGAGCATCAGCCGCCGCACGAGGGCAGTTCGGCCACTTGCAATACTTCCCCCGTCGCTCCGCGCTCGACGAACGCCACCACGCCTTCGTGGCCATCAGCCGATACATAGTCGCCGCTAATTAACGCGCGGCCGTCGACTATCCGGACCGGTCCAATCCATCGACGGACCACGCGGTCGTGATGCAACGTAACGCCGCTGTTTTCGCCGCCTTTCACCGCACTGACGAGCTGGTTTTCATACACGGCGGCGTAAGCTACCGCGTCGTCGGGAAGGTTCTTGCGGGCGGTAAATGCAGCGTCGAATACAACGCGGCCGGGTGCGGAAGCATGGCCGTCGATGTGGATATCGGCGAGCGGGGTTTCGCTATTTAACTGCTGAATACGCGACTCGAAGCTTGCGTCGTTCGACCAACTGCGCAACTCGCGTCCCCCTACGAAAATCTCCGGCGTGTACACCACATGCCCGCCGCCCGTGGAGGTCAGTTGTTGCTGTCGCGTGGTGAATGCGGACTGCGCAAAGCGATCTTTCCACGCCCAGCTATCCCAGTAGTCCACGTGCAGCGCAAGCGGTACGATGGTGCTGGTCTTGCGGGCATGATCGAGTTCGCTCAACCAGTTGTCGGCGGGCGGGCAACTGTTGCAACCCTCGCTCGTATAGAGTTCGACAAGCGCGGCGCGATGCTCCGGGCTTGTTGCGCTGCAAGCGTTCGCGGAGGCGGCGCTGGCAGTGGCGGCGGAGAAGGCAACGAGCAACGCGGCAAGAGACAGGATTAATGAAGCACGCATGACGGACTCCGAAGGAATCAGGAAGAATGGCCGTTGACCGGGAGGCGGTTGGGCATGAAAGCGCTGCAAGTCGGGCTGGCGAACGCCCGATCAAGAAGTCGCGGGGCCTGATAGTTATTTCGGTGATTCATAAAGACCGGTTACAGCCAGCGTGAAATTGTCCGGGTTCGCATGTCCGTGTAACCGCATCGAAGGATTAACCGAACTACTAACACTACCTTTGCCGCCAGTCGTTCCGCGCGCGATGATTCAGCCCGCGCAACGAAGCTTGAATCATCCGAAAAGCATCAGGAGAGCGCCATGACCCCGGACATCGCAGCGCCTATTGAAGCCGGGCAGTTGTTGCCGTTCCGCGAGTCGGTACTGGCGATGCTCGGTGTATCGTTTGTTGCGATGCTGGTCGCCCTTGATCAGACGATTGTGGGGACAGCGTTGCCGCGTATCGTCGCCGATCTCAAGGGGTTCGACCTGTATGCGTGGGTGGCCACGTCATACATGCTGACATCGGTTATCACGATCCCGATCTTCGGACGATTAGGCGACTTGTTTGGCCGCAAGCCGTTTTTAATGGCCGCGATAATTCTCTTCACCATCGCGTCGGTCATGTGCGGCATGGCGGCCAACATGCTGTTCCTCGTGATCGCGCGCGGCCTGCAAGGGATTGGCGGCGGCATCCTGGTGGGCACGATGTTCGCCACTGTCGCCGATCTTTTCCCAGACCCAAAGCTTCGCCTGCGATGGCTCGTGTTTGTCAGTTCGGCATTTGCATTGGCGAACATCGTTGGCCCAACGCTAGGCGGCGTGCTGACCCAGTACGGTGGATGGCGGCTCGTGTTTTTCGTCAACCTGCCGGTGGGCATCGTCTCGTTGCTGTTCGTGCGCGCCTTCCTGCCGCATCTCCGGCGGCCACGTTCGGCCGCTCCCGTGAAACTCGATTGGGTCGGCGCGCTGGTACTGGCGTCAACATTTGGCGGGTTGCAACTGTTGATCGAATGGGTCCCCAATGAAGGCATCACGCTTGTGACCTGCGTGTTGGCTCTGCTTACCTTGGGCGGCGCCGTCGTGCTGCTGTTTTGGGAAAAGCGCATGGCTTTTCCGATCGTTCCAATCGACATGCTGATGGACCGGAAGTTGGCGGCGTTGTTCGCCATGTCCGTACTCGGTGGTTTCTCGCTGTTCTCGCTGGTCTTCTACGTGCCTCTGCTTTTTCAAGGCGGTTTTGCGATGTCGCCGCATGACTCCGGCATGCTGATTACGCCATTGCTGCTGGGTACGACCGTGGGCAGCGTGGTGAACAACCGGATCGTCACGCGCATCAAGCAAGCGAACGGCGTGATGTATATCGGTTTCGCGCTGTTCGCTTGCGCCGCGCTTTGTCTTGTCGCGATCACGGGAACTGTGCCTCATCTTGTGTGGATGGCTTGCATGGGATTCAGCGGTGTCGGGCTCGGTCTGGTCGCGTCGAATCTCACGCTCTTTTCGCAACAACTTGTTGCTCGCGATCATCTTGGCGCGGCTACTGCGCTGCTTCAATCGCTGCGGATGTTCGGCGGCATGCTTGGCACCGCGATGACAGGCGCGTTGCTTGGCCGCCTCTATACGAGCGGCGTGCACCGGTCGCTGGATACGTATCAGGCGACGGAGTGGTTCAAGTCATTCGCGAGCCCCGAGTTGCTGGTCGATCGTGCGGAGCAGGCGGCGCTGATCGGTCGCCTGATCATGGCGGGTCATGCCGGCGACGCGATGATGCAGTCAGCGCGCGGCGCGTTGATCGAATCGATACACGTGGGGCTTGGAGTGGCCGCTGCCGCGGCGATCGCGGGGCTTTGTCTCGCGTGGTTCGTGCCGCCGGTGCGGGTTGATCGGCTGGATACGGGGAAGCATAGTCGTTGAAGCTGTGGCATCGGTTTTCGTTTCACCACCGCAGCACCCTTGGTCCAAGCAATGCGCCAAGTATCGTCGGCACCGCCATGCCCAGCACGTACCATACGCCCCAGAACGGCACGGTCATCTCGACGCAATAGAGCGTATAAACGAGCACCGCTTGCGCCCCGCTTAGCAGGCCGGCTGCCGCGCCCGCGATAACCGGCTGCGTCGGCGCCAACCCTTTCATCGCCCAGAACACGGCGATAAACGTAGGCGCTGACAGGATCACGATGTTCATCGCGCAGACCTGCCAGGTCTTCCCAAGTACAAGCTGAAGCCGCAGCGACGGCGGAGCCGCAACAATCACGACCAGCGCCGTCATCCAGATCAGCACGAGTGGAATGGCAAGCGTCACCCAGGCCATCGCCGTGTTCGCACCAGGACGTGACAGCCGCATCGCGACGAACAGCGACGCGCCTACGACCGCGAGCGGGAATGCAACCTTCAACCAGAAGAGGGGAGTAGTCAGCATTTGCGGCATGTCACCGCGCACGCCGTAGATGGCGACAACCATGCAGGCGGCGCCGGTCAATCCGAAAAACAGGGCCGTTGCAAAGCGTCGCGCGATGACATGCGGATGGGTCGGGACGATGCCCGTTGCAAGCATCGATACGAACTCGCTGGTTTTCATGACCACTCCGCTGATAAGAAACGACACGCGCTAACGCATGATTTCTATTCGCGTCGAGGAGTGGCCGGGTTACGCCCGCGTCATAATTTATATACTTAACGCGACTTACCAGCGCAAGAAACGCGGCCCGAGCGATGCGCCGATCAGCGTCGCAAGCGTCATGCCGAGCAGGTACCAGACGGCCCAGAACGCGACGCTCATCTCTGGGCAGTGGAAGCAATAGGCCATCGTCGCGAGCGTTCCCGCGAGCATGCCGCCTGCGCCGCCAGCGAGCCTTAGCCGGGTTGGCGCAAGCCCCCTGATTGCCCAGAACACGGCGACAAACGCCGGCACCGACAACAACAAAATATTGAATGGGCACGTACGCCACGTGTGGCCCATGACAAGCGGTATGCGTGCGTCGGGCGAGGTGAGACACAAGAGCGCCACTGCGGCGCTCCACACAACGAGCACCGGCACCGCAGGCATTGCCCAAAATTTGCCGATGGTCGTCCCGGGCCGCGAGAGCCTCAGCGCGAGGAACAATGCCGTTGCGGCAAGCGATGCCGGAAACGCGAACCTGGCCCAGAAAAGCGGCGTGCGCGAAACGACGGCGATGTCAGGCCGAACGCCAAACGTCACCGCCATCAGCACGAGCGCGCCGAGCCCGCCCAATACGACTGCACGTCCGAAGCGCCTTGCGGACACTCGTGGGTCGACTGGCGCTACGCCAGTCGATAGAAGCGAAATCAGGTCCTCGGTTTTCATACGGTGCCTCGAATCTTTGCTGCCAGCGCTTTCAGTCCACGGTGAATGCCCACTTTAACCGCCGACTCCGACATCCCCGTGAGCGCCGCGGTTTCGGTCACGGAGAGCCCTTGCAGTTTCACGTGAACGATCGGCAGCCGATGACGGTCCGGCAATTGTTCAAGCAGCTTGCCGACATCGCGTTTGGCATCAGCGGGTTCTTCATCCGAGGTCGCGAAGATCTCGAGCGCGTCGTCCAGCGGATCGTTCAATGCTTCGCGCCGCGATCTCGCGCGGAAAAAATCCATTAGCTTATAACGGGCGATCCCATGTACCCAGGCAGTCAACGGCTCGTCCGGGCGATACGTGTGGCGGCTGTTATGCACGGCGAGCAGGATTTCCTGCACGACATCCTCGATGTCATCCTGCAGGTAATAAATGCGCTTTCTCAGGAAACCGCGCAGGTGTCCCGTCAGGTCGTCGAGGAAGTTTCGATACGCTGCCGCGTCGCCATTCAACCCGCGAACGAACAGGGCTCTCAACCGTTCTTCGACATTAGGCACAGAGCCACTTTGATTTATTCGCTTCATCGCGGAATCGGGTTACAGCGGGCTTCAAATAAATTGCGACGGCCTGGCCGACGGAGGTCGACGTTCCCGTCGGCGGGAATGGAGTCGGAATAGGTTCTGAGGCGGGAGACTACCCGATTTTAATGTCGGGGTCGGTATTAACTGCGCTGCCGTCGCGCGCCGGGCGCGAAAATCTTCGGTCCAGGCGAGCTGCTGCTCAGGGCGTGGCCTCAGGATAATTCGACGGAAACATCGCGCGCCGGGTCTCCTCGTCCACCTCGCGCTTGAACGTAAATTCGCGGCCGACCGCTCGCGCGCGGGCAACGGCAGGGCGTGTGCAGATGGCGTCGAAGAAGCGGCTCAGATTAGGGAAGGCGGCAAGCGGCGCATCGGTCGCCAGCACGCGCGACGCACGCTCCAGCCAGCCCCAGGCGGACATATCGACGATTGAATACGCGTCGCCCACTATGTATTCGCGTCCTGCCAAACGCTCGTCAAGCACGCGATAGTGACGCTCGATCTCCCGCCGATACCGGTTGATCGCGTACGGAATCTTCTCGGGCGCGCCGTGCTGGAAGTGCACCGCCTGGCCGGAGAAGGGGCCAACGCCGGAGCTGATAAAGAAGAGCCATGACAGCAATTCGGGGCGGTCCGAAGGCTTGCCCGCGAAACGCTGGGTCTTCTCGGCGAGATACAAGAGGATCGCGCTGGAATCAAACACCCGTGCTTCGGTTCCGCCGGGACCGTCCGTATCGATGATGGCGGGCACCTTGCCGTTCGGATTGATGCTCCTGAAGGCCGGCAGATGCTGCTCGCCCTTGCTGGTATCGACGGGAAACACTTTGTACTCGAGGCCTGCCTCTTCGAGAAAGAGCGCAACTTTCGCGGGATTGGGTGTCGGATGGAAGTAGAAACGAATCATGTCGTCCTTGGGGGGTGGAGTGGGCCGCATTGGAAACGCAGGCGCGCGGCCATGAAATGTATTTGTAAGACTTGCCCGCGTAATGCCGTCTTTGCCGCCGGACGCGCGTTGTGATTTATATTTTAGATCGATCGATTTAGAATATCGTATCGAAAATGGAATGGCAATCTCGCCGGGTTCAAGGAAATAAACGGGGTAAAGGACTGCATGCCAAGGCCAAGGGAGTTCGACGAAGCCGCCGTGCTCGACGCCGCGGTCCTGTGTTTCTGGAACCGTGGCTACGAAGCCACCTCGGTTCGCGAGCTGGCAGACAGCATGGGCATCACGGGCGCGAGCCTCTACAACGCATTTGGCGACAAACACGCGTTGTATGGAAAGGCGCTCGCCCATTACGTGTCGAGAAGCGTGGAAGATCGTATCCGGCGATTCGAAGGGGCGCTGTCGCCGCTTCAATCGATCAAATCCTTCTTCGATGAGATCGTCCACCGCACGCTCAGTGACAAGGACCGCAAAGGCTGCATGCTGGTGAACTCGGCACTGGAAATGGCTCCGCACGATCCCGAGTTCCGGCGAGTCGTGGCTGGCGTGCTCGTCAAGCTCGAAGCTTATTTCGGCCGCTGCGTGGCCGCGGGTCAGCAAACGGGCGAGATCTCATCCGCGCAACCTGCTGAAGATTTCGCGCGTCTTTTGCTGGCAGTCTTGCTGGGCATCCGAGTCCTGGCGCGTAGCCGGCCGGAACCGGCATTGCTGGAAGGACTTTTGCGACCGGTAATCGCGTCGCTCGATGGCCGAACTGTTGCCGGATAACTGAGCGGCCGCCCTGCCATCACTCTTCTCTTCATTACCTCGCTGACCTTTTCAAGGGTCACACAATCACTGCATCTGGTCGATCGCAGTAAAAAAATTAACTCGCTGTAACCGGCCGGCCTTCCTCGACGAACTAACTTACATAAGCGCACGGCTTGACAGCTTTCGCGCTCTTAAAAGATTTCGTCGAGCGATGTAACCGGGTTGGTAACCGGAACGAATTAACTAGCAACGAACGACACGTTTTGAGCGTCTCTCGCGGATGAAAAAAGAGCGCATCGCTTTTTAGCGAAAGTCTAATCTGCCGCCAACGAAACAAAGTCATGGAGGGAAGCCCAAATGAACGCAACACCAGAAGCCGCGCGCATAAGCACTTCCATGCGGACTATTCAGCCTGTCTGGGTACGGATTACGCACTGGCTGAATGCACTGGCAGCGATCCTGATGATGCTGTCGGGATGGCGGATCTATGACGCTTCGCCCGTATTCAAGGGTTTCATGATCCCGCCGGGCATCACGTTAGGCGGATGGCTCGGCGGCGCACTGCAATGGCACTTCGCCGCCATGTGGCTGCTGTTCTTCAACGGCCTTTTCTATCTCACGATGAACATTGTGACGGGGCGCATCAAGCGCAAGTTTTTTCCGCTCTCGCCACGCGCAATCTTGCATGACTTGGGTGAAGCGCTTAAGGGCCATTTGTCGCATGCGGACCCGAGCAAGTACAACGCAGTGCAGAAGTTCGCATACCTGTTCGTGATGCTCGATATTGCAGTGCTGATCCTGTCCGGCCTTGCCATCTGGAAGTCGGTGCAGTTTCCGCTGCTGCGCGAGCTGATGGGCGGTTATGACTTTGCGCGCGTCGTGCACTTCTCGGCCATGTCGTTGCTGGCGGCCTTCATTGTCGTGCATCTCGTGATGGTGTCGCTGGTGCCGCGCTCGCTGCTCACCATGATCCGCGGCCGCTAATTCAGCCGCACGCTAACCCGCTAAAGTAACTTAAGGATTCGAGGAATCTCGATCATGAAACCCGTGAAGCCAAACCGCGTGAGCGTAGACCGCGAGTCGCTGATCATTGACGTTCGCCGCGAACTGGACATGCCTTCCCGGCGCCTCTTCGGCAAACGCATTGTGACGCTCGGCGGCCTTGCAATGCTGGCCGGCTGCAGCATCTCGGACGATAAATCCGTCGAGACTTTCCTCAGCCGCGTCTCTCGACTTAACGATACCGTGCAAGGCTGGCTCTTCGATCCGAACCGTCTCGCGCCAACTTACACGGAAGCGCAGATCACGCGGCCGTTCCCATTCAACGCGTTCTACGGGGTAGATGATGCTCCTGTGGTCGATGGCTCCGACTTTCGCCTGAAAGTAAGCGGGCTGGTGCAGAACACGAAGACGTGGACCTTGCCCGAGCTTTATGCGTTGCCGAAAGCCGAGCAGATCACGCGGCATATCTGCGTCGAAGGATGGAGTGCGATCGGACGATGGGGAGGCACGCCGTTTTCGGAGTTCCTGAAGCGGGTAGGGGCGGACACATCGGCGAAATACGTTGGTTTCAAGTGTGCGGACGACTATTACGAAAGCATCGACATGCCGACTGCCTTGCATTCGCAGACGCTGCTGACGTTCACCTTCGACGGGCAGCAATTGCCGCCGAAATATGGTTACCCGATGAAACTAAGGATGCCTACGAAATTAGGCTATAAAAATCCGAAGCACATCATGGAGATTTTCGTCACGAATAAATTCCCTGGCGGCTATTGGGTCGACCAGGGCTACAACTGGTTCGGAGGTTCCTGACGTCACGAAAAAATCGAGACATCGCGGCGTCAGGTACTTCGATTTACCCCGGCACGACCGGATACTTTTAATCAAAAAGAGGTTGATATGAAACTGTTCATCACTGCAGCACTCGCGGCAACGTTGGCCCTGAGCGGCTCCATGGCATTCGCCCAGGCAAGCGACGCAATGGCGCACGATTCGATGGCGAAGGACAGCATGTCCAAGGACTCGATGTCGAAAGACACCATGTCGAAAGACTCGATGTCCAAGGACTCGATGAAGAAGGGCGACAAGATGAAAAAGCAAGACGCAATGGGCATGAGCCACGCCGCTTCGGGCGCGATGGCGCAGTAATTTCGCGCGGTAAATCCTTACAAGCATCGGAAGTGGTTCTGCGGGTGTGGTCGAACCGCTTTCGATTGCGCTTTCACCTTCCGCTGATGCTTCCGGCGTCGGCTAAGACATTGCCCACTTCAGGGCGACCATCCTCCCAGTCAAGCGTCGCTTGGCGCGCCGCTATTCCCGTCCATACCGTCTTCCAATTCCACCCCCTGATTTTTGGCGGGGTTTAATCCAGAGTCGCGTGATACCGGCACAGGCGCGAATGCGGCATTTGTCCGCCGAGTGCGGCATGTCCGCCACATTCGCCCCCAAACCGGTCATTTTGATAAACAATAACGGCACCGCACGAACTCGTGAGCCTCGAAACCAACGCCGCTGATGCCCGATCACCGTTTGCTGAGAATCTGTCCTGAAACCCACCGCGTCGCGATCGACCTGGTCTACGCAACCGATCGCAACCTGACGGGCAAGCCGATCTACAAGACGGCACATTGCTTGCTCCTCGCTCCCGCCGAAGCCGCCCTGAGAAAAGCCGTTGAGCTGGCAGGCAACATTGGCATGACGCTGAAAATATTCGATGCGTATCGTCCGCCGCAAGCCCAGCAGGTGCTCTGGGACTTCCTTCCCGACCCGACCTACATAGCAGACCTTCAGCGTGGCTCGAACCATAGCCGCGGCACGGCGGTCGACTTGACACTGGTCGACGCGCAAGGCCAGGACCTCGATATGGGCACCGGTTTCGACGAGATGTCGATCGCCTCTGAACATTTCCATCCGGGATTGCCGGAGCATGTGCAACGCAACCGCACGTTGCTACTTGGCGTGATGCACGGTGCTGGTTTCACCCATATTCCCAGCGAGTGGTGGCACTACGAATTGCCGGGCTCGCGCGAACTCCCAGTGATCGACAACGCCGAGAGCGGTCCCTTACGCCTCATGTAGCCGGAGCAAACCGTCGCACGCAACACGCAGAACATCTCATCAACACCTCTCACGGAGCGAGTATGAAACGGGTATTGTGCAACGCGCTGGTAGCCATCGCGGCGGCGTCTACTCTGATGCTTGCCGACACGCGAATCGCTGAAGCGGCCACGCCAAAGGACATGCTGGTCATGGCCACTTTACTCGACGAATTCACCACGCTCGACCCGGGCGAGATCTACGAACTGGTGCCGCAGGAATACGTCGCAAACACTTACGACCGCCTGATCCGCGTCGATCTGAAAGATCCAGCCCGCTTCAATGGCGACGTTGCTCAATCCTGGGCCGTGAGCCAGGACGGGCTCACGTTCACCTTCAAGATTCGCCCGGGCCTCAAGTTCCACTCGGGTAATCCGCTGACCGCCGACGACGTCGCCTGGTCGATCCAGCGCACCGCATTACTCGACAAAGGCGCGGCTGCTGTGCTGGCAGGTATTGGATTGACGAAGGAAAACGCGCTGCAGAACGTGAAGAAAATCGACGACAGTACAGTGTCGATCACCACCGACCAGAAGTACGCGCCCACGTTCGTGCTGAATGTGCTGGGCTCGTGGCCGGCATCGGTACTCGACAGAAAGCTACTTGAATCGCACGCGAAGGGCAACGATTTCGGCAACGAGTGGCTGAAGACAAACGAGGCGGGATCGGGTGCCTACAAACTGGTGAAGTGGACCGCGAATGACAGCATTGTGCTGCAGCGTTTCGATGGTTATCGCGTGCCGCTTGCAATGAAACGGATCGTGCTGCGGCATGTGCCGGAAGCATCGAGCCAGCGCCTGATGATCGAAAACGGCGACATAGATATCGCGCGCGACCTGAGTTCCGATGACCTCGCGACGCTGACGAAGAAGGGCGCGATCCGTGTGACGTCCGTGCCGCAAGCCACGCTGATGTACCTTGGCCTGAACAACAAGAACCCGAATCTGGCGAAGCCGGATGTGCAGGAAGCCATGAAATGGCTGATCGACTACAACGGCATTCAGCAGAACATCGTGCGGACTACGTACAAGGTGCACGAGACCTTTCTGCCCGAGGGTTTCCTCGGGGCGTTGAACGTCAATCCGTACCATCAGGACGTAGCGAAGGCGAAAGCGCTGCTGGCAAAAGCGGGCGTGCCGAATGGCTTCTCAGTGAAGATGGATGTGCGCAACGACTCCCCATACGGTGAGATTGCACAGGCGGTGCAGGCGAATCTGGCGCAAGGCGGAATCAAGGTCGAGCTGATTTCAAGCGATAACAAGCAGACCCTCGGCAAGTATCGCGCGCGCCAGCATGATATTTATATTGGCGAGTGGTCGGCGGACTACATCGATCCGCATAGCAACGCGCAGGGCTTCGCGTGGAATCCGGACAACTCCGACAAATCGTCGTTCAAGATGCTCGCGTGGCGCAATGCGTGGGACATTCCGCAATTGACGAAGGAGACTCAGGCAGCACTGGAGGAATCGTCGACGGCAAAACGCGCTCAACGCTATGAGGCGATGCAGAAGGAATTTCTCGCGAACTCGCCGTTCGTGATCATGTTCCAGAAGGTCTCGCAAGTCGCGGCGCGACCGGGCGTGACGGGTCTGGAAGTTGGCCCGATCTTCGACCTCGTGTCGTATCGTGACGTGAAGAAACAGTAAGCGTGGCCGCGCAACTCACCGCGTTCCAGCGGCTGCAGCTAGCGCTCACGCGCCACGCCGGCGTGCGCCGGGCTTGGTTGTTAGTACGCTGGCTGCTGATGCTCGCCGTGACCTTCATCGGGCTGCTCGGGGTGACGTTTTTTATCGGCAGGAAGATTCCGATCGATCCGTTGCTCGCGATGCTGGGCGAGCGCGCGTCGGCGCAGGCGTATGCAACTGCGCGCTTGGCGCTGGGGCTCGACAAGCCCTTGATCGTCCAGTTCCTGATCTACGTACGCGATGTTCTGCACGGCGACCTGGGCATGTCGCTGCTGACGTCGAACCCGGTCATAGACGACATCAAGCGCGTCTTCCCCGCCACGCTTGAACTCGCCACGCTCTCCACGTTCATTGGCATCGTGATTGGCGTGCCGCTGGGCGTGGCGGCTGCAGTGAGACATAACCGCTGGATCGATCACGTGGCACGTTTCATCGGACTGGCAGGCAGCTCGTTGCCGGTCTTCTGGCTCGCGCTGATGGGCTTGCTGCTGTTCTATGCCAAATTGCATTGGGTATCCGGCCCGGGCCGCATAGACCCGCTATACGACGGTCTGGTCGATACCCGCACGGGCAGCCTGCTCGTCGATTCCATTTTGGCGGGCGAGTGGGACGTGTTCAAGAACGCGCTCTCTCACATTGTGTTGCCCGCGGCCATTCTCGCGTTCTATTCCATCGCTTACCTGAGCCGCATGACGCGCTCGTTCATGCTCGAACAGCTGAGTCAGGAATACATCGTGACCGCGCGAGCGATGGGCCTGAGCGAGCGCCGCGTGATCTGGCGTCATGCGTTTGGCAACATCGCCGTACCGCTTCTGACGGTGATTGCGCTTGCATACAGCTATCTGCTGGAAGGTTCCGTGTTGACCGAGATCGTATTCGCGTGGCCGGGCATTGGCTCCTATCTCACCGGTGCGTTACTCAACGCCGACATGAATGCGGTTTTGGGCAGTACGCTCGTAATCGGCGCCACGTTCATCACGCTCAACCTGCTGACCGACGCGCTGTATCGCGTGTTTGATCCGCGTGCCCGATGATTGCCAAAGGCTCATGACGTGCTTCCATCCACCGACAATTCCACTCACGCAATGAAGCCACAGAGCAAAGAGTGGCGTGCGTGGCTTCTCACCGATACCCCCGCGTCGCGCAAGCAGGCGGCATTGGGTTTGGCGTACCGTCGCTGGCGGCGTTTCGCGAGCAACCCGCTGAGCGTATTCGGGCTGGTGATCCTGATACTGATGATCGTGTTCGCCGCGATCGGCCCGTTATTGCCGCTGCATGATCCGTTGCGGCAAGTGCTTGGCGACCGGCTGTTGCCGCCCGGTTCTCCATCGCACTGGTTCGGCACCGACCAACTCGGCCGCGACATCCTCGCGCGGCTCGTGATCGGCTCGCGTCTCACCTTGAGCATCGCAATCCTGGTCGTGGTGCTGGTCGTGCCAGTGGGTTTGCTGATCGGCACAACAGCGGGTTTCTGCGGCGGTTTCGTCGATACCGTCCTGATGCGCCTGACCGATATCGCACTCGCGTTTCCGAAGATCGTACTGGCGCTCGCGTTCGCGGCGGCGCTCGGGCCGGGCGTGATCAATGCGGTGATTGCGATCTCGATCACCGCATGGCCGCCGTATGCGCGCCTTGCGCGCGCCGAGACACTGCGGCTCGTACAGGCCGATTTCATCCACGTGGCGCGCTTGCAAGGGGCGTCGTCCATGCGGATCTTGTTGCGCTACATCGTGCCGTTGTGTTCGTCGTCGGTGATCGTGCGCGCGACGCTCGACATGGCGGGCATTATCCTGACCGTCGCGGGACTTGGCTTTCTCGGGCTCGGCGCGCAGCCGCCGAGTCCGGAGTGGGGGTTCATGGTGGCGTCCGGGCGCGGCGTGTTGCTTGACGCGTGGTGGGTGGCAACCATTCCCGGCATGGCCATCCTGCTCGTGAGCCTTGCGTTCAACCTGCTCGGCGATGGTCTGCGCGATGTATTCGATCCCCGTCAAGGAGGCTGACATGCAAGCCGATACCCTCTGTGAGATCGATAACCTGCGCATTGCATTCGAAGGTCACGACGGCACGCTGACCGAAGCGGTGCGCGGCATTTCGCTGACCCTCGCGAGGGGAGAGCGGTTGGGTATCGTGGGCGAATCCGGGTCGGGGAAATCGCTGACCGGACGCGCACTGCTCGGGTTGCTGCCCGCATCGGCACACTGGTCAGCCGACGCCATGCGCCTCGATAACCACGACCTGCTCGCGATGCGCCCGAAGGAGCGGCGACGCCTTTGCGGCACGCAGATGAGCATGATCTTGCAGGACCCGAAGTATTCGCTGAACCCGGTGATGACGGTCGCGCAGCAGATGCGCGAGGCGTTCGGGCGACAGTCGCCGAAGTTGAATTCAAAGGCCATGCGCGAACGGATTGTTGCCGCGCTGGAGGCCGTGCATATTCGCGATCCGCAGCGAGTTGCCGACGCTTACCCGCACGAGTTATCGGGCGGCATGGGACAGCGCGTGATGATTGCCATGATGGTTTCATCGGGCCCGCAGTTGCTGATCGCCGACGAACCGACCAGTGCGCTCGATGTGCTCGTTTCCATGCAGGTGTTGTCGGTGCTCGACGAGATGATTGCGAAGCACAACACGGGGCTGATCTTCATCAGCCACGACTTGCCGCTGGTGATGTCGTTTTGCGACCGCGTGCTGGTGATGGTCGGCGGACGGGTGGTCGAGACATGCGCGGCGCGCGATCTTGCCCACGCGCAGCATCCGTACACGCGTGGTTTGCTGGCGGCGAGTCCGCCACTGCGCAATCCACCAGACGAATTGCCGGTACTGCAACGCGATCCCGCATGGTTCGCCGAGGTCGCGCCATGATCGAAGTAAACGGGGTACAGGTACGCTTCAAAACGAAAACCGGTTTCGCCGATGCAGTTCGCTCAGCGACGTTTCATGTCGATGAGGGCGAGGTATTCGGGCTCGTCGGAGAATCAGGTTCCGGCAAATCCACCGTGCTGCGCGCACTGACCGGGCTCGTACCTATCGCCAATGGGTCGATGCGGATTGGCCGCCATACGCTTGGCAAACATATCGATCGCGCCTTCAGGCGCGAGGTGCAGATGGTGTTCCAGGACCCGTACGGATCACTTTATCCGCGTTTCACCGTGGACCAGACGTTGCGCGAGCCGCTTACCATCAACGGCATGGACCGCCACGATGCGCGCATTCTCGACGCATTGCGCGAAGTCGGCCTCGGCCCCGCGTTCCGGTTTCGCTATGCGCATCAATTGTCGGGCGGACAGCGCCAGCGCGTGGCGATTGCCCGGGCGTTGATCGTGGAGCCGCGCGTGCTGCTGCTCGATGAACCAACGTCCGCGCTCGATGTATCCGTGCAGGCGGAGATCCTGAACCTGCTGCGGCGCTTGCATCGCGAACGTCGTCTCACGATGATCCTCGTCAGTCACAACATGGCGGTGGTCGGATTTTTATGTCAGCGAGTCGCGGTGATGCGCGATGGCGAGATCGTTGAGCAGCTTCCTATTGAAGCCGTCCGCGAGCAGAACGTGGCGCACGAATACACACGAAGCCTGTTGCTCGCGACCGAAGGTTATCGACGCAAGGCCGTGGATCCGGCTTAAGTCCAGTTTTGTAATGTGCTCTGTCCGGCGCGAACCGTTCCCACGGCGGGCCGCCTGATAGAATAGCGACCTGGTAGTAGGCATCCCCGTAGCGCATTGCGCCGGGATCGCTCACGCGGCTTCCCACGCAGCCGGCGGCCCATTGAGTGTGAATGACGCCGCGAAGCGCAACCCTCAAAACGTGACAGTCCGGCTTGATCTCGCTGCTCGATAACGTTCTCGTCAAACGTTCGACATGCCGGTCGCCGGCACCTAAAACGCCGATGAAACTGCTAGATGCCCTGGTTGAACAGCGAATTTCGGCCGCCGCAGCGCGCGGCGAGTTCGACAACCTGCCCGGTACGGGCGAGCCTCTCGAGTTTGACGACGACGCCCTGGTCCCCGAAGAAGTCCGCGTTGCAAACCGCATTATGAAAAATGCCGGTTTTGTGCCGCCTGCCGTCGAACATTTGCGCGCACTTCGCGATCTGCAAAGCGAAGCCTGCAGCAGCGAAGATCCGGCGACACGCCGCAAACTCCAGGCGAAAATGCTGGCGCTCGACATGGCGCTGGAATCCTTGCGTGGCAGCAGTACTGTTGTGCCGCTTGAGTATCGGCGGCGTATTGCCGAGCGGTTGTCCGAGCGTCTCTCGGACAACGACAGGAGCGCCAGGTCCGAGGCGACGGAAAAATGACTCTGCTCCCCCCAACCGATCTTGCCTTGGCAGCTGCCGCTGAACGCGACCGTCGTTTCATGGCGCTCGCGCAAGCCGCCGCGGAGCAAGCGCGCGTGTTGGGCGAAGTGCCGGTCGGCGCGGTCCTGGTGCGTGGAGAAGAGCTCATTGCAACCGGCTTCAATCATCCGATCGGCGCCCATGATCCGTCCGCGCACGCCGAAATGGCCGCGTTGCGCGCGGGGTCCCTGGCGCTCGAAAACTACCGGTTGCCGGGTTGCGAACTCTACGTCACGCTCGAACCCTGCATCATGTGCGCCGGTGCGATCATGCACGCGAGGGTTGCACGCGTGGTGTTCGGCGCGCACGATCCGAAGACGGGCGCGTGCGGCAGCGTTGTCGATGCCTTCGCCATCGGCAATCTGAACCACCACACAAGCGTTACCGGCGGCGTGCTCGGCGATGAATGCGCTAACGCGCTGCGC
The DNA here is from genome assembly GCF_964252755.1 of Caballeronia sp. LjRoot29. NCBI lineage: Bacteria > Pseudomonadati > Pseudomonadota > Betaproteobacteria > Burkholderiales > Burkholderiaceae > Caballeronia > Caballeronia sp. LjRoot29. The sequence continues at coordinate 94,365 of NZ_CAXUPU020000008.1, read as the reverse complement.
AGTTTTTTTGCCGAACGCCGGCGCGCCGTGCGTGAAGCGCGCGATGCTCGCAACGCCGCGCTACCTGATTCCACCGATCCACTTTCCATTCGCTCATGATCCACCCGGCACGCACCATCGATCTCGTTGCACCTTCGGGTTACCCCGACTCTGAAGTCGCTGGGCGCGCGATAGAGCGCCTGCGCGCACAGGGGCATCGGCTGGAGAATGTGTCGGCGGCACACCGTCGTTACGAACGATTTGGCGGCACCGACGGCGAACGTGCCGCAGACCTGAACCGGCTCGCGGATCCAGCGCGGTCGTTGCCTGACATCGTGTTGGCGGTACGCGGGGGTTACGGCGCTACACGCATTCTTCATGGCCTGGATTACGAAGGTTTGCAGCGCCGCTTGCAAGACCGGCCTATCGCAATCGTCGGCCATAGCGACTTCACCGCGATCCAGATGGCGCTGTACGCGCTGGCTGGCGTGAAGACCTTCGGCGGCCCAATGCTCGCGGCTGATTTCGGCGCGGAAGAGCCAAGCGCGTTCATGCTGGAACATTTCTGGAACGCGATCACGCATGCGTCGTTCAAGGTGACGAGCCACGTGCCCCAGGTCCATTCCGTCGATGTCACCGGCATGTTGTGGGGCGGTAATCTGGCGATGATTGCGTCGCTGATCGGCACCCGGTACATGCCGCCGGTGGAGGGGGGAATTCTGTTCATCGAAGACGTGAACGAGCATCCTTATCGCGTTGAACGCATGATTTATCAATTGCATCAGGCGGGGATTCTCGCGCGCCAGCAGGCGCTGGTGCTGGGCGAATTCACGGGCGGGAAGCTCTCTGAGTACGACAACGGTTATACCTTCGAGACGATGCTCGAACACGTCAGGTCAGTGATCCGGATTCCGGTGGTGACGGGATTGCAGTTCGGGCATGTCCCCGACTTGCTGACGTTGCCGTTCGGCGCGACCGCGCACCTTGTGGCAAGGTCGCACGGTTTTGAAATGAAACTTTCCGATTATCCGTACCTTGCGTAGCGGGTTTCATGCGAAGGTTTCACGTGATTCGAACGAACGCCCGCAAGGGCGTTTTTTTCGTTCGGCGCACCGCTTCTGAGCGGGTACGCACGAATATCGTGCATTAGATTGTCAACAAAATGGCTCATCAATTTATTTATAAATGCTTAGAGAGTTCTTTTTAACCCCTATAGAACGGGAGTCTCATGATTTGACAGAGAAGGTGAGCCCATCGCGATGAAAAATCTTTTCCGAAATTGTTGACAGTTTTTATGTCCGTCATAAGATGTATCACATAGAGCGAAGACGATCATGTCCGAAACGAAACTGAAAGATTTGTCGAAGGTGAGCGTCATCGGTACTGCGGCTTCGGTCGCGGCCGCGACGGCGGAATCGATTGCGGCGAATATTCGCGACGCTATTCTCGAACACCGTCTTGCTCCGGGCGCGAAGCTGACAGAAGCACAGTTGTGCGAAGTATTCGATGTAAAGCGCGGGACCGTGCGTCTGGCGCTGGCGCAGCTTGGCGCAGAGCGCCTGGTGGATCTTGAACCGAATCGTGGCGCGTTCGTCGCAAGCCCTTCGGTGCAGGAAGTGCACGAAGTGTTCGAGATGCGGAGGATCATCGAAATGGCGGTGGTCGAGCGGATCTGCACCGGACACGGCACGCGCCGGCTCAAGTCGATCAGCGCGACGATCGGACGTGAACGCAAGGCTTATGAGAATCACGATTTCTCATCCTGGATACGGCTGTCCGGCGAGTTTCACAAGGAGCTTGCGCAGCTTACCGGCAACACCGTGCTGTGCGATTGCTTGTCGGGACTGGTGGCGCGCTCCACGCTGATATCGGCGTTGTATGAGTCGCTTGGCAAGAGCTCGTGCAGCTTTGAAGATCACGAACAGATCCTTCGCGCACTCGATGCCGGCGACGGACCGAGGGCCGCGGAACTCATGGCGCGGCACTTGCAGGAAGTCGAACTGAAGATGCTGGACCGGCCCGCACGCGGCGCGGTCGATCTGCGTGAAGTCTTTTCGAAGCCGAAGGGCAGTGAGCGCGATAAAAGCGCCTGATTATCGGGCTTGATTTATCAGTTTGATCTGCAGCAACACCGCGCGACCATTCTCCGGGCGCGACGTAATACCCGTATCGCCAACATTATAGACATCTGAAAATCGAACGAATTTGAAGACTCCGCATTCAATGAATGCGCGGACTTTCACCAAGCCTTTTCCGTGGACGCACGCGCGTTAGTGCGCGTGCTGAGTGGATGAATTGCGTCCGGTCGCGGGATTACCCGTGGCTGCCGGACGGCTTAGCCCATACCGACAAGAAAGCGCTGCGCGTTGACCACGCGACGGTGCGTATTGCTATACGCAAGCTATACGAAGTCGACTATTCGCGGCTTGATTGCCGAGCTCATTCAAGGAGAAGTCATGGTTCAGTTCAGTGCGACCCCGGGTAGTGCTGCAATACCGTCATACGGTGACGATTCAGGTAGCAATCCTGATCATCCTGCCGGATATAGTGACCGGCTCTATAACGATGACCTCGCGCCGCTCAAACATCAGACCTGGAGCGCGTACAACATCTTTGCGTTCTGGATGTCCGACGTGCATAGCGTGGGCGGTTACGTATTCGCCGGGAGCTTGTTTGCGTTGGGACTGACGAGCTGGCAGGTGCTGGTTTCATTGCTCATCGGGATCGGTATTGTGAACCTGCTGTGCAACCTTATCGCCAAGCCGAGCCAGCAGGCGGGCGTTCCGTATCCCGTTGCGTGCCGCGTGACCTTTGGCGTGTTGGGGGCGAATCTTCCGGCTGTCATCCGTGGCTTGATCGCGGTAGCTTGGTATGGAATCCAGACCTTCTTGGCATCGAGCGCGCTGGTGATCGTGGTGCTCAAATTCATGCCTCAATGGATGCCTTACGCCGATGTCCATAAATACGGTTTCGCCGGGTTGTCGGCAGTGGGCTGGGCCGGGTTCATGTTGTTGTGGGTGTTGCAGGCCGTAGTGTTCTGGCGCGGGATGGAGATGATCAAGAAGTTCATCGACTTCGCGGGTCCGGCGGTCTACGTGGTGATGTTCATCTTGGCGGGTTACATGGTGTGGCGTGCGGGCTGGCGCAACATTGGCCTGAACCTGGGCGGCGTGAAATATCACGGTCTGGAAGTCGTGCCGGTCATGATCACGGCCATCTCCCTGGTGGTCTCGTATTTCTCGGGTCCCATGTTGAACTTCGGTGACTTTTCGCGTTACTGCAAGAGTTTCAAGAGCGTAAAGCGGGGCAACTTCTGGGGCTTGCCGGTCAACTTCCTGGCGTTTTCGCTGGTCACCGTTGTGACGACCGCCGCTACGTTGCCCGTCTTTGGCCAGTTGATCACGGATCCTGTAGAAACCGTGGGGCGTATCGATCAACCGACGGCCGTGATCCTCGGTGCGTTGACGTTCACGATCGCGACCATTGGTATCAACATCGTGGCGAATTTCGTGTCGCCGGCGTTCGATTTTTCCAACGTCGCACCGCGGCTGATCAGCTGGCGGATGGGTGGGATGATGGCCGCGGTGGCATCGATCTTCATCACGCCGTGGAACCTCTTCAACAACCCTGCGGTAATCCACTACACGCTCGACGTACTCGGCAGTTTTATCGGACCGTTGTACGGCGTTCTCATCGTGGATTTCTACTTGCTGAAGCGTGGCAAGTTCAAGGTGGAGGAGTTGTATACGACGTCGGAAACCGGGCGCTACTGGTATAGCAATGGTGTGAACTGGCGCGCGGTGGCGGCGTTGCTGCCCGCAGCGGCAATCGCGGTGGCCTGCGTGATGATCCCGTCGCTGGAAGGTGCCGGAAACTTCTCGTGGTTCATAGGAGCAGGGTTGGGCGCGCTGTTCTACAGGATCATCGCGGACAGGAACTCGGTATCGAATTTCGCTTAAGAAGTAATGTACGGAGACAGGCAGGCCATCGCGTCAGGCGTTCCAGGGATGCGATAGTGCCTGCGAGCAACAATGCAAGTAAGGAATGCACGAATATTATGTATTCCGAATGAAAACGATGCTTGCAGAAACTGAAAGAGGAATCAAATGCGCATCAAGCTGATTAACCCGAATACAACGGAACGCATGACACTGGCGATGGACCGTTGTGCCCGGGAAATAGCGTCAAAAGGGACGGAGATAATTTCCGTCAGCGCTTCGATGGGACCGCCCTCCATCGAGGGTTACTACGACGAAGCGCTTGCATCGCTAGCCTTGTTGCAGGAGATTGAGAAGGGCGAGAAAGAGGGCATGGACGGTTATGTCATAGCCTGCTTTGGTGACCCCGCGTTATATGCCGCCAGGGAATTGTCCAGAGGTCCGGTCATCGGCATAGCGGAAGCAGCGATGCATGCAGCAAGCGTCATCGCGCCGAGTTTTAGCGTAGTGACAACCTTGAAACGCACTTGCACGATGTCCTGGCACTTGGCGGAGCGATACGGCATGAAGCGTTTCTGCAAGAACGTCCGTGCAACTGACGTAGCGGTCCTGGACCTTGATATCCCCGGTTCAACAGCGCGCTCGATCATCATCGAAGAGTGCCGAAAGGCCTTGGCGGAAGACGATGCCGAGTCGATTGTCCTGGGCTGCGCAGGCATGGCCGAGTTTTGCCACGAGATTGAAGATGCGATTGGCGCGCCGGTCATCGAAGGCGTGACAACCGCGGTGAAATGGGCGGAAGCATTGATTGCGCTTAAGCTGCGAACATCGAAACGCGGCGACTATGCCCGGCCCTTGGCGAAGCAGTATGACGGCGCGCTAGCGCCTTTTAGTCCAGGGAAACCCCAATAAAACGCCTGGACCATACACCTCGCCTGACCTGCAATATCTGCGTATGAATATGGGCGCGACGATGTGTTTTCGCTAAACTGACCCATCGTCGCGCGGGTCTTTCCTTTCTTTAACCGTGTGCGGCCCCATCGACTTCCACGCACTCATCCAGCTATGTCGAATGAATCGAAATATCCACGCGACCTGATCGGCTACGGCCGGTACCCGGTGCAACCGAATTGGCCCGGCAATGCACGCATTGCCGTGCAATTCGTGCTGAATTATGAGGAAGGCGGGGAAAACTGCGTACTTCATGGCGATCCGGCATCGGAACAGTTCCTGTCGGAGATCGTGGGCGCGGCGGCGTATCCGTCCCGTCACATGAGTATGGAATCCATCTACGAATACGGCTCGCGCGCCGGCGTCTGGCGCATCCTTCGCGAGTTCGAAAAACGGGACTTGCCGCTGACGGTATTTGGCGTCGGCATGGCGATCGAACGTCACCCGGACCTGGGCCGCGCATTCGTCGAATTAGGGCACGAGATTGCGTGTCATGGGTATCGATGGATCCATTATCAGGACATGTCGCCCGAAAAAGAAGCGGAGCATATGCGGCTTGGCATGGAGGCCATTGAACGCGTCACGGGCGTGCGGCCGCTCGGCTGGTACACAGGGCGCGACAGTCCGAACACGCACCGGCTGGTCGCGGAGCATGGCGGCTTTCTGTACGACTCGGATTATTACGGCGACGACCTGCCGTTCTGGATGGACGTGGAGGTCAGCGGTGGTGCGAAGGCGCCGCAACTCATCGTGCCTTACACGCTCGACACCAACGACATGCGTTTTGCGACGCCGCAAGGTTTCAATACGGCGGAGCAGTTTTTCGTCTATCTGCGCGACGCCTTCGACGTGCTCTACGAAGAAGGCAGCGAAGCGCCGAAAATGTTGTCCATCGGCATGCATTGCCGGTTGCTGGGCCGCCCGGGACGCTTCCGTGCGTTGCAGCGTTTCCTGGATCACATTGAACAATTCGATCGTGTGTGGGTCACGCGGCGAGTTGATATTGCGCGGCATTGGCGCGAGCATCATCCGTATGAAGGCACGGTGGGGGCGAGCAAGTCATGAGTGTCGCGCGGATCACTTTGGCCCAACTCAATGCGCTGCCTGCTGGCGCTTTTATTAGCACGCTTTGCGGTATTTTTGAACACTCTCCGTGGGTGCCGGAAGCAGCGCTTTCGAAGCGGCCATTCACGAGCATCGACCAGCTTCACGACGTCATGACGACGATCGTCGACCAGGCGGGCGAAACGCGTCAACTTGCCTTAATTAACGCTCACCCTGAGCTTGCGGGCAAGGCGGCGGTGCGGGGGGAGCTCACGGACGAATCCACGCGTGAGCAAAGCGGCGCCGGTCTCAATCTGTGCACGCAGGAAGAATTCGACAGATTGCAGACGCTTAACGCCGCGTATCGCGAGAAGTTCGGATTTCCTTTTATCTTGGCTGTACGCGGGTTTGACCGCCACGGCATTATCGCGAATTTCGAGGCCCGTTTGCATCACGGTCGCGACATCGAGTTACGCGAAAGTCTTCAACAGATTTACCGGATAGCGCGCTTCAGGCTCGACGATTTGCTTGGTTAATCGATGTTCCTCAATCCACGTTGATCAAGCTTGAATATCCTGATTCCTGAACGCAGCGCATCACCTTCAAAATCCTATAAGGAAACATCATGGCCGCTCCTACACTCGATCCCAACGCGCCCGAATTCACTCGCCGTTACGTGAACCTCGCGGACCCGCGGTTGGGCGCGCAGGCGCTCGATGCCAGCGACGAATTTTTCGCACCGAAAGAGCGGATGCTTAATCCAGAGCCGGCTGTGTTTATCGTGGGCAAATACGACGATAACGGCAAGTGGATGGACGGTTGGGAAACACGACGCAAGCGGGTGAGCGGGTCCGACTGGTGTGTGGTCAAGCTGGCGCGTCCGGGTGTGATCAAAGGTTTCGATATCGATACGAGCCACTTCACGGGCAATTTTCCGCCGGCGGCGTCTATCGAGGGCGCGCACGTGGTGAATGGCGCGCCCACTCTAGCGACGCAATGGACGGAAGTCGTGCCGTCCATGACGTTGCAGGGGAACACGCATCACTACGTTGACGTTACTAGCGAACAGCCCTTCACGCATTTGCGCGTGAACATTTACCCGGATGGCGGCATTGCACGCTTGCGTGTGTATGGACAGCCGCAGCTTGACTGGAGCAGCGCTAGCCGCACTGAGCTATTCGATCTCGCCGCCATGGAAAATGGCGCGTATGTTGTTGGCGCGAACAACCAGCATTTCGGGCCGGCGTCGACTTTGCTGATGCCGGGACGCGGCGCAAATATGGGTGATGGCTGGGAGACGCGTCGCCGTCGTGAGCCGGGGAACGACTGGTGCATCGTGGCGCTTGCGCAGCCGGGCGTGATCAAGAAGATCGAAGTGGATACGGCGCATTTCAAGGGCAATTACCCGGACCGGTGCTCATTGCAGGCTGCGTATGTGAAGGGTGGCACGGACAGTTCGCTTGTCACGCAGGCGATGTTCTGGCCGGTGTTGCTGGGCGAGCAGAAGTTGCAGATGGACAAGCAGCATGTGTTCGAGTCGGAGTTGGCCGCGTTGGGTCCCGTCACGCATGTTCGATTCAACATTTATCCGGACGGCGGTGTATCGCGGTTGCGGTTGTTTGGCACGCTTGTTTGATGCGCTCGCATGACATGGGTTTTACGATGAAAAAACTGGCGATTGAACCGTTGACCCGGGCGGCCTTTGAGCCGTTCGGCGATGTCATTGAGCTTGAGGGTGCGAAGCAGGTTCCGATCAACCTTGGGACGACGATTCGTTTCCACGATCTTGCCCGAATTGATGTGGAAGATGAGGGCGGCAGGGCACTTGTGAATTTGTTTCGCGGGCAACCGCGGGTGTTGCCGTTTGAGGTTTCGATGCTCGAACGGCATCCGTTGGGGAGTCAGGCGTTTTTGCCGCTTAACGACCGGCCGTATCTGGTTGTTGTGGCGCCGGCGGGGGAGCTTGATGAAGGGGCAATTCGTGGGTTTGTTACTAGCGGATGGCAAGGGGTGAATTATGCCAAGGGCGTCTGGCATCATCCGTTGATCGCACTTGGCGAAGTGAGCGACTTTATTGTTGTGGATCGTGGGGGGGATGGTTGTAATCTTAACGAGCTTCAGCTTCGTGAGTCGGTTTGGTTGATGGGTTGAGTTTTTGCTCGCGCTTGCGGATTGGTTCTGGGTGTTGGTTGGGTGCTGGATTTTTAAGGTTAGTGGTTGGGGTCAGTGCCGGGTCGCACCGGTTCTGCGTTAGCGGTCGGGGTCAATGCCAGGTTGCTGCTTTCCAGGTCTTCGCGGGTTCAGTATTAGCTGATTTCTTTTGCGCTATTAGCCACTGCGCGTGGCGGCGCGTCATTTCTTGGTCCTTAGCGACAAAGAAAACGAAGCAAAGAAAGCGCTTTCACCTCTCTAAAAATTAAGTGTCCACAGCGTGCAGTTCCAATTCATTGGTACCCCAAAAGCACGGTGCTCGCCAGAGCCACGGATGTGTGAACCCCTCTTTCTCCGAACACGGATACCCCACGCTTCGCCACCAGTGATTGAACCTGCCCAAGGGGCACCCTGCGCTATCAGCCTAGAACCTACCACTGAATTTGGACGTACGTCGAATCACGTCGCCAACCCACCAAGAAACGACTTCACCAAAATGTGTCAGGCCGCGACCAACGAAAATGACCGTCGGTCGCATAGCCAATTCACCAGAAATTGAAACGGTGAATACGCATCCGGCTGTGATCCGCGAATATGCCGCGCGGACCAGCCAATTAGCCCCCGAATACCGAAACAGTAAATGTGCGTGAAGTCGCACACGTCCTCGGCAAATCATGCTTACCCGAGAGCGCGGGCGGTGACGCGACTTCGTATGGGAGCGTGAGCGGAAAAGCGCGTGAGGCCGTGCCGGTTCGTGGGGCAAGGGTGCTTGCCCGAGAGCGTACGGGGCGAAGCGTGTTAATGTCAGGATTCGCGAGAAAGAGGGTTTCACACATCCGTGGCTCTGGCGAGCACCGTGCTTTTGGGGCACCCATGAAATTAAACTGCACGCTGTGGACACTTAGGGTAGAGCGGTGAAAGCGTTTTCTTTGCTTCGTTTCTTTGTCGCTTTGGACAAAGAAATGACGCGCCGCCACGCGCAGTGGCTAATAGTGATAAAGAGAACACCTAACTGAAGCAGACCAAAACCCTAAAAAGCAGCAACCCGGCATAGACCCAAAACCGCTAACCCAGAACCCTGGCATAAACCCACTTGCCAACCATTCGCACCGCCCAAAACCCAACCGCGCCAGCAGACCTCCTCGTCCACTGGCGCGAGAGAAAACCTACTTCAAAGCTCCACCCTGAAACCACGCAGCAATCTTCGACCGTTCGCCATCGGTCATCTGCGTGACATTCCCGAGCGGCATCGCCTTCAACACCACGGCCTGCTGATAAACCCGCTGTGCATTTAACGAAATCGACTCCGGCGTATCCAGCAAAACACCCGCCGGCGCAGCTCCCATCATCGTGGGATGAGCTGCATGACACGTCGCGCACCGCTGCGTCAGGATCGGCTCAATATCGGCCACACGAATCGCAGGCGCCCCGGCCACCGGCGCGACCGTCGGCACCCCCTTCGGCATGGTCCACGCAAAAGCACCAAACATCAGCAACACGCCAATCACCGGCAAATACCACAACACCTGCCCACGATGACGCATCACAAAGAATTGTCGAATCAGCGCACCCGCCAACATGATGATCAGCAACACAGCCCAGTTATAAGGATGCGTATAAGTCATCGCGTAGTGATTCGACAACATCACGAACACCACCGGCAACGTGAAATACGTGTTGTGCACTGAACGCTGCTTGCCACGCTTGCCATAAATGGCATTGGGCACCTCGCCCTTGAGCATGGCAGCGACCATCTTGCGTTGACCAGGAATGATCACGAAAAATACGTTCGCCGACATGATCGTCGCCAACGTCGCGCCCGTAATCAAATACGCAGCACGCCCGGCAAACACATGGCATGCAAGCCACGCCGCGATGATCACGTAAGCGCCCACGCAAATCCCGAGCAAACCGTCGCGATTGCCCAGGAATCGGCACAGCGAGTCATACACAATCCAGCCCGCCAGCAGGAAACCCAGCGCCGATGAAACCGCAACGACAGGTCCCATATCGAGCACGTTCTTATCGATAAGATAAGTGCTCGGCGAGAACAGGTACAACACCATGAACAGGCCAAAGCCGGACATCCACGTGGTGTACGAAGGCCACTTCGACCAGTGCAGATCGTCAGGCATGTTCGGCGGCGCAACCGTGTACTTCTGCATGTTATAAAAGCCGCCGCCATGCACGTGCCACAACTCGCCAAACACCCCGCGTTTGGTCGCCGCGGGATCCTTCGGCGGCTTCAGGCTGTTGTCGAGCGCCACGAAATAAAACGACTCGCCAATCCACGCAATTGCCACCACCACGTGCAGCCAGCGCAAAGCAAGATTCAGCCAGTCAACAATAAAGCCTTGCATGAAACATCTCCACTACAAATTTTGTTATCGATTCATCTGACCGACGCGAGAGGAACACGCGTCAGCCAACACACTGAGCATCGGATAAAGGATAAAACCTCAGCTACCGCGATACGTGCTGTATGCCCAAGGCGATACAAGCAGCGGCACGTGATAGTGCGATGTCGCGTCGGCAATACCAAAGCGCAACACCACCCGGTCCACGAAGCGCGGCGCAGGAAGGTCCACGCCGCACGCCGCGAAATAATCGCCGGCGTGAAACACGAGTTCGTATTCGCCGGCGACAAACGCGTCGTCTTGCAGCAACGGCGCATCGCAACGGCCATCGGAGTTGGTGTGCGTGGTGAGCAGCGCGCGCCGGGCGTCGCCGGTCAGCACGAAAAGTTCGACCTTGATACCGTCGCCGGGGCGGCCGTGCGCAGTATCGAGTACGTGGGTTGTGAGCTTGCCCATTCGCGTTGTCCTTATAGTGTGCGAGGAGCGGCTGCGCATCGAACCGTCTGAGTTCTCGTCTATGTTTCGACAATCAGCGGCGGATCGAGGCTCCACAAGCGTGGCTACATACCCGTCGGCGTGAGAGGATGCGCGCCGTGTACAGCATTGTAAAAAGTTGCGGTGATCATAACGTGCGCGATATGCAAGATAATCGCCAGCACATATCGCCTGCCCGCTTATTGCGCTTTCGTAAAGAAAACGTCAGGGTTTCAGCCCGGGTCTCAGTCCTTTTTCACCGCTTCCCGGCGATGCTACGCGAGCCAAAATTCGCGATCATATCGAGTCTGTGAAGACAACTATGGCAGTGTCAGCATTGTCAGAGGCTTTTTGGCTACGGACAGTAGCGTCTTGCACAGCGGCCACGGCGGCCTTACACAGCGCGGGTCGCTGGGCATCCCGAAGACGGCGATCGACGCTGGGTAACCGGGTAACAGGCGCGGATTCAAGCGGTGCTTCTATGCTTTTGCGCCCTCGGTAAAACAGAAATAGCGGAGATCGGCATGCAACAAACACCCCGGACATTGCTGGTGAAGAACGCGCGTGTGCTCGTCACCATGGATGAGACGCGACGCGAGATTCTCAACGGCGGTTTGTTTATAGAAGGCAACCGGATCACACAGGTAGGCGCAACCAGCGACTTGCCGCAAGAAGCGGACGAGGTGCTGGACCTGTCAGGCCACTTGGTGATTCCCGGCCTGGTCAACACACATCACCACATGTACCAGAGCCTCACGCGGGCTGTTCCGGCCGCGCAGAACGCGGAGTTGTTCGGCTGGCTGACCAGCCTGTACAAAATCTGGGCGAACCTGACGCCCGAGATGATCGAGGTGTCGACGCTAACGGCCATGGCCGAATTGCTGCTCTCGGGCTGCACGACGTCGAGCGACCATCTCTACATTTATCCGAACGGCGCGCGCCTGGACGACAGCATTGCGTCGGCGCAGCAGATCGGCATGCGTTTTCATGCGGCGCGCGGCAGCATGAGTGTCGGGCAGAAAGACGGCGGATTGCCGCCCGATTCAGTGGTCGAGAAAGAAGACGCCATCCTGAAGGACACGCAGCGCCTGATCGAAACGTATAACGACGAAGGTCGTTACGCGATGCTGCGTGTCGTCGTGGCGCCGTGCTCGCCGTTCTCGGTCAGCCGTGAACTGATGCGCGATTCAGCGCTGCTGGCGCGGGAATACGGGGTATCGATGCATACGCATCTCGCCGAGAACGTGAACGATGTCACGTACAGCCGCGAGAAGTTCGGCATGTCGCCGGCTGAGTATGCGGAGGATTTAGGCTGGGTCGGACCGGATGTCTGGCACGCGCATTGTGTGCAGCTGGACCGCGCGGGTATCGAGTTATTTGGGCGCACGGGGACAGGCGTCGCGCATTGCCCGTGTTCGAACATGCGGCTGGCGTCGGGCATTGCGCCCATCCGGGCGATGCGCGACGCGGGCGTGACGGTTGGCATTGGTGTAGACGGATCGGCATCGAACGACGGCGCGCAGATGGTGGCGGAAGTTCGGCAAGCGTTGTTGTTGCAGCGCGTGGGTTTCGGTCCCGACGCCATGAGCGCACGCGAAGCGCTCGAAATCGCGACGCTGGGAGGCGCGAAGGTGCTGGGCCGGGACGATATCGGCGCGTTGGCGCCCGGCATGGCGGCAGATTTCGTTTCCTTCGATCTGAGCCAGCACGGTTTTGCCGGCGCGCTGCACGATCCCGTCGCGGCGCTGGTGTTCTGCGCGCCATCGCAGGTATCGACGAGTGTTATCGACGGGAAGGTCGTCGTGCGCCACGGTCAGTTGACGACGGTCGATCTTGGACCGATCGTCGAACGGCACAACCGGCTGGCGGGTCAGTTGATCGCGATGGCCAACTAATTAACCAAGGCTAGGGCGTTTCGATCAGCGAGCGGGTGGCGTCGGCGACGAGGTGGCGGAGCCACCTCACTTCATCGGAGTAATGGCAGCGCTCGTGCCACAACTGGTAGTACTGCATCGGCGGGAAATCGAGCGGGGCCGGCACCACGGTCAGCGGCAAGAATTTGGCGTAGTGATCGGCGAACAAACGGGTCGTGGTGAACACGAGATCCGACTTGATCAGCACGTACGGCGCGAGATTGAAGTAGGGCAGCGTAACGACGACATGTCGCTTGAGGCGTTCGCGCGCCAGATGCACATCGATCGCGCCGCGCTGGCCCACGGAATAGGGCGTAGGCGCGAGGTGCGGCGCGTTGAGATATTGATCGAGCGTAAGCGCGCCGCGGCGGGCAAACGGGTGATTCGAACTGACGAGACAAACAATCTTGTCGACAAAAAGATTCGAGAGATGCAGTTGTTCAGGCGGCTCGGGCCAGTTGCCCACCACGATATCGAGCTTGCCTTCTTCCAGCGCGAGTTCGTAATCGAAAGCGGGGCCGAGCGAATGGAATTCGAGCGTGGCATTGGGCGCGGCTATCCGAAAGCGCTCCACCACGGTCGGCACGAACAGCACGTTCAGATAATCCGGGCAGCCAATGCGATAACACCGCACGGACGTCGAGGGCTCGAAGTTGTGCTGCTGAACCTTGATGCGTTCGATTTCGCGCAGCGCGTTTTGCGTGGGTTCGAGCAGGCGCAGGCCGTATTCGGTCGGCACCATGCCTGCTTTCCCGCGCACGAGCAGCGGATCGCCGGTGATGTCGCGCAGGCGCCTGAGCGCTGCGCTGATTGCAGGTTGTGACTGATTGAGCTTGACGGCCGCGCGCGTGACGCTGCGCTCCATCAAGAGGGTATGAAGGACGCGTAACAGGTAAGTGTCGATCGCTTCGCGTTGCTGACTCATCTTCTCTCCAATATACGGTCAGGCTGATCGACCAAGGTGCAGAACATATTGTTTTTAATATGACACATTGTTTCCGTCAAGCTGGGCATACCCGCAAGCACATTCGTTGCACGCTGTGCAACACCGTGCTGTTGCTAATTGCGCGCACTATTTTGAGCAATCGACGGCTCGCACTGTTTTGGGTATCTTTTACTCGCAGATTGCATGTTTCCGTTGCTGCCATGCCGGTCATCCCGGTTTTGCGCAATTTCCGCACTTTCTGAGTCCATATGGGCGACGCCATTTCCTCATCCATTCAGCCGGGCGGTGCGCGACCATCGCGCCTCGCGCTTCACGGCATCAGCAAGCAATATCCCGCCGTCAAGGCCAATGACGACGTGACGCTTATCGTCGAACCGGGTGAAATCCACGCGGTGCTCGGCGAGAACGGCGCGGGCAAGTCGACGCTGATGAAGATCATCTACGGCGCGGTGCGTCCGGACGAAGGCGAGATCCAGTGGAACGGCGAGACGGTCGAGATTGGCAGTCCGGCAGCGGCGCGAAAGCTGGGTATCGGCATGGTGTTCCAGCACTTTTCGCTCTTCGATACGCTGACGGTAGGCGAGAACATCGCGCTCGCTCTCGACGATAAATTCGACCTGAAGACGCTCGGCAAGCGGATCCGCGAGGTCTCGGCGGATTACGGTCTCGATGTCGATCCGCAACGCCACGTACACAGTCTCGCGGTGGGCGAACGCCAGCGCGTGGAGATCGTGCGATGCCTGCTGCAGAACCCGCGCCTGCTGATCATGGACGAACCTACGTCCGTGCTTACGCCGCAAGCGGTCAAGAAGCTCTTTACGGTGCTGCGACGGCTGGCGTCGGAGGGATGCAGCATTCTCTATATCAGCCACAAGCTCGACGAAATCCAGGCGCTGTGTCAAACCGCAACCGTCATGCGCGGCGGCAAGGTGACAGGGCGCGTCGATCCGCGCAAGGAGACACACGCATCGCTCGCACAACTGATGGTCGGTCATTCGCTGCCCGACTACACCCGTCGCGAACATACGCCGGGCGACGTGAAGCTCGCGGTGAAGAACTTATCCGTTGTCAGCCCGGATCCGTTCGGTACGTCGCTGCAGGACGTGTCGTTCTCCGTGCATGCGGGAGAAATCTTCGGCATTGCGGGGGTATCGGGGAATGGGCAGGCCGAATTACTGGCCGCGCTCTCAGGCGAGATCCGCGATAAACACGTGGCCCCCGATGCCATCACGATCATCGGCCAGTCCGCCGCGCGCTATAGCGCGGGCGGACGGCGCGCGCTCGGCTTCGCCTTCGTGCCCGAGGAACGGCTCGGGCGCGGCGCGGTGCCGGCCATGTCGCTGGCGGAAAACGCGCTATTGACCGGACATCGCGAACATATGGTGCATGGCGGCTGGATCAGCACGAAAGCCATGCGCGCGTTCGCCGACCGCTGCATCAGCGCCTTCGATGTCCGCTGCGGCGGCAACGGCGCGCTCGCGCAAAGCTTGTCGGGCGGCAACTTGCAGAAGTTCATCGTGGGACGGGAGATCTTGCAGGAGCCGAAGGTGCTCGTGGTCGCGCAACCGACCTGGGGCGTCGATGTCGGCGCGGCGGGTTTCATCCGGCAACAGCTACTGGATCTCGCTGCGCGGGGCGTGGCGATCCTCGTGATATCGGAGGAACTGGAAGAACTCTTCGATATCTGCGACCGCATTGCCGTTCTCGCTCGCGGCAAGCTTTCGCCGGTCCGTGAGACTGGTTTGACCAACGCAGAAGAAATCGGCCTCTTCATGGCCGGTCTCTTCGATGGCAATCGTGCCGACCCCGTCGCCCTCGACACCACGGCCCCGACACAATGAATTTTCCTTATCGACTCGAAGCGCGGCCTGCGCCGTCTCGCACCATGCAGCTTGCCGTGCCGCTGATCGCCGCGGTGCTGACGTTGATTATCGGCTTCCTGATTTTTACGCTCGTGGGCCAGGACCCGGTGCGCGCGATGCACGGCTTTTTCATCGAGCCATTGTCGAACGTGAATGGCTGGTCCGAACTTGTTCTGAAGGCGTCGCCGCTGTGCCTGATCGCATTGGGGCTGGCGGTGGGATATCGGGCGAACGTTTGGAATATCGGTGCTGAAGGGCAGATGTTATTAGGCGGGATCGTGGCGGGTGGCATAGCGATTCATGTCGGCGATGCCACCGGCTGGTGGATCCTCCCGCTGATGATGATTGGCGGCGTGATAGGCGGCATGGCGTGGGCGGCAATTCCTGCGTTGCTCAAGAGCCGCTTCAACACCAACGAGATCCTGACGAGCCTGATGCTCACGTACGTCGCGACGCAGTTGCTGATCTACCTGGTCAGCGGTCCGTGGCGCGACCCCGAAGGCATGAACTTCCCGATCTCGGCGATGTTCGGCGATTCAGCGCAATTCCCGCGTCTTTACGCCGATTGGGGCTGGGCCTGGTTGAAGGGCACGCGCATCAACGCGTCCGTGTTCCTGACGGTCATCGCAATTCCACTTGTATGGCTCTTCATGCGCAAGAGCTTCGCGGGGTATCGGATGAACGTGGGTGGCCTGGCGCCATTAGCCGCCCGCTACGCCGGCTTCTCCGATAAAAAGGCCATCTGGACCTCACTGCTCCTGAGCGGCGGTCTGGCCGGGCTGGCAGGCATGGGCGAAGTCGCTGGGCCTATCGGGCAATTGCAGGCGAGCTGGTCGCCGGGGTACGGCTTCACGGCGATCATCGTGGTGTTTGTCGGACGCTTGCATCCGGTTGGCATCGTGCTCGCCAGTCTTTTGATGGCGTTGCTGTATCTCGGCGGCGAAGCGGTGCAGACGTCGCTGCAATTGCCGCAGGCGCTCGCCGGTGTATTCCAGGGATTGCTGCTGTTTTGCCTGTTGGGGGCAGACCTGTTCGTCAACTATCGCGTGCGGCGCCGGGTCTCCGCGCACGCGCATTCGTAGATAAAAACATGGACATCAATCAGGCCAGTTCGCTTGCTTCAAGCGCCGTTGTAGCCGCCATTCCGCTGATGTTCGCCGGCGCCGGGGAGCTTGTCGCCGAGAAATCGGGGGTGTTGAACCTGGGCGTGGAAGGCATGATGCTGATGGGCGCCGTCACCGGCTACGCCGTGACCGCGATCACCGGCAATCCGTGGCTGGGCATCGTGGGCGCGATTGTCGCGGGCGTGCTCATGTCGCTTGTGTTCGCGTTCCTCACCATCACCATGCTCGCGAATCAGGTTGCCACGGGGTTATCGCTGACCATATTTGGCATTGGGTTTTCGGCGTATATCGGCAAGCCTTATACGTCGGCGGCGGTGCGCGCGACCATCGATGTGCTGCCCATTCCCGGCCTTACATCCATTCCCGTGATCGGAGCCGCGTTTTTCACGCTGACGCCGCTCGGTTATCTCGCGTTCATCATGTTTGGCGTGATCAGCTGGTTTTTATATCGAACGCGCGCGGGACTGGTGTTGCGCTCGGTTGGCGAGTCGCCATCGGTGGCTCACTCCGTGGGTTTTCCGGTGATCGGCGTGCGTTATGGCGCGACGCTTTTCGGCGGCGGCATGGCGGGGATTGCGGGCGGTTATTACTCGATTGTTTATCTGCATTTGTGGCAGGAACAGTTGACGTCGGGGCGCGGCTGGATCGCTCTGGCGCTGGTCGTGTTCGCGACGTGGCGCCCGGGGCGGCTGCTGATCGGCGCGTTGCTGTTCGGCGCGGTGATGGCGCTGCAGTTCTACGCGCAGGCCATTGGCGTGCCCATCCCGACGCAGTTCCTCGCGATGCTGCCGTACGTCGCGACGATCGTCGTACTGGTGCTCATCTCGCGCAATCCGAACACGATCAAGCTGAATGCGCCAGCGTCGCTCGGCAAGCCGTTTTTTGCGGCTAGCTGACAACGAACCACGGCTCGATTTTGCGATTTTGGCCAATGAAACTGCGGCACCATTTTTACAAACATTATCGAACCATCGACAGGAGAAGCACGATGAAGAAAAGCTGGCTGAACACCTTGGGCGCGGCCGGAGCCGTGGGCACGATGCTCGCGCTATCCGCCGCGATGGTCGCCGGTCCCGCCCGGGCCGCTGATGCGCCGGGCGTTGCGTTCGTGTATCTCGGCAATCCCGGCGATGCGGGCTGGACCTTTGCCCACGATGCCGGCACGAAGGTGATGGAGGCCAAGTACGGCAGCAAGATCAAGATCACGCGGGTGGAAAACGTGCCGGAGTCGGCGGACTCGGAGCGCGTGTTCCGCGATCTGGCTGCCAAGGGCAACAAGGTCATCGTGGGCACCAGTTTTGGTTACCAGGACTTCCAGTTGAAGGTGGCGCGCGACTATCCGGACATTACGTTCCTGACCGCGACGGGTTACAAGAAGGCGAAAAACTTCGGCGTCTACGATAACCGCATGTACCAGGGCGCCTATCTCGCTGGCGTCGCTGCCGGTTACGTCACGAAGACGAACACGCTGGGCTTTGTGGCATCGGTGCCGATTCCCGAAGTGATCCGCAACATCAACGCTTACACGTTGGGCGCGCGTTCGGTGAATCCGAAGATCCACACAAAAGTGATCTGGATTAATAGCTGGTTCGATCCGGGCAAGGAAAAGCAGGCGGCGGAAACGCTGATCGGGCAGGGCGCGGATGTGTTGCTGCAGAACACCGATTCGAATGCGACGCTGGCGACGGCTGCCGAGAAGAAGGTGTACGCATTTGGATGGGATTCGAACATGAAGAAGTTCGGACCGAGCGCGCACCTGGGTTCGGTGGTGCAGCATTGGGAGGTGTATTACGACTCGATGGGCCAGCAGCTTCTGGATGGTAAGGTCAAGACCGATCCGGTCTGGCTGGGTATGCCGCAAAAGGCGGTGAATCTTGAGGACGTGAATACGGCGGTGGTGCCGGCCAAGGCGATTCAGGCAGTGGACGCCAAGCGTGAAGAGCTGCAGAGCGGCAAGTGGGACGTGTTCATGGGTCCGATCAAGGACCAGTCGGGTGCGGTCAAGATTGCGGCTGGCCAGAACCTGACGGATCCGGAATTGCAACGTATCAACTGGTATGTGGAAGGCGTTGACGGGTCGTTGCCGAAGTAAATTGGCGCGGGGCAGTTTGCGAAGTCGCTGGCAGGACATGCGATTTCGCAAAACTTACCTGCGGTTTGTCATCGTTTCCGTCATAGGAAAAAGAAAAGGCCGCGCTTCGATGAAGTGCGGCCTTTGTTGTCTGCGTCGCGATTAATCTTAATCGTCGATTCGCAGTCCAACTTTAAGCGTGACCTGCCAGTGCGCGATCTTGCCGTCCTCGACTTGCCCGCGGGTGCCGATGACTTCAAACCAGTGCAGGTTGCGGAGGGTTTTTGAGGCTTTTTCGAGCGCGACACGAATGGCATCGTCGCTTGATTGGGTCGATGACCCGGTGAGTTCGATTTGCTTGTAGACGTGATTGGTCATTGTGGCTCCTTTGATTTTCTGCCTGGCGGCATTGCACAGTTATGTGGCGTTCGTAGGACTTAGCAAATCATGCGCCTAGGGTGGGGTGTTCGTGGGGCGTGGTGGGTTGCCTTGTTCTGGCGTCAGTGGTCTTAGTTTATGCCGGGTTGCTGCTTTCAGTGTTCGGGGTTTACTTGGGTTAGCCATTCTCTTTATCACTATTAGCCACTGTGCGTGGCGGCACGTCATTTCTTTGTCCAAAGCGACAAAGAAACGAAGCAAAGAAAGCGCTTTTAACAGCTCTACCCTAAGTGTCCACAGCGTGCAGTTTTGATTCATGGGTGCCCCAAAAGCACGGTGCTCGCAAGAGCGAAGGATGTTTGAACCCCTCCTTCTCGCGAATCCTGACAGTAAAACGCTTCGCCCCGTACGCTCTCGGGCAAGCATCCTTGCCGCAGAACCTATACGGCCTCACGCGTACGCATGGGCGCGCGCTCCTATACGAGTATGCGTCGCCGCCCGCGCTCTCGGGTAAGCATGATTTACCAAGACGTGCGCGACTTCACGCACATTTAGTATTTAGGTATTCGTGGGCTAACTGCCTGGTCCGCGCGGCATATTCGTGGATCACAGCCTGATGCGTATTCACGGTTTCAGTTTCTAGTGAATTGGCTACGCAATCCAGAGTAATTTTCGTCGGTCACGGCCTGACACAGTTTGGTGAGTTCGTTTCTTGGTGGGTTGGCGACGTGGTTCGACGTGCGTACAAATTCGGTGGGTGGTTTACGCGGATAGCGCGGGGTGCTCCTCGGGCAGGTTCAGTCACTGGTGGCGAAGCGTGGGGTATCTGTGTTCGGAGAAAGAGGGGTTCACACATCCGTGGCTCTGGCGAGCACCGTGCTTTTGGGGCACCCATGAAATGGAACTGCACGCTGTGGACACTTAGGGTAGAGCGGTGAAAGCGTTTTCTTTGCTTCGTTTCTTTGTCGCTTTGGACAAAGAAATGACGCGCCGCCACGCGCAGTGGCTAATAGTGATAAAGAGAAAATCCGAGTCAGGCAGACCAAAAACCTGGAAAGCCCCAACCCGGCAATAACTCAGACCGCTAACGCAAGAACCTGGCATAACCCAGAACAGCAACCCCAAGACCCACCAAAACCCCGTCCACCGGTGCGAACAAACTACCTACCGTAGTGGCCTTGAAGCCGCATCCCCCGCATCCTGCCGCCGCGCGCCGCGCCTGCTCCTCGCACTCGCCGATGCTCCAAACTCGCTCAAAATCTGCGTCCGGACCCGGCTGGCAAACACCAGAAACCCGAACCCGTTGGCTTCATACCAATACCCGCCATTCTCAAGCCCATCGAGCGGCTGCTCCAGCGCGTTCGTAATACATTCGATACACCGCCGATGCAACTCCTCCACCGCTGGATACGGCGGTTGCGCGCCACGAACGCTGCAAAGAAGAACATCGAGACCGGGCAGGACATGCGCATACAACACCGGCTCATCCTGTGCGCGGGCGCGTGCAATCTTGGTATCGAGTTGGCCGAACGGCTTGAAATGCCTAAGCACGGCGAGGAAAGACTCGTCACCGTCGACCTTTGCGCGTCTACGCTTTTTCGGGAAGGACATAAAAATTCGCCTGAAAAAGAATTGCAAAAAACGCAGCGTCCTCATGCGGCCACTCCCGTCTGGCGGGCCGCTCGTTTGTCTGGACACATCGATCTTTTATAGCACATCGAAGTGGTGGCTTCACGGCGATTCAGTTTAGGACACCGCCAAGCCGGTCATGCTCAACCGGCCCTCTCGGTGGCGCACAAATCATGCCGATAATCCTGCTGCGGCTCGCATGTTTCTGTCTCAATAATAGACCTACGAAACCCCGCTGCGATGAAAATTCGCCAGAAAATTCAAACGCGTGTCATGAATGCCACCAACTCCCCGATTGCATCCAAAAAACGAAAAAGCCCGCGACGACGCCGTCACGGGCTTTCCTGGAACACCGGCTGTCTTGAAGACTCAAGGCAGACGCTTGCCTCACACACACCTAGGTCAAACCCGCGGTGACGTCTTCAGCGAATCACGGATCTCACGAAGCAACAGCACGTCTTCCGGCGTCGCAGCAGGCGGCGGCGCGGGTTCTTCGGCCCGGCGCAGCTTGTTAATGAACTTGACCATCAGGAAAATGATGAACGCCAGGATGAGGAAGTTGATCAGCACGGTAATGAACGAGCCATAACCGAACACGGCGACACCCGCCGTCTGCAAGTCTTTGTACGAATCGGGATTGCCCTTGAAAGTGGGCGGAATGTTGCCGAGCTTGATGAACATGTTGGAAAAATCAAGTCCGCCCGTGACCAGCCCCACGACTGGCATGATCAGATCCTTGACGATCGAATTGACGATGGTCGAAAACGCGCCGCCGATAATCACACCGACCGCCAGATCCATCACGTTGCCCTTGAGGGCGAAGCTCTTGAACTCCTGAATCATGCTCATGCGTTGCTTTCTCCATTAAAGATCATAAGAATCGGCAGCAAAGGATGTGCCATTCGACGACGTCTGCGTTTCCTCTCGCAGGTTGCATTTCAGCCGCCGTCCCGGCATTGCGTAACTGTTCAGGCTTTTACCGTTTTTTAAACGAATGACGACAATGATAGCGAATCGGTCGCATTTGCGTCCCGGGTTTTTCGACTCATCGGCGGATTGGACAGGGTTTGGCGGATGGATGCTGCTCGCTCGTCTCCTCGTTTCCCCATCGCACTGCTACGCTTTCTCTGGTGGCGCCGCTATCACCCGGCCCTGCGCAATTGCCGCGACGAACGAGGCGTGGTCGACGACCGTCTGCGCGCCGTACCCTTCCGCCCATCGTGCATAAGCTGCATCCAGACGGTCTGAGTTACCGCAATAACCGGCAATCAGGGCGGCGTCGCCGGTGCGCGCATGAGCGCGTGCGAGCAGCAAGCCGAGACACCACGCGTAGAAGTCGAAGGTCGCGCCATGCAGCCAGTCGACTGGAATCGAGCCACGCATATTCTTCATCTGCCGCACGTAGAAATCGCGGCCTGAAATAGTCGTCCAGCCGAGCAACGGGTCAGAGGAGCTTTGCAGCAAGCGCTGGCCGTGTACCACGCGCCGACCCTGGTGGCTGAACGGCTCAGAGAGCGCGGGCACGAAGGGCGCGGCGGCCGGCACGATGCCTTCCTTGACCTGCATGAAGAGCGGATCGGCATGAGCCCGCCCGAGCAGCAACAGCAAATACGCGCGTGTCCCGACACTGCCTACACCCACCACGCGATGCGCGACATCGACGACGTCGTAGCGCTCGAGCATCGTGCGCCACTCGCCTGCGATGGTCTGCAAATACCCGCGCAGCCCTTCGGTCACGTGGTTTTTCTCTGCGGCATCGAGACGGGTCAGGATTGGCGGCTCGTCGCGAAAACGCCAGCTTTTGCCGTCCGGCTCTGCGACGCGGGCCAGCATGGTCGCGTGACTACGCTTGGTCGCGCGCTCGACAGCCTTCGCAATGGTCGCCTTCTCGGGCGAATCGAGCGTAACCGGCGCTTCGATATGCAACACGCTCGCGTACGAGCGCATCTGCCACAACTCGTACGCGGGAACTTGTGCCAGCGTGGACATCGTGGTGCGGTAGGCAGCGCAGGCGGTGCGTACAGCGCGATCGCGGCCGGCTGCGTCGACGCTGTTTTCGCGCGCCGCCACATTGATGCTGGCGGTGAGCCGCTTCAAATCCCATTCCCACGGGGCGACCAGCGTTTCATCGAAGTCGTTCAGATCGAAAACAACGTCTTGCCGGGGCGTGCGGAACAGGCCGAAATTGTTCAGATGGGCATCGCCATCAATCATCACCTGATGCCCGATGGACGGCGTGTGCGCGAGATCCCACGCCATCACGGTTGCGGCGCCGCGCAGGAACGCAAACGGCGACGCAGCCATGCGCGACATGCGCAGAGGGATCAGCCGCTCCTGCCGGCCCGCGTTGTTGGCGAGCACGCGTGCCACGGGGTCCGGGCGGCCACGTTCCGGCTGCCAGTTTGCGTGCGCGTCGAAGGGGATCGAGTCGCGCAGCGAGCGGCCAAGAGCACGGCTTTCCTCAGCGTTGCCAGTGGCCGTGCCGGATAAGCTGACGGGTGGACTTGCGGTTTTCGTAGGCTGAGTGGGCAAGACGGGTTTCCTCGGATTGATCGATATCGTAGGGTGCGCGCAATTCTAATGACGGGGTGATGACTGCGGCGCTTCGCCCGACACGATGGCCAGAAACAAAAAGACCCACGAGCACAATGCGCGCCCATAGCGTTTCCGTACAGACCCGGGCGCCCAAAACGAAGGCTGGCGGTTTCTTTTTCCGCTTCGAAACGAGCAAAGCCATTCCGCGCGCAATATCAAACCTGCAGACCCACTACCAATAGCTGTCCGAAAATGACCCTCTGCAATAGGCACGAAACCTGCTGTTCTTTCCTGCCTCTGGGCTCGGGATGACGCTGCAAGCCGCACGCGGTAATCCATCCCCATCCCGGCGAAAACAGGCTAACCACACACGGTGCGGCGGGTTGAACCGCTACCAGCAGCACCGATTGAAGCACCGATCACATATCGACTGAAGCATCCAACACCTGGACACACGCATACATGGCACACGATATCCGCATTGCCGAAGGCTCGCCGTTTCCCCTGGGCGCAACCTGGGACGGCGAGGGCGTCAACTTCGCCTTGTTCACCGCGCACGCCACGAAAGTCGAACTGTGCCTCTTCGACGAAACCGGCGAGAAAGAACTCGAACGCATCGAATTGCCTGAATATACCGATGAAGTTTTCCACGTCTATCTATTCGGTTTGAAACCGGGCGCGGTCTATGGGTATCGGGTGCATGGTCCTTATGAGCCCGAGAACGGGCATCGTTTCAATCCGAACAAGCTGTTGCTCGACCCGTACGCGAAGGCGCACGTGGGCGAGTTGACGTGGGACCCGGCGGTGTTCGGCTACACGTTGAATGCAGACGGCGATGACCTCACGTTCGATGAACGCGACAGCGCGCCGTTCGTGCAAAAGTGCCAGGTGGTCGACCAGAGCTTTTCGTGGGTCCACCCGACGCGCGTTCGCGTGCCTTGGGAACAGACCATCTTCTACGAAACCCATGTGCGCGGTTACACGAAACGTCACCCCGCCGTACCCGAGAATTTGCGCGGCACATTCGAGGGATTGGGCACGAAGGAAGTGATCGAACACATCAAGAGCCTGGGGGTAACATCAGTTGAACTGCTGCCCATCCAGGCGTTCGTGAACGACAGTCATCTCACCGACAAAGGCCTCACCAACTACTGGGGCTACAACACGATTGGCTTTTTCGCCGCCGATCCGCGCTTCTTCGCGCAAGGCCCGGGGGCTGTTGCGGAACTCAAGCAGATGATCGACCGCTTCCACGAAGCGGGTCTCGAGATCATTCTCGACGTGGTGTACAACCACACCGCCGAAGGCAACGAACGGGGCCCGACGCTGTCGTTCAAGGGTATCGACAATGCTTCGTACTATCGGCTGCCTGAAGACAAGCGTTATTACATCAACGATACCGGCACGGGCAACACGCTCAACCTGTCGCATCCGCGCGTGCTGCAGATGGTCACCGACAGCTTGCGCTACTGGGTCACCGAGATGAATGTGGACGGTTTCCGTTTCGATCTCGCGACCATCCTCGGCCGCGAGACCTACGGTTTCGACGAAGGCGGCGGATTTCTCGACAGTTGCCGCCAGGACCCGATTCTCTCCAGCGTGAAGCTGATCGCCGAGCCTTGGGATTGCGGCCCGGGCGGTTATCAAGTGGGTGGTTTCCCGCCGGGCTGGGCGGAATGGAACGACAAATACCGCGATACGGTGCGTGAGTTCTGGAAGGGCGAAGAGGGCGTGGCGGCAGAGTTGGCCACGCGCATCACAGGCTCCGGCGATAAATTCAATCATCGCGGCCGCCGTCCTTGGGCGAGCGTGAACTTCATCACCGCGCACGACGGTTTCACGCTGAATGACCTCGTCTCGTATAACGAGAAGCACAACGAGGCAAACGGCGAGGACAACAACGACGGCAGCTCGGACAATCGCTCATGGAATTGCGGCGCGGAAGGCCCGACAGACGACCCTGAAATCCGCGCGCTGCGTGAACGCCAGAAACGCAACATGCTGGCAACGCTGCTGTTCTCGCAAGGCACGCCGATGATCCTTGCCGGCGACGAATTCGGCCGCACGCAACAGGGCAACAACAATGCGTATTGCCAGGACGACGACATCAGCTGGGTCAACTGGGACATCGACGACGACGGCCGCGCATTGAACGACTTCGTGCGCAAGCTGACGACCTTGCGGCACACGTTGCCGGTGCTGCGTCGTGGACGTTTCCTGACGGGCGAATTCCATGAAGACCTGCAACTTTCCGATGTCAAATGGCTGAGCCCATCGGGCGAGGAACTGACGCCGGAACAGTGGGACGATCCGTCGATGCGCTGCTTCGCGCTTGTTATCGATGGACGCGCTCAGGCAACGGGCATTCGCCGTCCTGCATCGGATGCCACGCTGCTGCTCGTGATCAACGCGCACCATGACGTGGTGGACCTGACGCTACCCGAGATTCCAGGCAGCGACCAGTGGAGTTGCCTGATCGATACCAATGCGCCGATCCGCGAAGAACTCGAAGACTTCGATTCGGGCGCGATCTATCAGGTGACCGGACGGTCGCTGCTCTTGTTCGCGTTGCATGCGCGCGGCGCGACGAAGCGGATTTTCAAGCGCCTGGAAGAAGCGCTCACCGATGAAGTCGATCCGGAGGCGGGTAACGCAACGTAAGACGGCGTTATCGACGACCGCGGGTTCGTAACGGCTATCATGCGGGTCATGAACCTTGACCCGCTGTTTTGCTTACCTTGCCGCCCGTGGTTTCCGTCCGCATCGCCGTCTTCCGTGCAGTGCACCCAGTCGATATGATCCTCGACGCAATCATGCGTGTCGCGAACTGGGATCAACTGGAGCGCATCTGGGAATTTATCGTGGGATTCTTCAAATTCCTCTGGGCGTTGCTGCGCTTTCTCGGGGGCGGATGAAGTCTCGCCTCGTGTCAAATTCACGCGCCAAATAAAAAAGCTCCGGATGAATCCATCAGATTCGTCCGGAGCTTTTTAACATTCAGCCGACGCTTGAAACTCGACGCTCAGTTCAGGAGTTGTCCCAGTTGCCGGAATCATTGCTGCCCAGGTCGACGCCGCCACCGTTGTCGCTCCAGTCGTTCGAGCCGTTGCCGAAGTCGAGGCCGCCGCCGTTGTTGCCGTCGTTACCGCGGCGACGGCGCAATTCGTCGTCATCGACCGGCACTTCGCGTTCGATCACGCGCTCGCGATTGCCGCCGGACATTGCCTCACCCAGCAGCACGCCCGTCAGCAATCCACCCATGCCGCCACCAAAACCACCGCCTTGCTGCACGATGACCGGCGGCTGCTGTTGCGGATAAGGCGAATAGGGCGGCTGACCTTGTTGCGGGTTGCGGCCGAATCGCTCAGCTTCCTGCGCATAAACCGACTGTCCATCTGCGCTTGCTGGTGCAGCGGTTGCGCGCGGATCGGGCCGGCCTTCTGAACGCGCCCGCACGCTGTCGATCTGGTTCGACAGATCCTCGATCGCGTACGGCGGCACGGGGTTTTTCGAATTCGACAACGCTTCGACCATCTGGCGCAATTGCGTTTCGATACCTTCGACTTCCTGAAGCATCGCTTCATGCCCCGGTTGCGTCGATAAACGCACGTCGAGCTTCAGCGAGCGGACGTCGTTGAGCAATTCGGTCGCGCGCTTGAGTTGCGTGCGGCGCTCGGCATCGGCCTGGCCGTCATCGTTCGAACGCGCGCGTTTCAGACCCCAGCGCAACACGAGTGCAATTCCGACGAACAGGACCGCAAGCAACACCCACATGCCCATTGAAGGCCCATGTTTTTCGGGAGCTGCGACGGCGCCTTGATTGAACGGATTGCGCGTGACCGCGGTGGAGGTCGAGTTAGACGAGTTGGACGTAGTAGCCGACGAATTCACCCGGTTCGCGTCCGAACGGATACGCGCTTCCATCGCGTTAAAGCGCGACGGATCGGTGAATTTAATGGCTGGGTCGAGCGTGCGCGCTTGTTGAACCTGGGCGAGCGCGTCGGAAGAGCGACCTTCGCGATCCAGCACTTGCGCGTACAAATAATGCGCCTTGGCGTTGTTCGGATGCGCCTGCAGCACTTCTTGCAACTGAGCGTCGGCCTGACTCCAGTTGCCTTGCGTCATCGACTGCTCGATCTGACCGGCGGTCGGCACGGCGGCGAAGGCCGTTGCCGAAACCAGCATCAGCGATGCAATTACGGCCATCACATATTTTTTCATTAGCGGACCGGGGCGTTTCGCACCCGTCTCCATTCCATGCGACATTTCGATGCAATTCCCCAATGCTGCCCGCAGCGAACCGCGCTACCGCGCCGTTCGCTGCGCCTTTGACCGCGCACAGACTTGAGGTTGCCCTCATTAGTGCTTCACGCGGTCAGGCGTTCGCCCCAAAAAGGGCGCAAGCCTTGGTCCTGCTTTATTCTCAAGATGGCAAAAAGCCTTAGTGCCAGCCCGAGGGCCGGCACTTTACTGCGCCGGCGTGTTTATTTGCTTCTTGAGCGCTTCCAGGCGATCTTCGACAGACGGGCCGCGCGTGAGCGCAGCGAGTTTGTCTTCGAGCGCCTTGCCGCTCTTCTGATCGGCCGAGTTCAACCGGGCATCCGAGCGTGCGTTCGATAGCTGCACCTTGTCTTCCAGCTTTTGAAAGTCTTCCGACAGGTTCTTGCCGCCAATACCGCCCAGCGCCGTTGCCGCGACATCCTTGGCCGTTGCAATCTGCTGCTTCGCTTGAAGAATGTTCGAGCGCGAATTGAGCTCGTTGCGCCGCTGGCGCATGTCGTTGATCTGCTGCTTCAGGTGATCAACCGACGGCACCAGCGTCACCAGTTCAGCAGCCAGCGCGTCGCGTTCTGTTTCGGCGTTCGCCTGTGCACCCAGAGCTTCGCGTGCAAGCGCTTCGTCGCCGCTTTGCAGCGCGCGCTTGGCGCCGTCTTCGTACTTCTTCGCCTTCTCGGCGGCAACGTCACGCTTGCTTTGTTGCGTGGCGACCTGCGCCTCGATTTCGATCAGCGAATTTTCGGCCTTCGCGATACTGTCGTCGAGTTCGCGCACAATCTGGCGAGCGTCCCGCGACGGGTCCTGCACGGTGTCGGCGGCGTCGTTCAACAGGCCCTTGACGGTGCGCGAGATGGAATCCAAAAGCGACATGAGTTTCCTCCTGGAAATGAAGTCGGCTGCCAGACAGCAACGTTCGATGAAACTTCCATGAACGTTTGCTGCTGTTTGATTAAGCGCGGCGCCCGAGGCGTCACGCGTCGGATAAATCGGGCCGGGCGCACGGATTGCAAGCTCGCCAATGCACATTTGTTGCGAAGCTGGAATCCGCGCAGTGCCGGCAGGTTCGGCCGACTGGCCCTGATCGTAGGCCAATGTGACAACCCGGGCGCGGCATCTGATTTTTGCCGGGCTATTAAACCACGCGACGGCTTAAACCGGGCTTAATCGCATTCTCTTAACGGTACACCATGCGCTTGATTTAGCGAGTACCGACGCGGAAATTGAAGCTTTTCAACGAAATAAGAACGGATTCTTCATGTCAAAAATGATCGTCGTTGCATTCGCCGTCACAGCGGTGGTTTTCCTGGTTCTCGATGCGATCTGGCTTGGCGTGATTTCGCGAAGTTTGTATCAACGGGAGATTGGCGGATTGTTATTGGCAAAGCCCAACTTCGTCGCGGCGGCGGTTTTTTACGTCATTTACATCGCGGGGATGGTGTATTTTTGTGTCGTGCCGGGCATAGTCGAGCAGAGCGCCCTGCGAGGATTGATGAACGGGGCAATATTCGGCATCGTCGCGTATGCCACGTACGACCTCACCAACCTCGCCACGCTGAAAGGCTGGAGCACGACCCTCGTTTTCGTCGACGTGGCATGGGGCGCCGTGGCGAGCGCAGCCGCATCGGCCGTTGCGGTCGCAATCACAACGCGCGTGGTCCCGCTCGACTGAGCCGGCTGGCTTGCCGGGCAACTTTCAGGAACGTTCGGGAAACGATGCGTCTTCGTCCGATTCATCCGGCGTACCGAAGTCTTCCCCGGAATCGCAGGTCTGCGGAAGGACGTCGTCCGTGTCCGGTTCAAGCGCGGGCAATGGCTTCGGCCCTTCGGCGGCCAACGTGCGTTTGCTGGCTACCCTGGCAACCTGTGCCGCTTCCCGCGCCTCGCGGGCGGCTGCCCGTTCGGCGACCTGCCGCAGCGCGACATTCAACGGGTCGGGGGTTTTCGGCGCACGCAATCGGTCTACGAGACTGGCGGCTTTCACCTGTTCGCTGGTCGCATTGAAGCTCAATACGGCGCGCCGCATGAGTTCGCTGACGCTGACGCCAAGGACGTCCGCAGTGCTGGTGATCGCAAGTTTCTGCGCGGGAGTAACAAAAACAACGATGCGTTCGCTGGGTTTGGTAGTCATGAGCGCCTCGCTAAGCAGGGCTGGCAAGTCAGAACGGCTAAAAATCCAACACGGGCAACGCCATTTGATGCGTTTTCGGCGTACGCGGCGGTACGGCAAACCACGCAACCAACGTGTCCATCATATCGTTTTGCCAACCTCTCGTCGCGCGGGCGCACATCGCCGAGCCACGCTTCGGACGCGGCCCGCATCATCCACTTGCAATATTGAGATGGCGGTGCTAATGCCGCCTCCGCGATAGCTTGAAGAGCATTGGTTTTGACGGGCAAACTTGCCACGACGGCCCGTTACACGGGATTTACTTACAAAAAAATCGTGCCACTGCCGGTGCTGGGCGCTCGAATTCTTTAAAATGCGCTGTTATTCTCCGCGGGGCCGTGAGTGTTGCAGTTTTTCTTACAATCCGATAACGGCCAAACGCGGCGGGCAAACGCGGGAACGCGCAGCCAGTCCGGGGGCAACGGCACGCGACGCAGCAGTCTGGACAGATTTTCATGGAGGCGCCTGCTCGGTTTGAGTTGAGTTGAGTGCTTCCAGGTATCGATCAGGCTGCAGCGCTACACATCGGCTACACGGCGAAGCTGGCCACGGCTTTTCCTCACCCCAATATTTATCGTTACGCGGTTTCATGGCGTTGCGCACCGGGCGCCTTAAGGGCGCACCGTTCAATCCAAGTCATGCCAATCATCAAACGACCGAATTCCTCGAACGCTCCACGCGATGACCGGGATCAAGATGGTCCCAATCGTTACCGTCAACCCACCACCAAGTCTTCAGCCGGACCCTCGATCGCGGTGCGCATCGTATTGTGGTTCGTCGGGCTTATTGCCGTCGCGGCGATAGTCGGCGCGCTGATCATTGGCTATGCGCTGGTCGTGATGGGGCCGAACCTGCCGTCGCTTGAAGCGCTGACCGACTATCAGCCGAAAGTGCCGCTGCGCGTCTATACCGCGGATCACGTGCTGATCGGCGAGTTCGGCGAGGAGCGGCGGCGGATCGCGCGCTTCGACGAGATTCCCGACCAGATGAAAAAGGCCGTCCTCGCGATCGAGGATTATCGTTTCTATGAGCACGGCGGCGTGGATTTCATCGGCATTGCGCGAGCGGGCTTGAGCGATATCACGCATGGCGGCGCGTCCCAGGGCGCCAGCACGATCACCATGCAGGTCGCGCGTAACTTCTTCCTCTCGAGCGAGAAGACCTACACGCGCAAGGTCTACGAAATGCTGCTCGCGTACAAGATCGAGCGCGCGCTGACAAAGGACCAGATTCTCGAGCTGTACATGAACCAGATTTATCTGGGCGAGCGGGCGTACGGGTTTGCATCGGCGGCGCGGGTGTATTTCGGCAAGGACCTCAAGGACCTGACGCTCGCCGAATGCGCGATGCTCGCAGGTTTGCCGAAGGCGCCGTCGGCGTATAACCCGGTCGTCAATCCGAAGCGCGCGAAGGTGCGTCAGCAATACATCCTGAAGCGCATGCTCGACTTGAAGTACATCACGCAAGCGCAATTCGACCAGGCCAGCGCCGAGGAAATTCACGCGCGCGTGTCCGGGACGGAGTACAGCGTGCATGCGGAATACGTCGCGGAAATGGTGCGCCAGATGATGTACGCGCAGTATCGCGACGATACCTACACGCGTGGCTTTTCGGTGACCACGACCATCGATTCCGCCGATCAGGAAGCGGCGTATAACGCCGTGCGCAAGGGCGTGATGGATTACGAGCGGCGCCATGGGTATCGCGGGCCGGAAGGGTTCGTCAATCTGCCGACGAACCAGGACGACCGCGACGAAGCCATCGATGACGCGCTCGCCGATCACCCCGATAACGGGGACCTGATCGCGGGCGTGGCGACGTCGGTGAATGCGAAGCAGGTGGTCGTGACGTTCGTCAACGCTGACCCGGCGACCATCACCGGCGACGGCTTGCGTTTCGCGGCTGCCGGCTTGCGCAGCAATGCGTCGGCGGCGGTGCGGATCAAGCCGGGTTCCATCGTGCGCGTGGTGCAGGACGCGAAGGGCAACTGGAGCATCACGCAGTTGCCGCAGGTCGAGGGCGCGCTGGTCTCGCTCGTGCCCCAGGACGGGGCGATTCGCGCGCTGGTCGGCGGCTTCGACTACAACAAGAACAAGTTCAATCACGTCACGCAGGCGTGGCGCCAGCCGGGCTCGAGCTTCAAGCCGTTTATCTATTCGGCATCGCTGGAAAAGGGTCTTGGACCGGCAACCATCATCAATGACGCGCCGTTGTATTTCCCGCCAACCTCGCCAGGTGGTGACGCATGGGAGCCGAAGGACGACGACCAGCCTGATGGTCCCATGTCCATGCGCACGGCGTTGATGAAGTCGAAGAACCTGGTGTCGATCCGCATCCTTTCTTACATCGGCACGAAGTACGCGCAGGATTACGTCACGCAGAAGTTCGGTTTCGATGTCGACAAAACTCCGCCGTATCTGCCGCTCGCACTTGGCGCCGGTCTTGTCACGCCGCTGCAACTGGCCGGTGGATATTCGGTGTTCGCCAACGGCGGTTCGCGGATCAATCCGTACCTGATTGGCGAAGTAGCTGATGCACGCGGCACGGTAATTTCGCGCGCCAATCCGCTGATTGCCGGCAGCAACGCGCCGCAAACGCTCGAACCGCGCAACGCATACGTCATGAACAGCTTGCTGCATTCGGTTGCGACCGGCGGCACGGGCGCTGGCACCAACGTGCTCAAGCGCAACGATCTGCAGGGCAAGACGGGTACGACCAACGACGCGAAGGACGGCTGGTTCGCGGGTTACCAGCATCAACTCGTGGCGATCGCGTGGATGGGTTACGACCAGCCGAAGTCGCTCGGCGGCCGCGAGTTCGGTGCACAGTTGGCGTTGCCAATCTGGGTGGAGTTCATGCAACGGGCGCTTGCCAATGTTCCGCAACAGCAAATGGCGATGCCTGAAGGCCTGACGACCGTCGACGGCGAGTTGTTCTTCGCCGATAAAACCCCGGGCAATGGTTTTGTTGCGAGCATCGGTGTGGATTCAGCGAATCCGGTCGAAGCGGCAAGCGATGCAGTGGGCGGTGTCGGCCCTGCCGGACTGACGCCTCCGAGCGTACCGCCGCCCAGCGTGAATCCGACCGAGCGGAAAGAGATCATGGATCTCTTCAAGGGGCATTGACAGAGGGTTGTTTCAGCATAAAAAAGCGCGCTGCAATTTGATTGCAGCGCGCTTTTTTTGTCGCGGCGCGAGTGACAGGTTGCGCCGTTATTTACCCAGCGTAGACGCCGGCTTGACCACGCAGGTTGTATCGATGCTCGACTGATCCGCAAACGTCAGCTTCAACGGAACCGATGATCCGACCTTCACCGGCTTGGGCGCGTCTTCCAGCATCAGGTGATAACCGCTGGGCGCAAACGCGAGCGTGCCGTGCGCGGGCACCTCGGCGGATTCCACTATCGACATGGTTGATGTGCTGCCGTTACTCGTCGATTTATGCAGCATCGCCATGCCGTACGCAGGCGTTTCAGCGCCGGTGAGGGTCGCGGGTTTATCGCCGTTATTCGATACCACGAAGTAGCCCGACGATGGCAATTTAGCCGGCATCGAACGGATCCAGCAATCGTGGACATCGAGCGTGGCGGCTTGCGCGCCGGACGCCGCGAAGGCGCATAGAGAAAGCAAGCCGGCGTGCATCAGTGTGTTGGTTTTCATAGTCAGCTCACTTTACGTTGAACAGGTAATGGCCTTGCGTGCGATGGCCGTCGTCGGCCACGGCCGTCCATTCCACTTGATACGTGCCCGGCTTCAGATCACCGAGCGCGACGCTCATATGTTTCTTGTTTTTTGTATCGAAGGCCGATTTCGCGCTGTTGACCTGCTTGCCCGCTGTATCGACCACGGTCAGCGTGCTGAATGCCGGCTCAAGACCTTCCGTGAAATCGATGGCTACTTCATGCGGCGCTTCGACCGTCGCGTCCGGTGCAGGCGTTTGCTGCGTGGGATGCGCATGGGCAAAAGCGAGCTGTGCGGTGGCGAGAAGCAAGGCGGCCAAGCCACCCCGCTTGATCATGATTGCGAGAGACGTGTTCATGCTGATCCTGTTTGATCTCGTTCGATCCGAGCGACGCGAATGATGAGTACCGGCCATTCAGCCGGCGGCAGTGCGAGGAGGAATCAGATGAAGACCGGCGGTGCACGAGGCTGTGCTGCAAAGACCTTCGCATATGGCGGGAAGGGTTGGGCAGCGGTGTTATCGGGTAGAGATCCCGGCGTGATACGCGCTTGATAAACACTTGCGCAAGGCGCGACCCCAGGTGAATGCGCCGCGAGGTTGCAGTAGCCGCATGCTTGCCAATGACCGGCGGCCGAGTGCGGCGAACGAATGGATTTGCCAGTATTGGACAGTGGCGTCCGCGGCGTTTGGGCTCCTGCCGAGCAAAACGCACTCAGGATTGTCACGGATTGCGTGCGGGAGGCCAGCGCTTGCGATACGGCCGGAGCGAGCGCGGTCATCAGGATCGCAAGCAATCCGATGAGGCTTCCGAACTTGCGTACAAGGCGACGGCGCATGAGGCTGACGATGGCTTCCAAAAGCGGGTTTAGCCTTTGATTATGCCACGCGTGGATGCGCGAGTTTGTGCGGGGCAGGGCGACCGTTCAGCGCAGCATAGGACCATGAGCACTTGGTATTCGCGCTATGCAACCCCGTAGAGAGACCCCCAACAACTCCAATGGCCCCAGCATCCAACCAATGCCGCTGAAATGAAAAAAGCCCGGAGAACCGGGCTTTTGACTTTTAATCCTTGGTTGCGGGGATAGGATTTGAACCTATGACCTTCGGGTTATGAGCCCGACGAGCTGCCAGACTGCTCCACCCCGCGAAAAAGATTATAGGGCAACGGTGTTTGCAGTGCAACATGTTTCACTGCTTTGATAACTTGGTCTGAAACAGCAGTGGCTGATGAGGAACGTCGAGTGCTGTTCGTGCTCAAGTGCTTCAAGACGCGACCGGTTAAGCGCAAGCCACTGCTTCACATGTGAAGGCGCATATGAAAACACGGCCGCAAACCTCACTGAAGAGGTCTGCGGCCATGTGTTTGCTAACTATGCATCCAAGCGGTTGAAACGTTGCTTAGAAGCCAAACGCGAAACCTGCGCCTCCGGTGCTTTCTTCGCCGGTCGTCGAACCGCCGACCGTGATGACCATGTTGGTGCCAAAGCGCTTTTGGAAGCCGATCGCAATAGCGGCCTTGTTGCGATACACACCCGTGCCCGGTGCGAAGCGGTTGTCCTTGTCGGCCACCGCTGCCGCGCTGCCTGCCATCATCGCCATCGCGCTGCTCATTGCACCGACGCTGTTGATGTGGTTGTTGGCAAGCGACAGGCCGCTGTCCATGTCGGAGCGAAGGGCGTCGGTGTAACCCTTCGCCGACTTCACGCCCGTGTTCACCGATTGCTGCATCTGGTTCACGTTGACGGCGTCCGTACCGTCTGTGCCCGCGGCGACGTTCGTGACCTGACGCTGACCGCCGGCCGCTGTGGTTCCCACCGATACCGCGTTGGCGCGATCGGCCACCGAGCCTGCACCGAGAGCGACCGAGTTGTTTGCAGTAGCCGATGCATTCGCACCGACGGCAACCGCATTGTTCGCTGTAGCCGATGTATTCGAGCCGACCGCGATCGAATTGGTGCCGCTAGCCACTGACGTCGCGCCAGACGCTACTGAGTTCGCGCCTGATGCCATGGCATTCGCGCCCGATGCCACCGAGTGCGTGCCGCTCGACGTAGCGATTTCCGTGTCGCGATTGCCATCGGCGGTGAACAGCGGGTTGTATGCGCCATTCGCGAGGTTGGTGACCTGGCCCATCATGTCGTTCAACTGCCCCAGGTTGACCGCGTCCATGTTGCCGGTGCCTGCAGCGACGTTATGCAGCGCCGTGCCCGTGGCGTTGCCGTTGCCGAGCGTTGCATTGGCATAGTCCGGCGTGCCGTCGGCGTTGGTGTCGTACTTGATCGCGCTGGCGCCAAGTGACGTCACGCTATTCGATACAGCGTTGAGTTGCCCGACGTTGACCGCGTCGGTGGACGCCGTACCGGCCGCCACGTTGGTGACCTGGCGCTCGCTACCTGCTGCGCCGACCGACACCGTATTGTCCCGATCAGCAACGGAGTTCGACCCGAGCGCAACGGAGTTCTTACCCGACGACACAGCCGCGCCGCCGATCGCCACCGAATCCGCGCCAGTTGCCGATGAATCGGCAAGCGTGGAGTTGGAGTGGAAATACTTGATGCCGCCGCCGTTGTTGACGTTATTCGTAAAGTCCTGAAGCGCTGCCACGTTCTGATTGGTTGCATACAGTTGCGACCCGTTCACGGCGTCGGTGCTGTCATCCGTCAATTTGCCGCTGGCGACATTCGTCAGCAACGTGGGCTTCGTGGCACCCGCACCGCCCAGCGTGATCTGCCCGTAGTTCGGCGTGCCGTCCGTGTTCGTGTCGTACTTGACCGCAAGGCTGCCAAGCGTGTCGACGTTATTCGATACGGCGGTCAGCTGGCCGACATTGACCGCGTCGGTGGACGCCGTGCCTGCCTCGACGTTGGTGATCTGGCGTTCCTTGCCGGCTGCACCGACGGACACCGAGTTGACACGATCAGCAACCGAGTTCGATCCAAGCGCAACTGAGTTGTTCGCCGATGCTACCGCTGCGCCGCCGATTGCCACCGAATCCGTGCCCGTCGCCGATGAATCGGCAAGCGTTGAATTCGTGTGGAAGTACTTGATGCCGCCGCCATTGTTGATGTTGCCTTCGAACGTTTCGAGCGATCCGACGCGCTGATTGGTCGAGTACAACTGCGAGCCGTTGATGGCATCAGTACTGGTCGAGGACAGGTCGCCAATTTGCAGGTTGGAAATCGTGACAAGCTTCGACGTACCGGCGCCTCCCAGCGTGATATGCGCCTGGTCGGCGGCATCGTAGGCGACCTTGTTGCTCAGCTCGGTATCGACCTTGGTGATCGCATCGCCAACGGTGCCAAACGATGCGCCGGCAACGGTGTATGCGGGCGCCTGAATCGTGCCGTCGGCGTTGACCTTCGCTCCGCCGCCGAGCAAGGTCGTTACGTTCTGAAGCTGGGTCACGTTGACGCCGTCATAGGCTTGCGTGCCGGCAGCTACGTTCACGATCTGGCGTTTGGTCGTGGCGTTGCCGACCGAGACGGTGCCTTGGCGGTCGGCAACGGAGAGCGTACCGAGGGCAACGGTGTCCAAAGCGGATGCGGTTGCGCCCGGGCCGAGAGCAGTCGCTTTCGTGCTCGCGCGTGAGTCAGAGCCAATGGCGAGGGCTGCGTTCGAACCACCGGTGCTGTCCGCGACGGCGTTTCCACCAATCGCAATGCTGCCGATGCCGATGGCCGACGCGCCGTTGCTATTGGTGGCAGCGTCGTTTGCTGACAGGTACTTGCTGCCGGCACCCGCTGCCTCCAAGGCGTCATTGACGTTATTGAATGATTTGCCTGCGACCGTGAAGGTCGGGCCAGAGATCGAACCATCCTCGTTAAGGGCAGCACCGCCGCCAAGTGCGCTGACGAGAGGCGTGATCTGCCCCACGTTGACTGCGTCAGTCGCTTGCGTGCCGCGTGCGACTTGCACGAGCTGTCGTTGCGTCGTAGAGCTACCGATAGAAACTGTATTGGTGCGATCAGCAACGGCGCCACTACCCAATGCTACTGACGAAGCGGCCACTGCCGACGCTGATGCGCCGATCGACACAGCCTGTTGACCGTTCGACACCGCGGCATATCCGAGCGCAACTGCGTTAGTTACAGCAAGGCTGGTCGCGTCTCCAATAGCGGAGTTTTGACCGATGGCAATGCTTCCAGGACCTACCGACCGAGCGTTGTAGCCAACGGCAATGGTTCCAGAAATAACGCCGGGAGGGGGCGTACTGCCGATTACGCCGTCAGTGTAGGAGTTCATCCCGATTGCGATCGTGCCCGTGTCTTGTGATTGCGCATTAGGTCCGACCGCGACTCCTGTCGCGCTTTCCACAGTTCCGCCGTCCGTCGCTCCCGCGACGGCACTCCCTGCTGCACCAAGGGTTACGACAGATGCAACAACCGCTTTTGTTAATCGCCCGTTGCGCTTACCGCGCGCCGCAGCAGTTTCCGACACCGCGACCCATGCGCCGATGGATTCATTCCAGACTGACTTATAAACCTTGTTCATTTTGCATTCCTGCGTAGAGTTGACTCGGATCCACGACGCGAGCACGCAGCGGGACAGGTGTCATCCGCGTGTCGAGTCCGCGCCGATATCGAATCCGAAGGGACTCGTCGATGGCTGCGTGGACAAGGCTCGAACTTTACTTAGTGAGGCAAAATGCCTTAATGAGAAAGCTCCTAATTAGTCGGTCAGTGCAATATAAACAACGTATTGGCTGCCCGAATCGATTGGATTTATCGAGTGAGTTGAGTCGGAATAAGAATTGTTAGGGCGAAGGCTTATGAGTAGATCGATCGTCCCAAAAACAGGCGAGTCGCCACAGAGCACTTAAATGACGCGCGCGCGCAAACCCTGCTTCCCCGGTCATGTCACAATTTGTGCAATCGCCTTGTGTGCGGACCAATTTATGGGCGCGCCGCTTTTCACTTGTCACTCGTCAGGAAATCATCGCTTATGAACATTGCCAAAGACCTTCAGACCATCGTCCACCAGGAACAGACGCTCGTCTTTCCGCAATTTGATTCGGACCGTGCATGGCAGCTCGGCTCGCAACTGCGTGAGATGGCCGTGGCGCGCGGTGCGGCGGTCGCCATGGAAGTGCGGACTTTGGGCCAGCCGTTGTTCTTCGCCGCGCTCGATGGCACCACGCCCGACAACGTCCGCTGGGTGCAACGCAAGGCGCGAACGGTCGAGCACTTTCGTGTGAGTTCTTATGCCATCGGCCTGGGGCTGCAGCAGGCAGGCGCCACCCTTGCCGACAAATACAGTCTCCCCGCCGCCGAGTTCGCCTCGCACGGCGGCGCGTTCCCGCTGACGGTCAAGGGCGCGGGCGTGATTGGCGTGGTGACGGTGTCGGGCCTGCCGCAACGCCGGGACCACGAGTTCGTAGTCGAAGCGCTGTGCGCGGTCCTCGGCCACGACGCAAGCGCGCTTGCGTTTGCATCGGACAAGGCATAACCCATGCGCTCATCCGCTTATATGCTGCTCGCAGTCGCTATCGTTGCTGAAGTCGTGGCGACATCGGCTTTGCGGGCATCGGAAGGATTCTCGCGGCTGCTGCCGTCCGTCATTGTGGTGATCGGCTATGGCATCTCGTTCTATCTGCTCTCGCTGACGCTGAAGTCGCTGCCGGTAGGCATTGTCTATGCCGTGTGGTCCGGTGCCGGCATCGTGCTGATCACGATCGCGGCGGCATTATTATTCAAGCAGATCCCCGACCTGCCCGCCGTACTTGGGATGGGCCTGATCGTAGCGGGCGTAGTCGTGCTGAACGTGTTTTCGAAGGTCAGCCCGCATTAACACCGGCCGCGCCACGCGCAGCCGGTGGCATGTCAGTTACACCGTACGACCATCGAGCGGTTTTTAACATTCGCCGATACCACGTTCGTGATGCTGCCGCCCGACGGTCCGCCTTCCTCATTGTCCTTCGATACGATCGTGTAGCCCGTCGCGCCGCATTTATCCCCGGCCATGACATAGCAGCTCGCCCATGTCGTGCTCGCATCGGCACCGCTGCAGTTGATGGCATAACCGCTCTGGCCGTCGGGAAGATGAATCAGCGATGCATCGGTTGACGATGCACATCCGCCAAGGCTTAAGACACCCGCGACTGCCACGGTGAGACCGGCGGCTTGTAAAACCCGCGCCATGCGAAGCGGGGAGGGAAGCGGCAAGCGCTGGGCAAATTTATTCATTGTGTTCCTCGGGTGGCAGACACCGGATAACGTCGTAGAAGATCGAGCAGAGCGCACGGACCTCGCTCTCGAACCCGCCTCTCCAACCTACGTCTCCAACGTGTTTCCAAATATGTTTGTGCACGTATTTTCCCACATGCCGGTGAGCGCGCGAAAAAGTCGGCTTTTTGATCCAGATCAACCCACCGCAATAAATGCTCCGCAGCCCGGCCTCTGGCGCGCGGCTTGCACTACATTTTCAAGCGAACCGCTTTGGGACCGGCCGCGCCGCCCAAGCCCGGGAAGAAATGCAACAGGTTGCAACCGCTGAGAACTAATTGCCGGCGTTCAACCCTTACAGAGGCGTGGGCAACACACGAACACTTATAAAACATTTGAGAGGAAGACATGGCAGAACGCGTTAGCGGCCCGTATCGCGGGTATTACATCAGTGCGTCGGCGCGTCTTACCCAAGCTCCGGATCAGGCTGATGGAGCGTCGAACGCACCCATCTACGTGGGTACCGTGAGTGTTGCGGAGGGCAGTCCGGACAACGTCCGCCGCTTTGAGGCATTGGTCGATGTCGGCGCTCAACAGCGCTTTTCGACCGAGGACGACGCGCTCGTCAATGTGGAGCAGGCGGCGCGCGCCTATATCGACAGATTGTTGCAAAATAGCTGATGCGCACGCTCAACATCCGCCACCCGGCAATGCGTTGCGTAGCGGAGGCGCTGCTCGATTTGTTCCCAAGCGGCGCGGATATCAGCGAGATTGGCACGGATCTGAAACCGTGCCTGTTCGTGAGTTGGCGCACAAGCGGCATGGCGAGTCATCCGGGCAATATTGCGTGGGGCGTGCACTACCGGTTCGAGGCGGAAGCGTTGGGTCTTTTCGATGTGGTCACCGAGCCGGCGCAGCAGCAATTTTGCGAACGGGTAAGGGACATGAGCCAGCATCTGAAGTTCGATTACGCCGATCCTGACGCGGTGTCGCTGCTGATTGTCGACGTGCCAGCTTCGCTGAGTCGGCTCAGCATGGAAGAACCCGGGTAGACCGGAAAGAGGCGTCGCGAGTAGGATCGTGCGTTACCCCTATTTCCTTGCCATTCGAGGCCGCCATGAACATTCTTTTTCCCGCCGATGCGCCGGCGTATCGCGACGCGAATCTCACGGTCGTATTCGCTGCGCTGGTCGATGGCGAGCGCGTTCCGTGCGCGATCTCGGTTGAAGCCCTGGAGGATCACTTTGGCGCGCAGAGTTGCGACAGCATCGGGTGGATACGTGCATTCGATGCTGCACGCCCGAGGATTGAAGCGGTTGCGAGGGAGCATCTGCATATCAATAACGGTGAGCCCGTGCTTTTGAAGAGCGGCCATTTTCCGCCGGGAATGGCGAACTGATAGCGGGTATTTGAAGAGGCGGCTGCATTCATCGCTACTCAGTTTTACATTGACTTGGCCGGTGTCATCCGGAAAATGCGCGGGATGGCAGGCTCAAAACAACATCTTTCAAATCAGCCCTTACTGCGCATCCAAATCCTCGATGCGGCGCGCGTGATAGTCGTGCGTGACGGTTTCGACGCGTTGTCGATGCGCAAGATCGCAGGGGTCGTCGGATATTCGCCCGCTTCGCTTTACCTGCATTTCGCAAGCCGCGATGCCATCGCTCACGCGCTTTGCGCCGAGGCCCACGCGCAGTTGCTCGAGTCCCTGCACGCGCTTGATGGCGTGATCGAACCGGTGGAGCGCCTGAAGGCCATGGCGCATGCGTACGTCACGTTCGGGCTGACGCATCCTGAAGTGTATCGGCTGATTTTCATGCAGAATGCCGCTTATACCGGTGCCGCGTTTAACGATGTGACATCGGCCGGCGAAACGGTGCTTTCCCTGCTGACCGGGACGTTGGCGTTGGTTGATAAGCCTGCGGCTCGCGCCGAGACATTGTGGGCCGCGTTGCACGGTATCGTGTCGTTGAGCATGATGGCCTCGACAGTTTTCACTGTGCCGACGGATACGCTTATCGATGAAATGCTGGATGTATATTTGCCTGGCAAGAACAAGAAACCTGCTCGTCGACGGCCGTCAGCAAGTGCTGGTTGACGGGCTTTCCCGATGGGCTTTCTGGTTCCATTTTCAGCTTCATTTTCACTCACACGAATAGAAACTCGCATTGCATATGACTGAATCCATCGATGAAATTCGTATCGAACGCGTGCAGGGTATAGGCTTCATCGCGCTGAACCGTCCGAAGGCGTTGAATGCGTTGTCCACGCCCATGCTGCACGCCATTCATCGCGCGCTGAACGTCTGGCGTGACGACGCTTCGGTGCACGCGGTGGTCGTCTATAGCCCGCATCCGCGCGCGTTCTGCGCCGGCGGCGATATCCGGTTTTTATATCAATCGGCGAAGGCGGGCGAGCACGCGGTCATCGAAGAATTTTTCACCGATGAATACCGCTTGAATCACGCGATTTTCACGTATCCGAAGCCGTATATCGCATTGCTGAACGGCGTGGTGATGGGCGGTGGAATGGGGATTTCGCAGGGCGCGCGGCATACGGGCGGTGTGCGCGTGGTCACCGGTTCGACGAAGATGGCGATGCCCGAAACGCGTATCGGCTTGTTTCCGGATGTGGGCGTGAGCTGGTTCCTCGCGCGCACGCCGGGCGCGATCGGGCGTTATCTCGCGGCGACGGGCGCGACTATCGATGCCGCCGATGCACTGTACACCGGCCTCGCCGATGCTTATATGGACGACGAAGCGCTGCCGGCTCTTATCAATACGCTGAAGGAGAACCCGTTCGCGAGCGGCGCGGAGGTGGTGCGGTTTATCGAAGCGCAGGCGCGTTCCGATGCAGGGAAGCCGAGCGAGCTTGCAAAGGAGCGTGGTTTTATCGACAAGCATTTTGCGTCGGGCAACGGCGCGGCCTGTCTGAAGTCATTGGAAAGCGTGACGAGCGGGGACGTCGAGGAAAGCGATTGGGCTACGCGCACGGCGGCTGAGTTGCGTGAGCGTTCGCCGTTATCCGTCGATGTATCGCTGGAATTGATCGACCGCGCCACGACGTCGAGCATGGCCGAGACGTTGAGGCGCGACCTCGGGCTCACGCGCGCGACGTTCGATCATGGCGATGTGATGGAAGGCATCCGGGCGCGCATTGTCGATAAGGACAATCAGCCGGTGTGGAAGGTGTCGCGCATGGAAGACGTGACGCGTGATGCGGTCTTGCGGATGTACGACAGTCCGTGGTCTGAGCGCGACCATCCGCTGGCGGCGCTGACGGATTAGTCGGCGTCGTTGCCGGCCATGAAGGCGCGCATGAAGACGAGCGCGCCCCAGCCCCACATCGCATTCGATGCAAATCCCAGTGCCAGCCGCGGCAGCATGTTGCCGCTCGGCCAGATGCCGCGCAGCGGATCGACCACGAACACGCTCGCGGCGGTCAGCACGATGCCGCCGAACACCAGCGCGCCGATCCACGGCGCGGTGCGGTCGGGTGCGACGCGCAGCAGCCACGCCATCAAGATGCCGAAGAATGCGCTCCATAGCGCATTGACGATGAATTCGGGAATGCCTAGCGGCAGGAATGGAGCGGTGGAATAGCCGGCTGGATCGACCACGCCGGCCGCATGCAACATCGCGATGGTCGCTTCACGGAAAAACAGTGCGGCGAGAAAGCCCGCGACGAACGGAAGAATGACTTTTTGCATTAAAAACCACCGCTTGAGACGCGAGCCGTGGCTGCGCCTGTATTTTAAGGTGGCGTCATTATAGGGTCGGGCATGTCGCGTTTTGGTGCAATCGGACGCGGCTTTGCGGTCGATGCAACGGGTTCTGGCGAATGCGCTAATCAGGTTGCAGTTTCGCAGCGATATCGCTTTGGATCGGGTTTGCGGCAGTTGATGAGTCGCCTGAGCGGAGCCATGGCGCGCTTGGCGTGTGGATGCGAAAGTTTTTCGCTTTTGGTTGGATCGAATCAGCGGCCAGTTGCTCGATGCATTCGGGAGCCGCGGCCGAATATTGCCGGCGATGCCGCCCTGCGGCCGCTTGATTCGCTGCGGTCGTCATCGTTTTCATGCGGCAAATGCGATCCTCGGCCGTCCTATTTCGCGATTGCGTCGCTGGCCGGGTTGTTGTGCAGCATGCGATCGCTGTTGGGAGGCAGGGCGGGGCGCTTCGTCGGCATGTTGTCCGGGTTATCCGCACGCGGGCCGGCCGCGTTTGGGGCGCTGGGTGTGACCGGCGGTTTAACCATCGACGCAGTGTCGTCGGCGTTCGCGGTCTGGGCCTGCACGCTCGTTTCCATTCCGATGCCCAGCGCGGTGATCACGACGGCAAAGGCGGCGACGATACAAGAAGGCGTTTTATTCGGACGGGATTTCATGAGTTTCTCCGGATCGTCGGCGCTTTTCGAATAAATCCGGCAAAGCGCTGGCATTTGATTTTTGAGACACCGGAGCGTGCGGAAGATTCGTTTTTTCGATGACTGCGGCGCCGTGGCCGGGGAGCATACGATTTTCATGCCGACCGATCTTGGCCGCGACGCAAAAAATACCGTACAGCAATCGATTCTCCGCGCAGGCTGTTGATTTCACGGTAAATCTGATTGGTAACGTCGAGTTCGTGGCGTTTCGAGCGTTACGGTAAAATCACGGATTCAGCGCCGGAAAGGCGCCCAACGCCCACAATCAGCAGTTCCCATGTCAACAGCTTTAAAACCGAGCCCGCGCCGCGTCAGCGTTGCGCCGATGATGGACTGGACTGACCGCCATTGCCGGTCGTTTCACCGCATCCTGACGAAGCACACGTGGCTCTATACAGAGATGGTCACGACCGGCGCGCTGCTGCACGGCGACGTCGCGCGGCATCTCGCGTTCACGCCAGGCGAAGCGCCCGTTGCGCTGCAGCTCGGCGGCAGCGAGCCAGCGGATCTAGCCCGCAGTGCGAAGCTCGGCGAGCAATGGGGTTACGACGAAATCAACCTGAATTGCGGCTGCCCGTCCGAGCGCGTGCAACGCGGCGCATTCGGCGCGTGCCTGATGAACGAGCCGCAACTGGTCGCGGATTGCGTGAAAGCCATGCGCGACGTGGTGTCCATTCCGGTCACGGTCAAGCATAGGATAGGTGTGGACGCGGTTGAGGACTATGCCTACGTGCGCGACTTCGTCGGCACCGTCGCCGATGCCGGCTGTGAAGTGTTTATCGTCCAC
This sequence comes from Caballeronia sp. LjRoot29, assembly GCF_964252755.1. Classification (NCBI taxonomy): domain Bacteria; kingdom Pseudomonadati; phylum Pseudomonadota; class Betaproteobacteria; order Burkholderiales; family Burkholderiaceae; genus Caballeronia; species Caballeronia sp. LjRoot29. The sequence continues at coordinate 49,517 of NZ_CAXUPU020000008.1, read as the reverse complement.
GCGCGGAATGCGATCCTGAAGGGTTTGAGCCCGAAGGAGAATCGCGAGATTCCGCCTCTGAAGTATGAATATGCGTATCAGTTGAAGCGCGATTTTCCGCATCTGGAAATATCGATCAACGGTGGCATCAAGACGCTCGATGAAGTGGAAGAGCATCTGAAGCATGTCGATGGCGTGATGCTCGGCCGCGAGGCCTATCACAACCCTTACGTGCTCGCGGGCGTCGATTCACGTTTTTACGGCGCGGATACGCCCTTGTTGTCGCGCGAGGAGGCTGAGGCGAGCTTGATCGACTATGCGCGTCAGGAAGTGGCGCGCGGGGCGTTCCTCGGCGGCATTACGCGGCATGCGCTGGGTTTGTATCGAGGCGTGGCGGGTGCGCGTGGCTGGCGTCGCGTTCTCTCGGATAGCCGCCGTCTCGCCACCGGCGATATGACTATTTTCGATGAAGCGCGCACTCATCTGCGTGAACCTGTCGAATTGATGGAATAAGGGACTAGGCAAAGCGAATCTTTGTTCGTATAATCTCGTTTCTCGATTCAGCAAGCCTGTTCTTGGCGAGCTAAAGAGGCAGCAAGAAGTGAGACAGTGGTGGCTGTAGCTCAGTTGGTAGAGTCCAGGATTGTGATTCCTGTTGTCGTGGGTTCGAGCCCCATCAGCCACCCCAAAAGATTCAAGTAAAAAGCCCGACTTTCGCGAGTTGGGCTTTTTGCTTTCTGGAATCCATGTGACTCTTGATTAAGCCGAATTGGACAAGATCAACCGATATACAAACGGCTAGATCGCAGGCTTTACTCAAAGCTGGGTGTTGAAGAGCGTGAGCAGAGCATTAATAAAGTACGGGGATCGATCACGCCAATTCACTGATAGGGTCTCCAGAACAGCGCCCACCGTGGCTCCGCCCGACACGTTAGGCCGTTAAAAATCGAGAGGCTTAATTCTCATGCGTTTGGCATTGCGGGCCAGGACGCCATCGAGCGTTGCCATGGTCTTTACTTTGGCATCCATTGCAGCAGCAAGGTGCAACGCGTCGCCAGCGCGCAGTCCGGTTGTGGCGTCCAAAGTCAGCACGGCCGCGCGGTGAAACGTAGACGGCTCGACCGGCAGCAACTGCAAATCGCTTGCGCAAAGGCGCTCGAACGCCTGCCATGCGGACGCACCTTGCTCGGCGGATATTTGCGCTGTCCGTTGCTTGATTCCGAGGGCGCTTGCAAACTCAGTGACGCACCATGCAGCGGAGGTCAATTCGTCGGTACACGCTGCATACCATCGTGCAACAACAGCGCTCATGGGTTCATTTACGCACAGCGCCACCAGCACGGACGTGTCTACATAAGTCGACATCAATAGCGCGCTCCGCGCCGTAGCTCGTCTATGACGGGCTCAGATATTGGCATCGTCTCACGGGTTGTTTCAAGCTCCCGGGCGAACGCGCTGCGGTCCCATTTAGAGGCGCGAATACTAAGACCGCCGTCGATGGTCAAGTCAACCTGCACGTGGTCGCCTTCCTTCACGCCAATGCGGCGCACGTACTCGGCGGGAATTCGAAGCGCGAGGCTATTGCCCCATTTTGCAATTTGCAGATTCATCTTATACGGTTCCAATTGATATACGAATACGTATATACATCATAGCACCGTCTTGACTGCACGCAAACGGCTCGACCTGCCTCACCCCTTCCTCCCGTGCCCGCTAACCTGCGCGCCCGCATCGCGATGCAAGCTAAACAGGTCCGCTACTCCCAGCAATCCCACCGCCCCCACGATCAAGAACGCGATGCTGAAATCGGCTGGCACGACGGTCTGCGCATCGTGACCATGCAGCCATTCGGCCAGCCTCAAAGCGATCGCCCCGAGCGCGACGCCAATCCCCATCGTCAACTGGAACAGCGTGCTCGACAAAGCCGACGCGCCGCTCATCTGCGCCTTCGGGACATCGGCGAAACTGAGTGTGTTCAGCGCCGTGAACTGCAGCGAGCGCGACAGTCCGCTCGCAAACAACACCGCGACGATGATCCAGGTCGGTGTAGCAGGCGATATCAAGCTCATCAACGCCAGCGACGCAGCCGCCACGATCCCGTTCACGATCAGCACCGGACGGAAGCCGAAGCGCCGCATGACCGGCGTGGTGACGAGTTTCATCGATAAATTGCCGGCGAAGACCGACAACGTCAGCAACCCGGATGCAAACGCGTTCAGCCCGAAGCCGACCTGAAACATCAGCGGCAGCAGGAACGGCGCCGCGCTGATGGCAACGCGAAACAACGAGCCGCCGCCCATCGCCACCCTGAAAGTCTTGATCTGCAGCGCGTTGAGATCCAGCACCGGTTCGCTCGCGCGCCGCACATGCCACCACGCGAGCACCCCCGCGAGTACGCCGACGGCGGTCAGCGCGCTGGCGAATGCCCAGGGCGTGTCGTTGCGGCCGATGAGTTCCATCGCGTAGAGCAGGGTCGTGCAGGCAAGGCCGCACAGCACGAAACCCAGGAAATCAAAGCGGCGGCTGGCGTGCTCGCGGGTGTTATCGAGGTAACGAAGCGCCACGGCCAGGCCAATCAAACCGAGCGGCAGGTTCAAATAAAAGATCCAGCGCCACGACGAATACGTGGTGATGAACCCGCCCAGCGGCGGCCCGATCACGGGCGCGACAAGGCCGGGCCAGGTGATGATCGAGATAGCGCGCATCAAGCCTTCCTTGGGCGTCGCGCGCAATACCGCGAGCCGCCCGACCGGCACCATCATCGCACCGCCGATACCCTGCAGCACCCGTGCTGCCGTGAACGTGGGCAGCGTCGACGTCATGCCGCACAGCACGGACGCCACCGTGAACAACGCGATCGCGCTGCCGAACACGGTGCGCAGGCCGAAGCGGTCCGCCGCCCAGCCGCTGATAGGGATGAAGACGGCGAGCGTCAACAGATACGACGTAATGCCGAGGCTCAGGTCGACGGGGTGAAGACCAAACGAGCGCGCCATTTGCGGCAATGCCGTGGCGATGATCGTGCCGTCGAGGTTCTCCATGAAGAAGGTCGCCGCGACCAGCATCACGATGACGGATGAACCGCGTGGGTTCGCCGCGCCGGACGTGGTGCGGGTGAGGTCGGGGGCCTGCATCGAAGAGTCTCTCTTGTTCTGATCCGAATGAACGCAGCACGATTGAAAAGCTAATGAAAGCCAATCACGCCGCATGCCGTTAGCTTACCGGGCGGGAGCGCGCCGTGGCGATGGGCACCCCTGCAGCAAGGCCCGCGCTATGGTAGCGTCGACACTCGGCTAGCGCCTTTGAAACCTGAAAACGAACATGGGGAAGCACGCGATGGAGTACCGGAAACTCGGTGGAACGGATGTCAATGTCAGCCTGATCGGACTGGGCACCATGACCTGGGGCGAGCAGAACACGGAAGCCGACGCGCACGCGCAACTCAATGCCGCGCTCGATGCCGGCATCAACCTGATCGACGCCGCCGAGATGTATCCGGTGCCCCCGCGTCCCGAGACGCAAGGGCGCACGGAGGCATATATCGGCACGTGGCTGGCAGCGAACCCGGGTGCACGCAAGAAAATCGTGCTCGCGACCAAGATCGCGGGGCCGGCGCGCCAGCCGCACAATCCGCGGCATATTCGCGGCGAGGCGAATCAATTCGACCGCAAGAACCTGACCGAAGCCGTCAATACCAGCCTCGCACGGCTGCAGACGGATTACATCGATTTGTACCAATTGCACTGGCCCGACCGCAGCACGATGACCTTCGGCCGCGCGAATTATCCGTGGATCAAGGACGAATACACGGTGCCTATCGAAGAGACGCTGACGGTGCTCGGCGATCTCGTGAAGGCAGGGAAGATCCGTTACGTCGGGGTATCGAATGAGACGCCCTGGGGTGTCGCCCAATTCCTCCAGGCCGCCGACAAACTCGGCTTGCCGCGAATCGTAAGCATCCAGAATCCGTACAGCCTGGTGAATCGGACATTCGAAGCCGGCCTCTCCGAGTTCACGCACAAAGAAGATGTCGGCCTGCTGGCGTATTCGCCGCTTGCATTCGGCTGGTTGTCCGGCAAGTACGAGGGCGGTGCGCGTCCCGCGGGTGCCCGCATTACGCTGTTCGAGCGGTTTGCACGCTACAGCAAGCCGCATACGATCAAGGCTATCAGCGGCTACGTGGAACTCGCACGGCGTCACGGCCTGAGCCCGGCGCAACTCGCGCTCGCGTTCGTGAACAGCCGGCCGTTCACGACCAGCACGCTCATCGGCGCGACGTCGCTCGAGCAATTGCACGAGGACATCGGCAGCGTGGACGTTAAATTGTCCGACGAGATCCTCGCTGAAATCGATGCGCTTCACGAAGCGCAGCCGAATCCGGCGCCGTGAGCTGGCGCAATGAGTTGGCTCCGTGAGTTGACTCCATGAGCCGACTCGCTGATCGTTTGCTGAAAATGTCACGCGCCAACGTTACGATGATCAAAAACGACGACGATTTTTTACCCATTACGTTCGTTTTTTGCATTGTTTCAAGCGTAAAGTTGTTGTCTCGTTGATGTCGTAATCGTCTGTCATAAGCCGCGCCAAGCCTTTGGTGGCGCGCGCTTCGTTGTTCTTTGGTGACGCGCCAGTTGTCATGGCACTACACTTGCTCGAAGGTCCCGGTTGCCCGCTGTGGCGCCTCTCGTGCCTCAGCGCGCCCTACGCAAAGGAGTCGTCGCTCATGCCGCAAACCCCCTCGAAGTCCTCTTCCGATCTCGACACCCTCGCCATCAACACCATCCGCACGCTGTCCATGGACGCCGTGCAAAAAGCCAATTCCGGCCACCCGGGTACGCCGATGGCGCTCGCGCCCGTCGGTTTTCATCTGTGGCAGAACCACTTGCGCTACGATCCAGCCGAGCCGCTGTGGCCAAATCGCGACCGCTTCGTGCTGTCGGTCGGTCACGCGTCCATGCTGCTGTATTCGTTGCTGCACCTGACCGGCGTGAAAGCCGTCGATCACGCCGGCAAGCCAACGGATGGTCCGGCCGTGTCGCTGGATGACATCAAGCATTTTCGGCAGCTGGATAGCAAGACGCCGGGCCATCCCGAATACCGCATGACAACGGGCGTTGAAACCACCACCGGTCCGCTCGGGCAAGGGCTAGGCAACAGCGTCGGCATGGCCATGGCCGGGCGCTGGTACGAGTCGCATTTCAACAAGCCGGATGCGAAGATTTTCGACTATCACGTGTACGCGTTGTGCGGTGACGGCGACATGATGGAAGGCATCTCGCACGAAGCCGCTTCCATGGCGGGTCACCTGAAGTTGTCGAATCTGACCTGGATCTACGACAGCAACCGCGTGACCATTGAAGGCCACACGGATCTCGCGTATAGCGACGACGTGGAAACGCGTTTCAAGGGCTATCACTGGAACACCATCCACGTTGACGACGCCAACGACGCCGGCGCGCTCGAAGCCGCGCTGAACCAGGCGAAGGCCAACACGGACGGACCTACGCTGATCGTGGTGAAGAGCATTATCGGCTGGGGTGCGCCGCATAAGCAGGACACTTCCGCCGCGCACGGCGAGCCGCTGGGCGTGGACGAAATCAAGCTCGCGAAGAAGTTTTACGGCTGGCCGGAAGATTCGAGTTTCCTCGTGCCGGACGGCGTGTATGAGCACTTCAACGAGGGCATCGGTGCGCGCGGCAAGGCGGCGCGCGTTGCGTGGCAAAAGAGTTTCGATGACTACGCGAAGAAGTATCCGGACTTGGCGAAAGAGTTTGCGCAGATCGAAGCGCACGAGTTGCCGGCAGGCTGGGACGCGGACATTCCTACGTTCGATGCCGATCCGAAGGGCATGGCGTCGCGGGAATCGTCGGGCAAGGTGTTGAACGCTATTGCCAAGCGTTTCCCGTGGATGATCGGCGGTTCGGCGGATTTGTCGCCATCGACGAAAACCGATATGAAGTTTGAAGGCGCGGGCAGTTTCGAGTTCGATAACTACGCGGGCCGCAACCTGCACTTCGGTATTCGCGAGCACGTGATGGGCGCAATTTGCAACGGGCTCGCGCTGTCGAACCTGCGGCCCTACGGTTCCACGTTCCTGATTTTCAGCGACTACATGAAGCCGCCCATCCGGCTTTCGGCCATCATGGAGGTGCCGGTCATCTACGTGTTCACGCACGATTCCATCGGCGTGGGCGAAGACGGTCCGACGCACCAGCCGATCGAACAACTGGCGTCGTTGCGCGGTGTGCCGGGGCTCAGTACGTATCGTCCGGGCGATGCAAACGAGGTGTCCGAATCGTGGCGCGCCGCGCTTGCTGAGCCGCAACGTCCGGCGTGCATCGTGGTGTCGCGCCAGCCGATGCCGACTTTCGACCGGTCGAAATATGCATCGGCGAAGGGCGTCCACAAGGGCGCGTATGTTCTCGCCGACGCTGAAGACGGCAAGAAGCCGGAAGTCATCCTGATGGCGACAGGTACCGAAGTATCGGTCTGCGTCGATACGTATGAAAAGCTCAAGAGTGAAGGCATCGCGGCGCGGGTCGTGTCCATGCCGTCATGGGATCTCTTCGAGCGCCAGGACAATGCCTACAAGGATTCCGTGATTCCGCCGGACGTCGACGCGCGTGTTTGCGTTGAGCAGGCGGGCACGCTCGGCTGGGATCGCTATGTCGGCCGCCTCGGTTCGCAGATCGTGATGCATACATTCGGGGCATCGGCTCCGCTTTCCGACCTGAAGAAGAAATTCGGCTTCACGCCGGAACACGTCTACGACGAAGCCAAAAAGCAGATCGAACGCGTCAAAACCAGCCATAAGGAGTAAGCCATCATGCAGATTGGTATCGTAGGATTAGGGCGTATGGGCGCGAACATCGCACGCCGGTTGATGCGCGGCGAGCAGACATGCGTGGTGTACGACCATGCGCCCGAAGCGACGCAGGCAGTCGTAGCCGACGGCGCGACCGGCGCGAGCGACCTGGGCGATCTCGTGAAGAAGCTTGCCGCGCCGCGCTCGGTCTGGCTGATGTTGCCGGCGGGCAAGATCACTGAAGACACGCTGAACGATCTCTACGAGATCCTGGAAGCGGGCGACACGGTTATCGATGGCGGCAACAGCTTTTACAAGGACGACATCACCCACGCGGCGAAGCTGAAGGAGAAAGGCATAAATTTCGTCGATGTCGGTACGTCGGGCGGCGTGTGGGGACTGGAGCGCGGCTATTGCATGATGATCGGCGGCGACAAGGACGTCGTGCAGCGGCACGATCCGATTCTGTCGGTACTTGCCCCCGGACGCGGCGATATTCCCGCCACGCCGAATCGCGAGGGTCGCGATGCGCGCGTCGAAAATGGCTATATGCACGTGGGGCCGGTCGGAGCGGGTCACTTCGTGAAGATGGTGCATAACGGGATCGAGTACGGGTTGATGCAGGCGTACGCGGAAGGGTTCGACATCCTCAAGCACAAGTCATCGACGGAGTTGCCCGAGGCGCAGCGCTACGATCTGGATATAGCAGACGTTGCTGAGGTATGGCGCCGGGGCAGCGTGGTGTCGTCGTGGCTGCTCGACCTGACCGCGGGTGCGTTGGCCGGCAACAGTACGCTGGATAAATACTCCGCCGAAGTGGCCGATAGCGGCGAAGGGCGCTGGACGATTGAGGCGGCGCTCGAAGAGGCGGTGCCGGCGCAGGTGTTATCGGCTGCGCTGTATGCGCGGTTCCGGTCGCGCGAGGATAATTCGTTCGCCGACCGGATGTTGTCAGCAATGCGCTTCGGGTTTGGCGGGCACAAGGAGTTCAGCCCGGGATTGAAGTAAGTTGAGTTTTCTGCTGAGTTGTCTGCAGCGGCAAGCGGATAGAAGCATGTAAAAATCCCGTTTCAACTTACGTTGGAACGGGATTTTTCTTATTTGAAGTAGCTAAGCGCGGTTCGTGATTTCAATCGATTCGTTCAACGCATCATCCGTCTACGAAACAGCACCGCGCAGATAAAAAACGGCACGATGGCGTATGCCGCGAGCACAGCCAGATGCAGCACGACGTGCTCTGCCGGCCGGTCGAGCATCGCGGGACGAATCAGTGCGACCGCGTGCGACAACGGCAGCAACAGTGAGACGTTTTGCGCGACCGCCGGCAATTGCGCAAGTGGGAAAAACACGCCGGAGAGCAGCAACATGGGCGTGAGCGCGAGTGTCTGGTAGAACATGAAGAAGTCGTAGCTCGGCGCCACGGCGGTCACGATCATCGCCGTGCTGGAGAATGCCAAACCAGTCAGCACGATCACGGGCAACGCATACAGCATGGTCGGGAAACTTGCATAGCCGAGCACACCGGCCACCAGCATGATCGCAACGCCGGACAGCACCGATTTACTTGCTGCCCACACAATTTCGGCGAGCACGATGTCGCCCAGCGTGAGCGGCGTATGCATGATTGCTTCCCACGTTCGCTGCACATGCATGCGTGAGAAGCCGGAGTACATGGCCTCGAAACTCGCCGACATCATCACGCTCGACGCCACCGTACCCGCCGCGAGAAACGCGATGTACGAGACGCCGTCCACATGGCCGACCATCAGGCCGAGTCCGAGACCCAGGCCGAACAGATAGATCATCGGGTCGGCGAGGTTGCCGAACATCGACGCGATCGCCAGTTTTTTCCAGACGAGATAATTTCGCCGCCAGACCGACATCCAGTTCGATGCGTTCGCAGGCATTGCGCTCAGGAACGGCTCACGATGAGGCTTGCGTTGCGACGTCCCGGCCGCGCGGGGGGCGCGCGCAGTGGGAGACGCAGTGGATTCGGCAGTGTTCACATTCGGTTCGCTCGACATCGATCAGTCCACCATCTCGCGCCCGGTCAGGCGCAAAAACACATCTTCAAGATTCGCCGGCCGGTGTAGATAACGCACGCCAGGCCGTCCTTTGACGCGTTGATGCACGGGCGCGGGGTCATCGACATAACAAAACAGCGTTTCACCGCTGATCTCCATGCGGCTGACGAACGGCAGGAGTTCGTCGCGAAGCGCTTGCGGATCGGGACCGTATATCTCGATCACATCGCAGCCTATAACCCGCTGGATCAGATCATCGGGTTTGCCTTCGGCCACTTTGCGGCCTTCCTCGATCACGCACAGCCGGTCGCAAAGCCGTTCGGCTTCCTCCATGAAATGCGTGGTGAGAAGGATCGTCTTGCCGCGTGCGAGCAGCGAGCGCAGCCGCTCCCAGATCAGATGCCGCGCTTGGGGATCGAGTCCAGTGGTGGGTTCGTCCATGATCAGCACGTCGGGATCGTTGACCAGTGCGCGCGCCAGCGTCAGCCGCCGCTTCATTCCGCCCGATAACTCGCCGACCCGCGCGTTCGCCTTGCTTTCCAGCCGAGCAAATTCGAGCAGCGAAGGCACCACGGCTTCAATTTCGTTGCCACTCATGCCGAAATAGCGGCCGAACACGAGCAGGTTTTCGCGAACGGTGAAGTCCGGATCGAGGTTATCGAATTGCGGCACGACGCCCACACGGCGACGGGCGTAACGAGCACGCGAGGGGATGGGTTCATCGACTAGATGGATCGTGCCCGCATCCGGCGCGGTCAGGCCGAGCAGCATCTTGAGCGTGGTCGTCTTGCCCGCGCCGTTAGGACCCAGCAGGCCGAAACACTCGCCAGGCTGGACGTGAAAAGACAGGCCATTGACGACGGTCTTGTCACCGTAATGCTTTTCGACGTCGACAAACTCGATCGCCGGGCCGGCCGGCTTTGCCGGCGGCCGGGTGGTGTCGCTGGGAAAGTCTTTAGGAAACACTGCTGCATCTGACATGCGCAAACTCAGGTGTTGGGTCTGATTTAGGTCCGAAGACAAGCTAACTAGTTTAATCGATTGCACCAACGAGGCGCGTCCCGCTGTCTGACCTGCACAGCAAGGGCGCACGGAGGTTGTTTTTCGGCTGCAGAGCCCTTTCGCGACGCTCCAATTAATTGCCGGGAAGCCCACCCAGCAAGGGATTCGCGGACCTGGCACGCTGTCCGCTTGGCGTTTCGCGGACGACTGGACCGCATTAGCGTTTTCCATCGTTGCCACCGTTTCAACGACGCACCATGATGAAGGCAACGCGGCCCGGGCTTTTGTCGCCCGCCCGGTCCACGGGGCAGAACTTGCAACACTTGACGACCGTCTTTTCGATGCCCTTTGCTGCCCTCGTTGCAGCGCGGAGAACCACCATGGCGAGCTACCGAAAAATCCTGCTGTGTTACGACGGCTCCCGCGAAGGGCGTAAGGCGTTACGTGACGGCGCGAATCTGGCGCTCGACCTGAAAGCCGAAACGCACGTGCTTGCCGTTGTCGACATGCGTTCCAGCATCGCCCAAAGCGCCGGCCTTCTCACCGATATGGCGTGCGGCCGTTTTGAGGACGCCGCCCGGGACATCCTGCGCGAAGGCGTGGAATGGCTGACCGAGCGGGGCGTGCCGGCGCAGGGCCACTTTGCGTTTGGGCATCCTATCGATGAAATTGCCGGGCTCGCTCAGAGCTTGCAGGTGGATTTGGTCGTGGTGGGGCATCGGTGCCGCACGGGCCTTGCGCGCTGGTGGATGGGCTCGGGCAACACGCCGCTGATGGATCGGGTGTCTTGCAGCATTTTAGTGGCGGTGTCGCCGACGGGTACATCCGCCGAACAGGAGGACGCTGCGCACGCGGCGAAGCCCGTGAAGGCCGAGGTGAGTGCCTGATAAGTAGATGGCTAAGCGGGTCCCGCTGGCCGCTCGCAGCAACCGGATAGCGTTCGGTTGCTGCGGTGAACCTGCTGGCTCGCCTAACTGTCGTTCAGTTCCACGGCGACCAGTTTCCAAGAGAACAACCCGTATCGCCGAAGAATGGCTGAATAGCGTGCTTCGCCGGTGCCATGCTGGTAATTCACCGCGAAAGTATTAAAACTTCGATACCCCGCCGTGGTTTGAGGCGGCGGTTTCGGTGCGGATGGCGCAGCGGCGGCAGGCGCCGGTTGAGCGGGCGCGAGCGGCGGCGCTTGCGCGGCTTCCGGAGACGCAACCACAGCGCCATTGGCCTCCGCCGGAACCGGCGGTTTCTCGCCAGGATCACCTCTTGGCGGTATGCCATTGAGAATAGCCGCCACGCCGTCGGGCGTTGCATACGAATCGACCAGCGGGCCGACTAGCGCCGCGCCAATCATGGCGCCGATTATCGCTAACGGATTGCCGCTTTTCTGTATATCGATTCTTCGGGTCAGCAACTGCCCGACCTGGTCCTTCAGGCTTTCACGTAGCAACGGAAAGTCGACGTACTGATTCACGGTCTGAGCGTCACGGGCGTCGGCGGCACGTTTTAGCCGATCGAGGGCAATATAGGGCGACGCATAAATCACACCGAGAACCGCCACAACAATAACAGCCAACAACGCAATAACAACGGACTTGCTGGTACGGGACAAAGGCATACGCGTGGGGACCTTTTGGCTGATGAGGTAGACGCGGCTCGAAATGCAAGAGTTGTGGCCAAACGAAAGGCCTAACGAGAGACCTTGGACGACTCAACCCTTGAATGGACCGCACCGGCGCCAGAACTATCCCCGCGAATTCACCGCGCCTTAAATATCAGGCGAACAATCCATCTTCAACGCCTGCGCGTTCCTCGTCGATGCAGCGGTCGATCATGCGCGATACCGCTTCGATATTGCCCACCATGATGACCCGCGACTCACCGCGATAAACCCGCACGGGTGCACGTTGCTCGGACTGCGTATGCACCGATGTACTCAACGATACCCGGGCGAACGCCGGTTGCCGCGAGGGCAAGACTGGCAATTCGCTGAAGAGATCAGGCGTGTCAGCAGGTTTTTGTGTCTTGCAGGAAATCAGCGAGCGCAGATGCCGCAAACGGCCAAATTCCCGGAATTGGCGAAACGAAAGCGGTGCGCGTGCTGCCGGCGCAAACGATGCGGATAAAAAAGAAGCAGAAAACAACCGGGCGAATCGTTCCATGATGTTTCTCCGATAACCGATGACAACCGATGAGAATAGGGCGCGCGCCGGTTCCTCGCGAATGCGATGTCCGTCACGCTTTATGGGGCTGGAATTCAAGCGCAGCGCGGCTGGGGAGAACATCCACCGCCGCCCTGCAAATCAGAAATCAACAATCAGAAATCAAAGCTCGCCGGAGCGGATCAACCCGACCGCAATACCTTCCAGCGCAAAGTCGTCGCTGCCTGATGCAACGAAGATATTCTCGTAATCAGGATTTTCAGCGATCAGTTCAACGCCATCTGGGCGACGTTTCCAGCGTTTCACCGTGACGTCGTCGCCGAGCCGTGCCACGACGATCTGCCCGTCCTTCGCCTCGTTTTTCTTCTGTACGGCGAGCAGATCACCGTCGAAGATGCCTGCGTCGCGCATGGAAAGACCGCGTACCTTCAACAGATAGTCCGGCTTGCTGGAGAACAGTGCCGGGTCACAGGCGTAATGCTGGGAGATATGTTCCTGCGCAAGGATCGGGCTACCGGCCGCCACGCGCCCGACCAGCGGCAACGACAACTGCATGATGCTGGCGTGCGGCAACGTGAACTGGTGAGGGCCGTCGTCAAGACTGCCATTAGTCAGCAAACGAATGCCGCGCGATGAACCCGCAGCCAGCTCGATCACCCCTTTACGCGCCAGCGCCCGAAGATGCTCTTCGGCGGAGTTAGCCGAGCTAAAACCGAGTTCAGCCGCGATCTCGGCGCGCGTGGGCGGAAACCCCGTACGTTCGATAGCGCGCTGGATCAGTTCGAAAACCTCTTGCTGCCGCGCAGTCAGTTTGCTCATTTTGGTCACGTGCATTTGCCCCTTTATGGCCGGTCGTCCACTGTATGGATGAACAGATGCCTGTAGTTTTATACAGTATTCGACGCTTTTCAAGCTTTACTTTAAGTTCGACGTCGTCAGAACCACACAGAGGCCCCAAACACGGTGCTCCAGCGGCTCTTTGATGGCCGCAACGCCGCTTCCAGTCTTCATTAGCACTTTTTGATCTAAAAGAATGAATAACAATTATTTTTAATAATGAAAGCCCATCGATAGACTCGGCTGCTCAAACACATAAGACGGGGAGCGGGGCAATGCTGAGTCGGAATTCGGGGTGGGGCGCACGGGCAAGGAAGCTGGTTGCCACGACGGTGATCGGGGCAGCGTCGGCGACCGGGATGATCGTGGGAACGATCTCGCTGGCGCACGCCGACACGTCGTTCCTTAACGTGTCGTATGACCCGACGCGTGAGCTGTACCAGGACTTCAATCAGGCTTTCGGCAAGAAATGGAAGGCTGAAACCGGAGAAACCGTCACGTTCAAGCAGTCGCACGGCGGCTCAGGCGGTCAGGCGCGCTCGGTTCTCGACGGTTTGCAGGCCGATGTAGTGACTCTGGCGCTGGCCTATGACATCGATGCGCTCGCGGGCAAGGGGCTCGTGGCGCAAGACTGGCAGAAGCGCTTGCCGGACAACGCGTCGCCGTACACATCGACAATCGTGTTTCTCGTGCGCAAGGGCAACCCGAAGCAGATCAAGGACTGGCCGGACTTGCTCAAGCCGGGCGTGTCTATCGTGACGCCGAATCCGAAGACATCCGGTGGCGCGCGCTGGAACTATCTCGCGGCATGGGCGTACGCAGAGCATCTGCCGGGTGGCAACGCGACGACCGCCAAGGAATTCGTGACCAAGCTTTATAAGAATGCCGGCGTGCTGGATTCGGGCGCGCGGGGTGCGACCACCAGTTTCGTGCAGCGCGGGCAGGGCGACGTGCTGATCGCGTGGGAAAACGAGGCGTTCTTGTCGCTGAAGGAATTTGGCTCGGACAAGTTCGAGATCGTGGTGCCGTCGGTGAGCATCCTGGCTGAACCGCCGGTCGCCGTAGTCGACAAGGTCGTGGATCGTCACGGCACGCGCAAGCTGGCCGAGGCGTACCTGAAGTATTTGTATAGCGAGGAAGGTCAGGAGATCGCGGCGCGCAACTTTTATCGGCCGCGTTCCACTGCCGTTCCTGCTGCGCTGACGAAGCAGTTCCCGAAGATCAAGCTCTACACGATCGATGATTCCTTCGGTGGCTGGACCAACGCGCAAAAGACGCATTTCGCCGATGGCGGCGTGTTCGATTCCATCTATCAACCGCAGTAAGCGTAATGGTTTGAAAGGCAGCATCGCCGGCGCTCATGCGCTCGCGATGCTGTAGTCGTAAAGAAGTTTGAAACAACACCACGGCCGCATAGACGGCCTGTAATCAACCCGAAGCTCGACCCCGAAGCGCCGTCCCCGCGGCGCGGCGGAACTGGATGATTCACGCATGACGACCTTCACTTTCCGCAAGCCCAGCGCGCTGCCGGGCTTCGGCCTGACGCTCGGCATCACGGTGGCGTATCTGAGCCTCGTAGTGCTGATTCCGCTCGCCGCGACCTTCGCCAAGACCGCTACGCTCGACTGGGCGACGTTCGTGCGCGCCGTTACGTCGCCGCGCGTGCTGGCGTCGTATCGGCTGACGTTTTCGGCGGCTCTCGGCGGCGCGCTAATCAACGCCGTGTTCGGCTTTCTCGTGGCGTGGGTGCTCGTGCGCTACACGTTCCCGTTCAAACGCGTGGTCGATGCCGTCGTCGATCTGCCGTTTGCGTTGCCGACTTCCGTGGCCGGTATCGCGCTCGCGGCCGTGTATGCGCCGAATGGCTGGATCGGCCAGTTTCTCGCGCCGCTCGGAATCAAGGTGGCGTTCACGCCATTCGGCGTGCTCGTGGCGCTGACGTTTATCGGCTTGCCGTTCGTCGTGCGTACCGTGCAACCGGTGTTGGAAGATTTCGAGCGCGAGCAGGAAGAAGCGGCCGCGTGCCTTGGCGCGACGCGCTGGCTGACGTTTCGCCGCGTGGTGCTGCCGTCGCTGTTTCCAGCCATCCTGACAGGCTTCGCGCTCGCGTTCGCGCGTGCACTGGGCGAATACGGGTCGGTGATTTTCATCGCGGGCAATGTGCCGATGAAGTCCGAAATCACGTCGCTGCTGATCATCACGAAGCTCGAACAATACGACTACGCAGGCGCGACTGCGATTGCCGTCGTGATGTTGTGCGTATCGTTCCTGATGCTGCTGCTGATCAACACGCTGCAATGGTTCCTGCAACGGCGTACGAGCCGCAGCGGCGCAGGACCGGCGCCCGCTTCGGCTGGTGCATTGCATATCGACGGGGCGAAAGCATGAGCACCGTCAACCAGAAAGCAGTGGACGCAGCCGCGCCCCGCGTGACGGAACACAAGCTTGATCCGGTAACTGAACCGCGCGCCGTGCGCTGGGTCCTGACCGCTATCGCGCTGATTTTCCTGGCGCTGTTTCTCGTCGTGCCGCTCGTTGCCGTGTTTGCGCAGGCCTTCGCGAAGGGTGTGGACTATTACTTCAATTCGCTGAAAGACCCCGACGCGTGGTCCGCGATCAAGCTCACGCTCATCGTCGCCGCCATTGCAGTGCCGCTGAACGTGGTGTTCGGGTTGACGGCGTCATGGTCTATCGCCAAGTTCGAATTCCGCGGCAAAGCCTTCCTCACGACGCTGATCGATTTGCCGTTTTCGGTGTCGCCGGTCGTCTCGGGCCTGATCTACGTACTGATGTTCGGCGCGCAGGGCTGGTTCGGCCCATGGCTCATCGATCACAACGTGCAGATCATTTTCGCCGTGCCCGGCATTGTGCTCGCCACTATCTTCGTCACGTTCCCGTTTGTTGCGCGCGAGCTGATCCCGCTGATGCAGGCGCAAGGCAACGACGAGGAAGAAGCCGCGCATGTGCTTGGCGCGTCGGGCTGGCAGATATTCCGCCGCGTGACGCTGCCGAACGTGAAATGGGGCTTGTTATACGGCGTGATTCTCTGCAATGCACGGGCGATGGGTGAGTTCGGCGCGGTATCGGTGGTATCGGGCCATATTCGCGGACAAACCGACACCATGCCGCTGCACGTCGAGATTCTCTACAACGAATACAACTTCTCGGCGGCGTTTGCCGTGGCGTCGCTGCTTGCGCTGCTCGCGCTCGTCACACTCGGCCTGAAGCTGCTCGCCGAGCGCCGCATGTCGCAATCGATTGAAGCAGTGCAGGCGCGGCCCGCTGATGTGCCGGTTGCGTCACTCCAGAACTAGAAGGCGAAAATCATCATGAGCATCATCGTTCGGAATTTGCAGAAACGCTTCGGCGATTTCGTCGCGCTGGATAACGTCTCGCTCGATTTTCCATCGGGCGAGCTGGTCGCGTTGCTCGGGCCGTCGGGCTGTGGCAAGACCACGCTGCTGCGCGTGATCGCGGGGCTTGAATACGCGGACGCCGGTTCGGTCGTGCTGAACGGCGAGGACGTAGCGGCCGTGGGCGCGCGGGAACGGCAGGTCGGTTTCGTGTTCCAGCACTACGCGCTGTTCCGGCACATGACCGTGTTCGAGAACGTGGCATTCGGCCTGCGCGTGAAGCCGCGCAGGGAGCGGCCGACCGAAGCCGTGATCCGCGAGAAAGTGCATGAATTGCTGAAGCTCGTGCAGCTTGACTGGCTGGCGCAGCGGTTTCCATCGGAGCTTTCGGGTGGGCAGCGGCAGCGAATTGCGCTGGCTCGGGCGCTGGCAGTCGAACCAAAGGTGCTGCTGCTCGACGAGCCGTTCGGCGCGCTCGATGCCAAGGTCCGCAAAGAGTTGCGTAGCTGGCTGCGGCGTCTGCATGACGACCTGCATATCTCGACTATTTTCGTCACGCACGACCAGGAAGAGGCGCTTGAAGTCGCGGACCGGATCGTTGTGCTGAATCGTGGGCATGTGGAGCAGGTCGGCAGTCCGCAAGACGTCTATGATCATCCGCAGACATCGTTCGTCTATGAATTCCTGGGTGCGGCAAACCGGCTCAAGGGCAGCGTGGATGCGAACGGTTTTGTGGCGCAAGGCGCCGCGCAGCCGATCAGGACCGAAGCGAATTTCGCGGGTCCCGCGTTCGCTTATGTACGGCCGCACGACCTGACGCTGTTCCCGACGGCTTCGGGTCATCGCGATGGCATCGTGGTCGATGTCCGGCGCGTCGTGACGCTTGGCGGCTCAGTGCGCGTGGATCTGGAAGGCGCCGAAGGCAACGTGCTGGAAGCGGAACTGGATCGTGAAACCTGGCGTGGATTGAATTTGAATATCGGCGATGGTGTGACCGCCGTGCCGCGTGTTCTGCGCGTATTTCCGGCGCATTGAGCTTACTAAAAAAGAGAGGCTGACATGAACTTCCAGCAATTGCGTTTTGTACGCGAAGCCGTACGGCAGAACATGAATCTGACCGAGGTCGCGAACGTGCTTTATACATCGCAGTCGGGTGTATCGAAGCAGATCAAGGATCTTGAAGACGAACTTGGCGTCGATATCTTTATTCGACGCGGCAAGCGTCTCACCGGCCTGACCGAGCCAGGAAAGGAAGTGCATCAGGTGATTGAACGCATGCTGCTCGATGCCGAGAACCTGCGTCGTGTCGCGCGCCAGTTCGCCGATCAGGACAACGGCCATCTGGTGGTCGCGACCACGCACACGCAGGCGCGTTACGCGCTGCCCAAAGTGATCCGACAGTTCACCGAAGTATTCCCGAAGGTTCATCTCGCGTTGCGTCAGGGCAGTCCGCAACAGATCGCTCAGATGATCATCAACGGCGAGGCGGACATCGGCATCTCGACGGAAGCGCTTGACCGGTATCCTGATATCGTCACGTTCCCGTGCTACACGTGGCATCACACGGTGGTCGTGCCGAAGGGACATCCGCTGGTCGGCCGCGAGAACATCACGCTCGACGAGATCGCTGAATATCCGATCGTCACCTATGACCACGATTTCACCGGCCGCTCGCATGTCGACCAGGCGTTTGCGAAAGCAGGTGCGCTGCCGGACGTGGTGCTGACCGCAATCGATGCCGATGTGATCAAGACCTATGTGGAACTGGGCCTCGGCATCGGCATTGTGGCGGCGATGGCCTTCGACGAAAAGCGCGATACCGAACTCGTCGCGCTCGACACGCAGCATCTGTTCGAAGCCAGTACCACGCGCGTGGGTCTGAGGAAGGGTGCTTTTCTGCGGGCGTACGCGTACAGGCTGATCGAGATGTTCGCGCCGCAACTCGATGAAGCGCAGATCGCGGCGCAATTGCGGGAAGCTGTCTAGCTGTTAGAAGGATTGCAGCGTACAAGAATCAGCCAGCCGCCGCTCCGCTACAATTACGGCTATGAACTCCTCACACACTTCATTGCCGCGGATCGTGGTGCTGGCTACCGGCGGAACCATCGCGGGCGAGGCCGGCGATGCCGCGAAAACCTCGGGTTACAAGGCCGGCGTAGTCGGCGTCGACAAACTGCTCGGCGCCGTGCCTTCGCTCTCGCAAGTCGCGCGGATTCATGCCGAGCAAGTCGCGAGTATCGACAGTAAGGACATGACCCCGGCGCTATGGGCCACGCTCGTCGCGCGAGTGAATGCGTTGCTGGCGCAGGACGATGTTGACGGCATTGTCATCACGCACGGCACCGATACGCTCGAGGAAACCGCCTACCTGCTGCATCTCACCGTTAAGAGCGAGAAGCCGGTTGTGCTGACGGCGGCCATGCGGCCGGCAACGGCTTTATCCGCTGATGGCCCCCTGAATCTTCTCAACGCCGTGACGGTGGCGGCGAACCGGGCATCGTGGAAGCAGGGCGTGCTGGTCGCGTTCAACAACCAGATTCATTGCGCCCGCGATGTGACCAAGACGAGCACGTATGCCGTCGATGCCTTCCGTTCACCCGAAGGCGGTGCGCTCGGCTGGGTGCAGGACGGGCAGGTGGAATTCCAGCGTTTGGTAGTAAGGCCGCATACGGTGCGTAGTCCGTTCCAGATGTCGGCTGATCTGCCCGCGGTCGAGATCGTGACGAGTTATGCGGGGGCGTCGCGAGTGGCTGTCGATGCATTTGTTGCCTCGGGTGTCCAAGGGCTTGTAATCGCAGGGACAGGCAACGGTTCGATTCATTCGACCCTGCAACAAGCCGCGGCCGATGCCATCAAACAAGGCGTTGCAGTGATTCGTTCGTCGCGGGTAGGCGCGGGTCACGTGATGCGCAATGGCGCGGCGCCTGACGATGCACTCGGCTCGATCACCGCAGGCGGTTTAAACCCGTACAAGGCGCGCGTGCTGCTGATGTTGGCATTGGCCGCGGGCACCGCACCGGCAGACTTGCAACGCGCATTCGATACGTACTGAGCGCGGCGTATCGCAGAAGCTCAGCCCAGCAATTTCCGATACTGCACGAACCCGGACCGATCTGCGATGCGGTCATATAACTGCATCGCGTCGGTATTGGTTTCATGCGTCAGCCACCAGACACGCGAACATTCAGCTTCTGCGGCCTTGGCATAGACATGCTCGATGAGCTTGCGTCCGATTCCGGCTCCGCGAATATCCGGCTCCACGTACAGGTCCTGCAGATAACAATAATCGCCCGCAGTCCAGCACGACCGATGCATGATCCAGTGCACTATCCCGACTACGCGGCCATCCATTACCGCTACTGCGGCGAATACCGGCTCTGCTGGATCGAGCATGCGAACCCATGTGCACTGGGTCGTGTCCATGGGGATATCGGTCTTGTAGAACGCCTGATATCCGCGCCATAGCGTCAACCAGGCATCGAAGTCAGCCGCAGTCACGGGTCGGATTTCAATAGGGCTTGTCGATGTCATGGGCGTGATCTTCTTGGCGTGTGGGTGGTTAGGAAGATCATAGAACGCGTCCACGCAGCCCAAAAGAGCCAGCGCAGCTCGTTTGCACGGAGCCACGCGTCGATTGTCAATCAATCAGAACACGCAGGATACTGATGCGCTCGCTACCGTATGCGTGATGCGAACAGAACAGAGTCAGCCTTCCTTTGCGCAGTCGCTCAAACGCTCGACATCACCCGACACAATATGTTCGAGCTGCCGCGTGATCGATTCTATGGGCCAATCCCACCAGGCGAGCGCTTGGAGTTTTGCCGCGACATCAGGCGCGAACCGTTCCTTGAGCGGTTTAGCAGGGTTGCCTCCCACGATAGTAAAGGCGGGAACATCGTTGGCGATGACCGACCGCGACGACACGATCGCGCCGTTGCCAATCTTGACGCCCGGCATGATGAGCGCGTCGTAGCCGATCCATACGTCGTTGCCGATAACGGTGTCGCCCTTGTAGGGCAGCTCGGTCACTGCGGGCATGACCTTCTCCCAGCCGTTGCCGAATATCTGAAACGGATAAGTGGATACCCCCGAGAGCTTGTGATTCGCCCCGTTCATGATGAACTGAACACCTTTGGCAATCGCACAGAATTTTCCGATCACGAGTTTGTCGCCGATGAACGGGAAGTGATAAAGGACATTCCGTTCGAAATTCTCAGAGTCTTCGGGGTCGTCATAATAGGTGTAGTCACCAATCACAATGTTCGGGTTGCGCACCGTGTTCTTGATGAAACAGACCTGTGGGAACCCTTCCATGGGATGTTTGGTATTTGGATCAGGACCGTTCATGTGGCCTCCTGGGAATATTGATCGTTGGACGCGAGAAGCCGCTCGGCCCGGCGCGCGGCTGGCCGCTCAGTGTATTGGGAAACCTGTCCGTCGGTCGATCCTGCCGTACGTAGCTGAGCCTTGCGAACCTCGCACATGAAAAAACGCGACCCTCGGGTCGCGTTTTTATTGAAGCATTCAACCGTGCTTGATACTGATCAAGCCAGCGCGGGAATCCGCAGGACCTGTCCCGGATAAATCTTGTCCGGGCTCTTGAGCATCGGTTTGTTGGCTTCGAAGATTACGTCGTTCTTCGCGCCGTTGCCGTAGTACTTGTCGGCGATCTTCCAGAGATTGTCGCCGGAAACCACCGTATGGAATTGCGAAACGGGCGTGGGATTCAGTACGGTTAGTTGATCGTCGACCTTGTCCACGTGCTGCACGTTACCTGCTGCCACGAGGATCTTTTCCTTGGTTGCCTGATCGGCGGCCTGGCCGCTGACCGTGACCGTATGTGATGCGCCGTTGAAGCTGACTTGCAGGTTGTCGGCGTTCAAGCCTTGAGCGCGGATGTAGGTGGCGATTGCGTCGCCAGCCGTCTTATTGAGCGCGGCGACATCCGGTGCCGGTGCTGCTCCTGCGGGGGCCGCAGTTGCCGAAGTTGATACAGCGCCGAACAACTTCTCGCCGGCGTCCTTGATGAAACTGAAAATGCCCATGTTGCAACTCCTGTAATGACCGCGTGAATCGGCACGATAAAGCCGAGCCCTTTAGTCGCGAGAACTAACCGATAGTTCTCGGTTTCACCGATGGAGTTGTAATACTGTGTGGACGGACATTTTGCAAAACGTGTTTGAGCACGTCGACAAAAAAAGATCCGGCAAGGCGAACACCCGGCAATGACGTCTGACCGACCAAGGCTTCCACGGCATCACCGGGTGCCGCTTGACGGACCCCGCTTTATTGCACTTTCTGCAACCGGCTATACGTATAGAAATACGCACGCGTCAGCCGGTTTTCAAGCAGTTCATTCGGTAACCTGATGATTCGACATCAGTTCCAGCGCCTTCACCATTCCAGAGTGATCCCACTCGCGTCCACCATTTGCCACGCACACGCTGAACAATTGCTGTGCGCTCGCCGTATGCGGCAAAGCAAGACCGAGTTTCTTCGCACTTTCCAGCGCGAGGTTCAAATCCTTCTGATGCAATTCGATTCTGAAGCCCGGATTGAACGTGCGTTTTGTCATGCGTTCGCCGTGAACTTCCAGGATCCGCGATGCCGCAAAACCGCCCATCAAAGCACGCCTGACACGTTCAGGGTCTGCGCCGGATTTAGACGCGAACAGCAACGCTTCAGCCACCGCTTCAATATTAAGCGCGACGATAATCTGGTTCGCGACCTTGCACGTTTGTCCCGCACCGTTATCGCCGATGAGCGTGATGTTCTTGCCCATGAGATCGAAGAGCGGCTTTGCGCGTTCGAACGCCGCTTCCGGGCCGCCGACCATGATCGTCAACGAAGCTTCACGCGCACCCACTTCACCGCCCGACACCGGCGCATCTAGATAGTCGCAACCCAGCGCGTTGATTTTCTTCGCGAACGCTTGCGTTTCGAGCGGCGAGATGGAGCTCATGTCGATCACGAGCTGACCTTTCTCCAGTCCTTTCGCAACGCCGTCGTCCGCGAATAAAACGTTAGCGACGTCGGGTGTATCGGGCACCATGATGATGACGATTTCGCTGGCCCGCGCCACGCCCGTCGAACTGTCGACTACTTTGCCCAGTGAACGCAGATCGTCCGGCACGGGGTACGCGCCGTTCAACACCAGCGCATGGCCGGCTTTCTTCAAATTGCGCGCCATGTGCGCGCCCATGATGCCAAGGCCGATAAATCCGATTGTTGCCATTACGTGTGTCTCCTCCAGTTATGCCACTGCTCGCGCAGTCTTCCATCCAGCGATTTCCTGCAGCCAGACAAGGCCGGCTACAGTCGTGCTGCGCGGTTTGTACTCGCAACCGACCCAGCCGTCGTAGCCGAGCGAATCCAGCAGCGAGAACAGGAACGGATAGTTGATCTCGCCCGTGCCGGGCTCATTGCGGCCGGGGTTATCGGCCAGTTGAATATGCGCAATCGATGGCAGGTTGCGCTTGATCGTCGCAGCCAGTTCGCCTTCCATACGCTGCATGTGATAGATGTCGTATTGCAGGAACAGGTTGTCCGAGCCCACGTCGTGAATCACGTCCAGTCCTTCCTGCGACCGGTTGAGCGCGAAGCCGGGGATATCGAAGTGATTGCACGGCTCGACCAGCAGCTTGATGCCTTCTTTCTTCAACGCGGCGGCCGCAAACTTCAAGTTTTCGACGATGGTCGCCCGCGCTTCCTCGCGGCTTACCGAAGCCGGCGGAATGCCAACGAGACAATTGAGCTGAGGCACGTTCAACGCTTTCGCGTACTCGATGGCCCGCGTTACGCCTTCACGAAATTCCTCTTTGCGATCGGGCAGACATGCGATGCCTCGCTCGCCGCCTTCCCAATTCCCAGCCGGCAGGTTATGCAGCACGAGCTGGAGATTATTGGCGTCGAGCCGTTGACGCAGGTCGGCCGCCGAGTACGGATACGGGAACAAGAATTCAACCGCTTCGAAGCCCGCATCGGCGGCCGCCGCGAAGCGATCGAGAAACGGCAACTCGTTAAACAGCATGGTCAGGTTTGCAGCAAATTTCGGCATGATCTCGGTTCTCTCTCAGGCGCTATACGCAATGGCCGTCGGTGCGTCCTGCTCGCTTTCGGCGAGTGGTTCGAATTCGTTGATTGCATCGATCTCCGTGCCCATCGCGATGTTCGTCACGCGCTCGAGGATCACTTCCACGATGATCGGCACGCCGAATTCCGCGAGCATTCCCTGCGCCTTGCGGAGGGCGGGAACGAGGTCTTCCGGATTGAACACGCGCACTGCCTTGCATCCCAGGCCTTCGGCCACTGCGACGTGATCGACGCCATAACCGTTCAGATCAGGTGCGTTGATGTTCTCGAAGGCGAGCTGGACGCAGTAGTCCATATCGAAACCGCGTTGCGCCTGACGGATCAGGCCGAGGTACGAGTTGTTCACGACCACGTGGATGTACGGCAGCCGGAATTGCGCGCCAACGGCGAGTTCTTCGATCATGAACTGGAAGTCATAGTCGCCGGACAAAGCGACGATCGGCCGTTGCGGGTCCGCTGCACGAACACCGAGCGCGGCCGGAATGGTCCAGCCGAGCGGGCCGGCCTGACCGCAATTGATCCAGTTACGCGCCTTGTACACATGCAGGAACTGAGCGCCGGCGATTTGCGACAGACCGATCGTCGAGACGTAGCAGGTATCGCGGCCGAAGACCTTGTTCATCTCTTCGTAGACGCGTTGCGGTTTCATCGGCACGTTGTCGAAGTGCGTCTTGCGATGCATCGTGCGCTTGCGTTCCTGGCACTCGCCGACCCACGTGCCACGATCCTTCAGCTTGCCCGCGGCCTTCCATTCACGCGCCACTTCGACAAACAATTCGAGCGCGAATTTGGCGTCGGAAACAATGCCGAGATCCGGGCCGAACACGCGGCCGATCTGCGTTGGCTCAATGTCGACGTGCACGAACGTACGTCCCTTCGTATACACCTCGACGCTGCCCGTGTGACGGTTCGCCCAGCGATTGCCGATGCCGAGCACGAAGTCGGACGCGAGCATCGAAGCGTTGCCGTACCGGTGCGCCGTTTGCAGACCGCACATGCCGGCCATCAGCGGATGGTCGTCGGGGATCGCGCCCCAGCTCATCAGCGTGGGGATCACCGGCACGTTCATGATTTCCGCGAACTCGACCAGCAAATCTTCAGCCGCTGCATTCAACACGCCGCCGCCGGAAACGATCAACGGCCGCTCCGACGCCGTCAGCATCGCCAGCGCTTTCTCGATTTGACCGCGCGACGCTTTCGGCTTGTAGACGGGCAGGGGCTCGTATGTATCGATATCGAATTCGATTTCCGCAAGCTGCACGTCGATCGGCAGGTCGACCAGCACCGGACCCGGACGACCCGAGCGCATCAAATGGAATGCCTGCTGGAACACGCGCGGCACAAGCGCCGGTTCGCGCACGGTCACGGCCCACTTGGTCACCGGCTTGGCGATCGATTCGATATCGACGGCCTGGAAGTCTTCTTTATAAAGACGCGCACGCGGCGCCTGACCCGTAATTGCCAGAATAGGGATGGAGTCAGCTTGGGCGGAATACAGCCCGGTGATCATGTCCGTTCCGGCCGGTCCCGACGTGCCAATACACACGCCGATATTCCCCGGCGCCGCGCGCGTGTAACCCTCGGCCATATGCGACGCGCCTTCCACGTGGCGTGCCAGCACATGGCCGATGCTGCCCGCGCGTTGCAGGGCGGAGTAGAACGGGTTGATCGCCGCGCCCGGGACGCCGAACGCCATTTCGATGCCTTCTTTTTCCAGCACGAGAACGGCTGCGTCGACTGCTCGCATTTTTGTCATGAGTGTCTCCTTCCATTGTGTTCTGCTGCATTGCGCCGTTGCGCAATGTCGTTGAAGTGACTTTATGCGGTTGCCGGAGTGTTGATAAGATCAGCCAAAGTTGTTTTATCCGATACAAAAAGTACGGAATGGAGACATGACAATGGACCGCTTCAGGCAGATTGAGACGTTCGTAAAGGTCGCCGAGGCCGGCAGTCTGGCCGCGGCGGCGCTGGAGGAGGGCGTGTCTCCAGTTATTTTGGGGCGGCGTATTGATGCGCTGGAGAAGCGTCTGGGCGTCAAGCTGATGTACCGTTCCACGCGCCGTCTAGTGGTAAGTGAGGAGGGCGCGGCGTTCCTGGAGCGCTGCCGTGGTTTGCTCGCTGACTGGAACCAGGCGGAAGACGAACTTGCCGATGGCCAGCGCACGGTCGATGGCCACCTGATCGTTTCGGCGCCGGCGGCTTTTGGACGAATGCACGTAGCGCCGCACGCGCCGGCTTTTCTCATCGATAAACCTGCGCTGCAGATGTCGTTCAACCTGAACGACCGGGTCGCTGACCTGATCCGCGAGGGATACGACCTGTCGATCCGAATAGGCGGGGCGGTCGACCAGAACTTCGTTGCCGTGAAACTCGCCGATAACCGCCGGGTGGTCTGCGGCACGCCGGCGTATTTCAAGAAGCACGGCAAGCCGAAATCGCTCGATGACCTGCCGCGCCACAATTGCCTCGCGTTCAATTTGCAGGGCGGGCAGAACCGCGGCTGGTATTTCCGTCGCAACGGCAAGCTCGCGACGGTGCGTGTCTCGGGCAACCTGGATTGCAACGACGGCGAATTGCTCCACCGATGGGTTTCCGAAGGCCATGGACTCGGCTGGCGCTCGACCTGGGAAATCCAGCGGCAACTGGCAAACGGCGAGCTGGAAACCGTCCTGGACGAGTTCGCGCTGCCCGATTACGACATCCTCGCGGTGTATCCGCAGCAGCGCTACGTGCCGGCGAAAGTACGCTACTTCATTGATTATTTGAAGAAAATCTACGCGCAGCCGGATTACTGGAACCGCGAAAGATGACTTTCAGGGCCTAGCTGCCACGCAAAACCGCTAAGCCATTGAAAACACAGCGGAAGTAATACGCGAAATGCGTAAATCAGTTGTGTGGCCGGCCGTATCTCGCTATAATCGCTGGCTTCTCTCTTGCCGCACCGGTCCGACGCCCGGGTGGCTTTATATCCTCAAGGAGTAACAATGCGTCATTACGAAATCGTATTTATCGTGCATCCGGATCAGAGCGAGCAAGTGCCCGCCATGATCGAACGGTACAAAACCACGATCACCACACACGGTGGTTCGATCCATCGCATCGAAGACTGGGGCCGCCGTCAGCTGGCTTACATGATCGAGAAGCTTGCGAAGGCTCACTACGTATGCATGAACATTGAATGCAGCCAGGAAACGCTCGAAGAACTGGAACACGCGTTCAAGTTTAACGACGCTGTGCTGCGTCACCTCATCGTCAAGCTGAAGAAGGCCGAAACCGGCCCGTCGCCGATGATGAAGGAAGTTCACCGCGAAGAAGCCAAGAAGGCGGCCAGCCAGCCGTCGACTGAAGCGCATGCAGCTCCGGCCGCAAGCTCGCAGGCAAACTAATCAAGTAGGCGACTTTTGAAGTCGTCGCGTCACCAGGAATCAAGTGAACCGGCTGCAACTGACAGCAAGCGTTATGGAGCGAGAACCGGTGCGGTACACCCCCGCCGGCGTCCCCATAGCGAGTTGCACGTTGCATCACCGTACGGAAGTCGTCGAAGCGGGCATTGCCCGGCAAATCGAACTGACTCTCCCGGCGGTGGCCGCCGGAGCAGCGAGCGGTAAGCTGGAAGGCCTTGCAATGGGCGTAGAAACGCTCTTCACGGGCTTCATGGCGAAGAAAAGCCGCAACGCGCGAACCCTGGTGTTTCACATCACAGAATTGCAGGATATTGGAAAGGACTGAACATGCCCCGCCCGACTGGTAAGAAATTCGACAAACGTCGTCAGCAACAAAACCCGCTCTTCAAGCGCAAGAAGTTCTGCCGTTTCACCGCGGCCAATGTCGAGTCGATCGACTACAAGGACACGGAAACGCTGAAGGACTTCGTTGGTGAGAACGGCAAGATCACGCCGGCTCGTCTGACAGGAACGAAGGCTCACTACCAACGTCAGCTCGATACGGCTATCAAGCGCGCTCGTTTTCTCGCGCTGCTGCCGTACACCGACCTGCACAAGGCCTAATCAGACGACGCAATAAGGAAAAAGCCAAATGCAAATCATTCTTTTGGAAAAAGTCGTCAACCTGGGCAACCTGGGCGACATCGTTCGTGTCAAGGACGGTTACGCACGTAACTTCCTGATCCCGGGTAAGAAGGCCCGCCGTGCAACGAAGGACGCAATCGCTGAATTCGAAGTACGCCGTGCTGACCTGGAAAAAGTTGCCGCTGAAAAGCTGGCAGCGGCTACGGCTCAAGGCGAAAAGCTGAGCGGCGCGACCGTTCAGATCTCGCAAAAGGCTGGCGTCGACGGTCGTTTGTTCGGTTCGGTAACGAACGCGGACATCGCCGAAGCGCTGAAGAAGCAAGGCCTGGCCGAAGTCGAAAAGTCGCAAGTGCGTCTGGCCGACGGCCCGCTGAAGCTGGTTGGCGATCACGCCATCCAGATCGCACTGCACACCGACGTAGTTGTCGACGTGACGGTGTCGGTGCTGAGCGAACACGCTTAAGTGCATTTCGTCTGCATCGGCCGCGGGGCTTAGCCTGGTTGTCGATGCAACCGTAGTGCCGCAGTAAAAGAAAGGCGGGAACCGCGTGCGGTTCCCGCCTTTTTTGTTTTCCGTCTCCCTTCGCTCCGTCATTTCGCCGATAATTCCTCCCCATGAACGCACCGTCGAAAGATCCCCAACTGGATGCGCTGAAGGTCCCGCCGCATTCCATCGAAGCCGAGCAGTCCGTCATTGGCGGCTTGCTGCTCGATAACGCCGCATGGGACCGTATTGCGGACGTGATGTCGCACGGCGATTTCTACCGTTACGACCATCGGATCATTTATGAGGCGATCGGCAAGCT
The DNA here is from genome assembly GCF_964252755.1 of Caballeronia sp. LjRoot29. NCBI lineage: Bacteria > Pseudomonadati > Pseudomonadota > Betaproteobacteria > Burkholderiales > Burkholderiaceae > Caballeronia > Caballeronia sp. LjRoot29. The sequence continues at coordinate 21,435 of NZ_CAXUPU020000008.1, read as the reverse complement.
GATCGCGACCACGCGCCCGGCCGACGTGATCACCGTCTACGAGGCGCTGACGAATACCGGCAAGGCCGAGGAAGTGGGCGGGCTCGCGTACCTGAACGCGCTCGCGCAGAACACGCCGAGCGCCGCGAATATTCGCCGATATGCGGAAATCGTGCGCGATCGGGCGGTCTTGCGCCGGCTGGTTTCCGTCGCCGATGAAATTTCCGCCGACGCTTTTAATCCGCAAGGCAAGGAAGTGCGCCAGTTGCTGGACGAGGCCGAAGCGAAGGTGTTCTCGATCGCGGAAAGCGGCGCGCGCGGCACGCAGGGTTTTCTCGAGATCGGGCCGCTGCTGACGCAGGTGGTTGAGCGTATCGACACGCTTTATCACACCGCGAATCCCAGCGATGTGACCGGCACGCCGACGGGTTTCGTCGATCTGGACCGCATGACGTCCGGTATGCACGGCGGCGAGCTGATTATCGTGGCGGGCCGGCCGTCGATGGGTAAAACCGCGTTTTCGATGAATATCGGAGAATACGTGGCTGTGGAATATGGTCTTCCGGTTGCAGTGTTCTCCATGGAAATGCCGGGCACGCAGCTCACCATGCGTATGTTGGGCTCGGTCGGCCGCTTGGATCAGCACCGGATGCGTACCGGTCGTCTCACGGACGAAGATTGGCCGAAGCTCACGCACGCAGTGCAGAAAATGAGCGAGGCGCAGATTTTTATCGATGAAACGGGTGGTCTGAACCCCATGGAACTGCGCTCGCGTTCGCGTCGCCTGGCGCGGCAATGCGGCAAGCTGGGGTTGATCATCGTCGATTATTTGCAGCTCATGTCCGGCTCCGGTTCTGCTGGCGAAAACCGGGCGACCGAAATTTCGGAAATCTCGCGTTCACTGAAAAGCCTCGCCAAGGAACTCGATGTTCCGGTCATGGCGCTTTCGCAGTTGAATCGTGGGTTAGAGCAGCGTCCGAACAAGCGCCCGATCATGTCCGACTTGCGCGAATCTGGCGCTATCGAGCAGGATGCGGACGTGATTCTGTTCATTTATCGCGACGAAGTCTACAACCCGGACAGCCCGGATAAAGGCACGGCCGAGATCATTATCGGCAAGCAGCGGAATGGTCCTATCGGTCCTATTCGCCTCACGTTCCAAGGCCAGTACACGAAATTCGAGAATTTTGCCGGCGCGCAGAATTTCTACGGCGACTGAAAATCTTATCCGCCGCCCGAACTCAGTCTTGTTTTCGGCTCAGCTCGGGCGCGCGTCAGCAGTGGATTGCTCGGCGGAATCCCGGTAGCGCCAAGTGAACATTACCGTGGCGACTATTGCGTGAGCCGTAGCACCCCTAAATTGCCCGCGATCTGCTGAAAAATGGTGTTGAGTGTCGCGTTGTCCGGCGCGTGATAATAATTTCCGGGACTAGCGCAGTTTTGCATCGCCTGTTGCGCAACCGAGTTAGAGGCACCGCTGCCGAAGGTGATTGCGTACACGGTCACACCGCTCTGCTTGATTGCCGTGCAAATTGCCGACTGGAAGGTGTTGACGTCATCGGGCCAGCCTGCGTTATTGCCGCTCGAGGGATCGGCCGGATTGTTTCCGTGAAGTTCCGACGAGTCGGTCAGGCCATTGCTGAGAGAAGTGCCGTCCGTGCGCACGACGGTTGGCGCAGCGAGGCTGCGGGAGCCGACGCCTGACAGACCATTGAAATACAGGTCGTTGGGAATGGTTCCAGCCGCGCCGATCTGGTTCTCGCCATCCGTCAAAACAATCATGACGCGTTGCAGTCCAACTGTGGTCTCCGGTTTTGGAAAACTCGTATCGGTTGAAATCCAGCCGTTGCCATGGGAAACGTCGTTGGACCACGCCGACGACAGCATGCGCCATCCCCACAACAAGCCCTCCGGGATGATGGTTGAACCACCCGCGGTCATGTTGTTGATTGCGTTGGTGAGCGTTGACTGGTTATTGGTGAGGAACGTAACGGGCTGCGCAATGCAGTCCGTGTTCTGTGTCAGGGTTGTCGTCCCATAACCGCTGTTGGACACCTGGTCATAGTAAATCCCGAGGCCGGTGCCCGTTACATTCGACAAATAACCGCTGCAGTAGTTGGGCTCACCGTCTCTATCCAGTGTGACAGGGACACCGAGTACCGTGGACGTTGTTGATTTGCCGCAAAACTGATTGCCGTACGAACGAATTTGCAGGCCCGCAGACGGTACGTTGTAGTAATACGGCGTGAACTTGAGCGTGTCCGAAGGGGAGTAGACATTCGGATACAAAAAGCCGTTCGCATCCCGTGGCTCGACCGCGCAGCCGCCCCAACCGGCAACTTTATTTTTTGCGGTCATTCCGACATTCGTCGTGTTGTAGGCGAATGACGGATTCATCCAGCTGCCCGCTGCGGGCAACGCGCCGCTGACATTCACCGTGCTCGCGAAGGGCACGAGACCAACGTAATAGGTGGACACCGCTTGCGCATACAAATCCTGCACGAGACTCGTGGTTGCCGCCTGGAGACCCGCCATCTTGCTCGGCCCGTTCCCTGACCCGGCGGCGGGATCGTTCATGGACCCCGTGTTATCCAGGACCATCACGAGTTCGAGCGTGCTCTTCGGGAGGTACAGCGCGGTATTGTTGGCAGCCAGGGGCGCAGTGGTCGGCAATGCCGTGGAACCGGACCCCGACCCGTTGCCCGACGTCCTTGGCAAGACTACCGGCGCGATCAGTTTCAAGCTGCCCGTCGCCGACAGTTGAATGGTTTCGCCTGCCGCCGGCGATCCGGTCACCGTGGCCACAAAGCCGCTGTCGGGCATGGTCAGGGCCATATAGCCGGTCGGCATGTTCGCGTTGTAGTAGGCGCGTGCGTCCTGCTGCCATAGTGCGAGGTTGGTACCCGTGGTCGTGCTGAAATGCAAGAGATCAACGCCCGCCGAAAGTGTCGCCACATCGAGCGCCGACTGCATGCGTGAGTGCGTCATGCCGCCGTCGATCGCATCGAGTGCGATGCACATGGCCGCGATCATCATGCTGCCGCATATTGCAAACACCACCGCGACTGCGCCATCGTCCCCACGCACCAAGGCCGCAGCCTGCCGCGGATTCGACTTACGCGGACGGGCCGGGCTGTCATCGCAATGTTTCTTCGCGGAACGAGTCAACATCATCCGGCCACCAATGTGAGCGGTTGAGGCGTGCGCGGACGCACGTAGATGCGCTCGTAAAGAGTTTGCGTCCCCGGAGCGCCCGGCCACAACCCGGCTGTCATCGCGAACGGATTAAACGTATAAAAGACCTCCACAATAATGGCCGAGTCCCCGTTGCGGAACGGCCACGCTGAAGGAAGGATAGCGCCGGGAGTCACCCTCGTTGTCATACCGCTGCCGTTCCATGGCGCGCTCGCTTGCCACCATATTTCCGGGACGCCGACTGCCATGGTGTTCGAATGATTCAACGGCGACGTGCACGATGACGTGGTTTCGCATACCGAAGTAATGATGACGCCGCCGCCCTGGTTCAAGCTGTTCGGGGCGCTTAGTAGCGCTGCGGCGTTCCAGATCGAACCGAGATCATTTGAGTCGGTGGTGGCGGTGGTGTTGATGATCTGGGTTGTTTGCCCGAGAGAATCGGCGAGGGTGAAAGCCGTGTGTTCCAACGCGCTCACTGCCCGCATGTACATGTAGATTTCACTGAATCCCACCATCAGCAACACCATGAGCGGAATGATGATGACCAGTTCCACTGCCACGCTGCCACGGTCCGAGCGAAGCAGCTTCGGCAGGGTCGCTCGGAACCGTAAATGTCTGCGCGACCGCGGTGGGGCGAAGGCATGTGTCATTTTTCGTTTTGCACAATGTAGTTGCGCTGGAAAGTCAGCAAGGGAATGCCCACCATTTGGGGAATGCCTGAGATGCCCGGTGTCGTCAGCGTGATGTTGTACGAGACGACATCGCCGAGCGATCCAAGCCCCGATGTGTAGCTGGTGCTGCCGACATTGTTGTACGTGCTGTAGTCGAGCTCGGTGATAGTGAGCGTCGTTTTGGGCATTCCGGTCCAGCCGCTCATGATGTTCTTCACGATCTGCTGCGCCTGAGTCGCCCGCGTGCCCGTCGAAGGATTGGTTGTCGTCAGTCCCACGCGAGACGCGGACTGGGCGGCGATCTGCACGGTCGCGTCGATCATCATGTCGACTGCGAGCTCCACGGTACCCAGCACGAAGATGAACACGAACGGCGCGGCGATTGCGAACTCGAGCGCCGACACGCCGCCGCTGTCGCGGAGCAGAGCGGCAAGGAAGCGCACGAACCCGCGCAGATCCGCAGCTTTCATCGCACGCTCGACGCCTGGATCGACGCTGTCGGGACAGCCGTAGCCACCGTGGCAGAATGGCCCGGCGTCTGCGTCAGAAGAGCGCGCTGGATTTCGTAGAAGTGCAGGTTGTCCTGGACCGACGCTTTAGGCAATGTTTTCCCAAGGATTTCGGCTGCCGCCTCGTCATTGCCAAGCAGCCCATAAGCGAGCGCCAGGTCCTGGCGTGCCTGTGGCGGCGCTTCCGGGTAGCGCGTGACGTCGAGCAGCACGTTTGCGCCTTCCCGCGGATTGCCACCGAGCACCAGCGACAAACCCAGGTTCACGCTCAGTAGCGGATCGCCCGGATTAGCCTTGAGCGCCTGCCGCAATACGGCTTGTGCGCCTGCGTGGTCTCCCTTCAGGTCGAGCGCCGCGCCTAAACCTGCCGAGGCCATCGGATCGCCGGGCATGCGGGAGAGCACGCCTTGATAGGTCGAGATCGCATCGTCGAAACGGCGTTGATGGATCGCGACACGCGCAATGCCGATCTGCGGCGCGACGGCGGCGGGATCGAAACTGCTCGCACGCTGGTAGTAGACACCCGCCCGGGTGAAGTCACCGACCGCGTAGAGCGTATCGCCGAGCCCGGTCAGACCCGCCACGGACTTCGGGTCGGCCTTCACGACCTTGTCGAAGAGCGAAGTCGCGAGCTCGATGTTGCCCGAGTCCAGGGCGGTCGTCGCGATACGCAACTCGCCCATCGTGCCCGGCGACGAATTCCGTGTCGCCGGGCGCGCTTCGGTCACATGCTCGGTCGTCGTGCAGGCGGTGCCCGAGAGCAGTAGTAGGCCGCTTAGCGCGGTGAGACACAAGATTCGGACCACTGATAATGAAACAGCGGTCGACGAAGCCTCGTCAGAAAGCAGGGCGGATGAGTTCATTTTTTGTGGATGACTTCGAGAAGCTGAATAACGGCCGGCCCCGCTGCGATCACAACGACTGCCGGAAGAATGAAGAGCATCATCGGGAGGACCATCTTGGGCGCCAGCTTTGCCGCTTTTTCTTCGAGGGTAACGATGGCTGTCAATCGTTCCGTGCGCGACAGGATACGCAGCGCCTGGGTGATCGGCGTGCCATAACGCATCGATTGAGTCAGCGTCGAGATCAGCGCGCGGATCGAGGGTAAGTCGATGCGCTCAGCGAGGCTGTGCAGAGCGCGGCTACTGTCGCCGGAAAGCTTCAACTCGTCGGCGGTCAGCGAAAATTCCTGCGACAGGGGCGGGCAGATCGTCACGAGTTCATCCGCGACGCGACGGATACTGACGGAGAGACTGTTCCCTGCATTCGTACAAATCACAAGCAGGTCGAGTGCGTCGGGCAGAGAGGCGGCCATCTCCTTGCGCCGCCGTGATGCCCGGAATGCGATCACATATTCGGGGATCATCATGCCGATCACGAAGGCGCCCATCATGGCCGCGCCGCGTCCAACCGGAAATGATCCGATCAGTGGAATATATTGGCCCAGCATGACCGTCGGTGCGGCACACAGGAGACCGAAGCAAAACTTGACGGCAAGAAGAACCGACACTGCATAGTGGCTCCGATAGCCGCTACGGACCATTTCCCGACGCAGTTTCTCGCGATATTTTGCGTCGAAGAGCGGCAGTTTTTCGCCGAATGCGGCTAGCCGGCGGAGGATGCGGCGGCGAAGAGTGTTTTCTTGTCCGTCCTCTTCGAAATCAGCCGGGGCTGTCTGATGACTGAGCCCGGCCTCGCGCACCCGCTCGGCAATACGCCCACGCCTGCCGCCGTGTTTGGTCGCCCACCAGATCGCGAGCCCGGCGAAAAGCGCCAGCAGCATCAGCAGGTTGATCAGCGTCTCGACGTTTGACGGGCTCATCGCGAGGTATCCAGATTCGCCAGCTTGTTGATTACCACCACGCCGAACACGACCGAGATCGCGGCGTAAGTCAGCAGTTTGTGACCCGCCTCTTTTTCAAACAGCACCATCATGTAGGGGCGGTTCATGAAGTACAGGGACAGCATGATGCAGATCGGGATGGCCGCGAGGATCTTGGTCGTGATGCGGGCCTCGGCAGTAAGCGCCTTGGTTTTTTGACGAACCTCCCGCCGGGTCCGGACGATGCCCGACAAGTTTTCCAGGGTCTCGCCGAGTTGGCCGCCGGTTTCACGTTGCAGCAGCAAACAGACGCAAAAGAAGGAGAAGTCGGCTATCTCTATACGTCGCATGGCAACGGCCAGGACTTCTTCGAGATCACGTCCGACCTGCAGCGAATCGCTCATTTGCTTGAACTCGTGTTTCAGCGGTTCGGGACATTCATCGGCTGCTGATCCAATCACATGCGTGACCGGCACGCCTGCGCGAACCGCGCGCACGATCATATCGAGCAGGTCCGGGAAACCATTGAGGAAGCGTTTGCGGAAACGTTCGACCAAAAAACTGTAGGTCCGCATGGCTCCGAACACAGGCAGCCCCAGGATCAGGAGCGGTTTTGCGAATCCGGGCAGCGGCATGAAATGCGTCATGAGAAACGCGACCAGTTCACTGGCAATCGTCACCGCAACAACGATGCGAATGCCAGTGGATCCTGAAACAGTGCGCAGCCGCGAAAGCTTGGGTCGAAGCCAGCGGCTCAACATGTTGTCGGTTTTATCGACGGTAAACAGGTCCGAATTAACGTCGACCGTGCGCTTCTCAAGCGTTAGATGACCCAAAAACGATTCACGCATGCGTGTCTTGATCCGCGCGTGTGGCTGCTTCTGACGCATGTCCATGACGACGAGCGCCATCGCGCCGCAGAGAATGACGCCGATGAACGAGCACACCGTGAAGACGTCGATCGGACTCATGTCCTCATGGCCTCCAGTAAAGCTTCCTCCAACCCGAAGTAGGCGGCGCGCGCCGAAAACGCGGGTCTGACGGACGCACATTCGTACACGCCCTTGACCTCTTCGCTGTAGGCAGTCGCGTCATAGTGGAACGTGAACAGGTCTTGCGTGATGATGACATCACCTTCCATGCCGACCAGCTCGGTGATGCGCGTAACACGCCGCATGCCGTCGCGCATCCGCTCGATCTGCACGATCAGATGCACGGCACTGGCGATCTGCCGGCGAATCGAGAGCAGCGGCAGGTTGCCGTTGGCCATCATGACCATGCTTTCCAGCCGCGTGATGCCATCGCGTGGCGTATTCGCGTGGATGGTGGTCATTGAACCGTCGTGGCCCGTGTTCATGGCTTGCAGCACGTCGAACGCTTCGGCGCCACGTGTCTCACCGAGGATGATCCGGTCCGGGCGCATCCGCAGCGCATTGCGCACGAGATCGCGCTGGGCGACGGCGCCGAGTCCTTCGGCATTTTCGGGTCGCGTCTCGAGGCTGACCACGTGCGGCTGCACGAGTTGCAGTTCAGCCGCGTCTTCAATCGTGATGGTGCGTTCGCCCAGTCCGATGAAATGCGACAGCGCGTTGAGCAAAGTCGTCTTGCCAGAACCCGTACCGCCCGACACGATAATATTGAGGCGACACGTGCTCGCGAGCTTGAGCACGTTCGCCATGGCCATCGACATGTTGCCCTGCTGCGCCATGCGATAAAGCGTGATATTGCGCTTCGAGAATTTACGAATGGAGATAGTCGCACCGTGAATGGCGAGAGGCGGCAATACTACGTTGACCCGGCTGCCGTCGGCGAGGCGTGCATCGACCATCGGGCTGCTTTCATCGACACGGCGTCCCACGCCCGCGGCAATCCGCTGTGCGACGTTGACGACGTGCGCGTTATCGCGGAACTTGTACGCGGTCAATTCGAGCCGGCCGTTGCGCTCCACATAAACCTGGTCGGGGCCATTGACGAGCACGTCGGTGACGGTTTCATCAGCAAGCAGCGGTTCAATGGGCCCGAGCCCGAACATGTCGTTGAGCAACTCGCCGACAATCTGTCCCTGCTCGGATATGGTGATGTTCAGGCGCTCCCGTTCGGCAATGCTTGACACGAGCTGTTCGACACCCGGCTTCATCTGCTCGCGTGTCTTGCCGATCACCGCCGATGCGTTCATGGAATCGAACACACCGCTGCGGATCACCTTGAACAGATCCGAACGAACCAGCGCTTCGTTGCCTTCGGCCATCGGGGCGTGGGCGGCAGCCGGAGCCGCCGCAGCGGGTGCTCGGACCTCCTCGAACGCCGCGAGCGCGGCCTCTCCGGCGGTGGGAACGAATTCGGTCTCCGTTCGCGTGACCAGTTTTTGCCCGAACATCACGCTTTCCTCAATTTGAACTTGTGCAGCAGCGTGCGTTCAACTGCCGCGTGCTGGCCGGTCAAATCATTGGCGATTCGCGTGATCGACAGATTGAAGCCGGTCGAGGACTTTTCCTTCGGCGCCTCACCGAGGTTTTCGGCGATCGACAAGGACTTCGCTTCGAACAGCACTTCGTGCAGCACATTGCGTCCGACTGCCGAGGTGAAATCGCCCGTCTCAACCTTGCCCGCGCTCGCCGCGGTGGGACTGTTTAATAGCAGCGACGTCGCCGGATTGTTATCGCGATCCTCGATGTATCGCAACATACGGATGGTTTGCCGCGTGGAGAACACGGTGCGGTCGGTCACGAGATACACGCGCGACGCGTTGTCGAAGGCCTCTACCGCGAGCGGATCAACGGGGTTGCTGATGTCGAGCAGTACATAGTGAAAGCTGTCACACAGCAATTGCAGCACGCGCTTCAGTGCACCTGCCTGATAAGAGTGTGCAGCGTCGAAGTCCATCTCGGCCGACAATACGAACAGCCGGCTGCCCTTCGCGACGAGCGTGCGTTCGACGTATTGCGGATCGAGCCGATGCACATTCTGCAGGACGTCGTTCAGGCCGTTGTTGCTCGTCGTGCCGAGCATGCTGTTGGCGGCGCCGCCGTTCAGGTTCAAGTCGATATAGGCGACCCGCCTGTGGGTTTCATCGGCGAGATGGCGCGCGAGATTCAAGGCGATTGTCGTGACGCCCACGCCTCCGCGCGTCCCGGTGAACACGATTGTCTTGCCGATCCGAGCGGTCGCAATCGGGCTGATCTTGCCATCGTCGACATTGATGGTTCTCTTCAGCAGCTCGACGGTCAGCGGCTTCACGAGATAGTCGCGCACACCGATTTTCAACAGGCTGCGGAACAGCCCGACGTCGTTACGTTCGCCGAGCGCGACGACCTGGACCGACGGTTCGCATACCTCCGAGAGGCGGGCGAGGTCGGACAGCGGCATGGCGGAGTTATGCAGGTCGACCAGCAGAAAGAGCGGCGAGCGATCGAGTTTTGCGACGTACGCGATGGCGTCGTCAATCCCGCCGATCACGACATGCACATGAGGCATCGCCTGTTCGAGCACGAAGGTCTTCAGGACCCGCTCGGTTGCCCGGTCGGAGACGAAGGCGATGAAGTCCGCGACCCGCACGCCGGTGCTGGTTTTCGTCAAGTTAAATCCTGTCGTGCTCATGGCGTGTCTTCGTTGAAGGTTGAGCGCATCACTTGGAGTCGCGCGACGTGGTCGTGTCGAGCGGGATCACATGGCCGGTTTCGTAACGGTGCACGGCGCTCGCTGCAACGGCAGCATCGGCTGGCGCGAGTTTTCCCGGCGCCACGAGGTCTTTCGGATGAGCGACCTGGGCGGCGAGGTTGGTGTACGTCGCGCAACCCCACTGCATGGAGGGGCGGTGCCAGCCTGCGTCGGTCAACACCGAGCCGCGAGCAAGCTCGGTGCAGTCTGGCGGTATCGAATTTTTACCGTCGAAGCCGATCACCGACTGGTCGGGCATGTCGCGTGGCGGCTTGAAGCAGCCACTGACACCTGTGGTGATTGCACAGACAAGAAGGAGGGTCAGGATTTTTGTGGAGTTCATGGCATCCGGCTCAATAAACATATCCGGCCGCGCCGACGAGACGTGGCTCTGCGACCTGCGAGGACGCGCCGGCTGTCCGATGTTGCTGGAAGCTGTATTCCACGTCATTGCTGGGTGACACGAGCGATTCCAGCGGCGTACGCAGCTTGCCGGGATCGGTCGGCTCGACCAGATAGGGCGTCACCATGATCACCAGTTCGGTCTTGTTGTTCTGGTAGTTGGTCGATGAGAAGAGCTTGCCCAGGATCGGAATGGAACCCATGCCCGGAACCTGCGAAATGATGTCGGTCGTATTGCTTTGAAGCAGCCCGCCTATCGCGAAGCTTTGGCCGCTCGCCAGTTCGACGGTTGTATCGGCGCGGCGCACGCTCAGCCCCGGGACCGTGATGCCCCCGGTCGTGACGCTCACGGTCGTATCGATCTGGCTGACTTCAGGACGGACCTTGAGACTGATGCGGCCTTCGCTCAACACGGTCGGGGTGAAGTCGAGCTTGACGCCGAACTGCTTGAACTCGACGGAAATCGCGCCATTGACTTGCGACACGGGAATGGGAAATTCACCGCCGGCGAGGAAACTTGCCGTTTGCCCTGACAGCGCCACGAGACTTGGCTCGGCGAGCACAGTGACCAGACCCTCCTGGTTCAACGCGTCGACCAGGGCCTGAATGTCCGTGCTGCCGGTCTTGAATTGTCCGAATAGCGAATAGGCATTGTTGCTCGGCAGATTGACTGGATAAGTGACCTGGCCGTTAGCGCCGGTCAGCGGTTGCGCCAGGTTATAGATGGGACGACCGCTATAGATGCCGCCGAAAAAATTTCCGGCCGCATTGCCCATCGCTTGCCAGTTGATCCCGAGTTGCTGCGTGACATTCCGGTCGACCTCAGTGATGCGCACGCGTAATTGCACTTGCTGCGGACGATCGATCGTCATGCGATTGACCAGCACTTCCTTGTCCGCCAGATACGGCGTGAGTGACTGCACCACGGCGTCGGCATCGGCGGCGTTGGCGGCCTGTCCTGACACTTGCAATGATCCATTGCCCGTGCTCAATTGCAGATTCATCGATGGGAATCGCGCGCTCACCATGCTGCGCAGCGCGTCCATGTCGCGCCCGACCACGATCGAGCGCTGCAGCAGCGTCTTGTTGTTCGCGCCGAGCACATAGAGCGTCGTGGTGCCGGTCTTCTTGCCCAGCACGAACACCGCCCTCGGTGAAGGGACGTGAACATCGGCGATCGCCGGGTCTGCGACGAACACCGATGTCGCGTCTTCGTTGAGACGCACGAGCGTGCCCTTGCCGGCGGCGATATCGAGGGAACCTTGGGAAATGGCCGGTGCTTCGGGGGCTGCATTGGCCGCATTGGCCGATAGCCGCGGCTGTGCAGCGTGCGCCGGTACGGCGACGATCGAAGCCGCTGCGCACAAGGCGCATGCCGAGAGGCTCCTTATGTCGGCATGCAAACTGAACGGCAGAGTCATGGCTTCCTGTCCTGGCGAATGGGTGCGGTGTCGAACGGGTTGCATGGGATCACCGCGGCGTGGCGAGGGGTGGGAGCGGCGGCACCGCATCACCCCCGGCTTGGGCAACGCTCGATGTTGAGTCAGCCTTTTCGGATCCTCTATAGACGGTCACCGATTTCGGCATAGCCGGCATCGCCGGTCCGCCTGCCTTGATTGCGACCGGATGCGTCCTGGGCAGATCACGCAGTGCACGGGAAATATCGCCGGCCCAGACGGGCGCCCGCGGTGCATCGCCGGCTGCAGAGGCGGCGACAGCTCCCGATGCGAGCGCATACGGGTCACGCGACACCGTCGCGAAGCTGCGCAGTGCAAGTGACAAGCTGCCAAGCCGCGCGGCCACCGCGACGACCTCGCCCATGTGCGGTGTCACTTCGAGCGTCACGGTTCGAACGCGATCGTTGTGTTCTGTCGCGTCTCCGCTTTTCGGCCGGTTGATATCGGAGCCGGATGCCAGCACGCGAACATGCTCGACGACGGTTTCACTCGATACCGCCAGATCGGGTGAGTCCGTCTTGCGATCCATCTGCTGCGTGAGCAGCAAGTCCACGTAGTCGCCCGGTTGAATGAGTCCGGCATTGCCGGAGACATCGTCGACGGCCACCGATACGGCACGCATTTCGGGCTTGAGCGTAGCCGCAAGGAAACCGGGGGCATTCGGGAGGATGACGTCGTCGGCAACAATGACGGTGCCGCTCGTCACCGGATGGCGCAGCAGCGCGCCTTTCAGTTCGACCGCACCAGGGGCGCCGGAAACGATAGCGCCAGGCGGCAATGTTTTAACGGAAACATCCGTCCACTTGATGTCTTCGTCTCGCAACAACAAGCCCTGCGGAAGATCTGCGGCGCTCACGCGTACTTTTTGCTGGTTGATGACTGCCGTGCCCGGTCGTGTCGCACTCGCGACGACCACGCGTACGACCAGCGCAACAAGGATTGCGCCAACGATCAGGATTGCGAATTTAATGATATTAGACATAGGGACGCCGACCTATCGCGTCAAAATCAAAGGCAGTAAAGCGGGCAGCATGATCACTGAACCGCCCCCGAGTGCGAGCGCAACCCCGTAGGGCACGCCGCGCGCGCCCGAAAACATCGCCAACGCCCGCACGGGGGATGAATGCTGGTCCTGGTCCATGCGTCGTGTCGCCAGACTGATCATCGATACAAGTGTTCCGATCACGGAAATCAGCGTAAGCGCCGGTAGCCAGAGACTCGGGCCGGCCCATAGAAAAATAATTGCAGCGAGCTTTGCATCGCCGCCACCCAGCATTTTTGCGGCAAACAATGCGGCGCAGATGCCCAACACGCCGAACGCCAGGAGCAGATGGGCAAGGATGTTACGAATCGACATGTGCATCACCAGCGCGTTGACGAAAAATAGCGCGCCGATCGCGAGTACCACCCGGGTCGGCAAGCGCCGGCTCCGCACGTCCACGATCGCCAGCCATAGCAGAGCGAAAAGTGCTGCGAAGCGGATTGCAAGGGAGAGGAGGTACACGATGGTTGGCATCCCGAAGCATGTAAAAATTGGGATTCGGGCACACAGCCCGAATCCTTGAACAGCTATTACCTCGCCTGCTGCGTGGTGATCGCGGTGAACATGTTGTTAAACATTGTTGTTACGTTATTGCCGAACGCTACGCCCACCCCTCCAAGCGCCACGGCGACGATGCCTGCCAGAACCGCATATTCCATGGCGCTGACACCGCGCTCATCGCGAACAAAGAAGCTGATAAATTTGCGCATTTTAGATTCCCCTAACGTGATGGTTGGCGTCGGACCATCAGGAAAGTGAAAGCCCTGAAGACCGACATTTCATGCCCCGCACTCCGATATTCCAGTGAGCAGACACGAGGCAAATCTCGTCTCGTTCGAATTCCTGAATCCGGGAGCGGGTGATTCACTTAACGACTGTGTGTAGAAAAACTTTAGGAATAGAAACAAAGGAGCTAAGTGTTGCGTCAGGTTCTCGTTACCTTCGGGCCGTGCGATCAATGCAAATAAGTTTGGCAAACGTTTGCGCAGTGTTGTGTTGTTGCGCCCAGGGTATGGGCATACAAATGGTATGGTCTGCGTCGGGAAGTTGAAAGAATTTGGCGAGGCCAGGCCAACCTCGGGAGGTCGATACTAAGGAGAGCAGGACAATTGACGCGAATGAAATTTGCGCCGATCACAGGGATGATCGCGACCTTACATATCTTTAAATAATCAGAGACTCTGCCAGCCATTGGATCTGGCTAGAGCAATCTGCGGCGCCATTCGCAGGGTTGGCTTTGATCGCCACTAAGTTCAGTTAAGAACCAAGTGACGCTGTTCGCGAAAAACGAGGTGTTTGGTTTGCCGAAAGGGAGCGAGCGCGCGTCGAAGTCAACGACGCTGCGGCTGCTCAATCAGCACGCGATGAGTGCAACATCGAGCGGACAGCACGAGGTCAGTAACAAGCAATCCAGGATGGATTCGACCGATTCATCACGGTGACGCCGCTTATTGCTCGCACTGCACATCCGGCCTTGGCACTACGATAATCGCCGGGTATGTGCCCCGGTCGAGTTCGATGCGCGCGACAACGGTCATCGTCGCGCTGTCGGTATCGTCGTACACGCTGACTTTTTCGTGCCGAAGGCTCGTGATGCCGACACAGCCTGACGCACTTCCTTCTTCAGAGACCCGGCATTGGATCGGGTTGTCCACAAGGAAGCGATATTTGTCCCTGTCCGGAGTAGCAAGGTATTCACGAACGCTCTGGCCCGATCCACCGACGCCGGTGACATAGCCAATGGCGCACGGTTCTTTGGCGGCATCGCCGTTCACGGATGTGTCGGCTTTCGCGATTCCGCTTGCGGCTGCGATGGCCGCCGTGAGCGTGAATGCAAGAAGATATTTCATGGCTGGAATGACCGTTGTCGGATCGAAGTGCTGGATTGTAATGGCACTTCGCCAAAGGGGGCGGGGAGCAAAGAGCGGTTACTCTCGCCAATCACCAACACCAACTCTCTGCCAGCACACAGCGATCGAGCATGCCGTTGATCTCCCGTCTGGCCGGAACGATAGAATCGTCGCAATCCAACCTTCTTCGAACGGCGATATGAAACCAGGGTCGACAGCAACTAAGGGTTATCGGCGGCTTATTCCTTCGGTCAACGCGCTTGTCGAGTTCGAAGCGGTTGCGAGGCTTAGCAGCTTCACCCTTGCCGCGCACGAACTTGGCGTGACGCAGGCTGCCGTCAGCAGGCAGGTCAAGATGCTTGAGGAAACGCTTGGCAGTCGGCTTTTCCATCGTCTGCATCGCTCCATCAAACTGACCGATGAGGGCGAAGAGTTGTACCTCGTCGTTGCCGAGTCGATGCAAAAAATCGCCGGCGTTTTCGACCGGCTTGGCAGCGGCCCGGTGCAGCAGGAGCTCGTGCTCGCCGCAACGTCGGCGTTTTCATATTTTCGCCTCCTGCCCAGGCTTTCGTCTCTGAAAATATCCCAGCCGCAGCTGCAACTTCGCCTCTCCACCCAAATGTTTATCTCGGACCTTCGGCACAAGGAGATTGATATCGCGGTGCGGTTTGGGAACGGACGATGGGGCGATGGCACCGCCACGCTCCTGTTCGACGAAGAGGTATTTCCGGTCTGCTCGCCGGCGTGGTTAGCTTCACAAGGGACACCCGAATCGCTGCAGGCTCTCGCCAACGCGACGCTCATCGAATCTGACTCGACCTCGGAAGGATGGATGGGGTGGGAGGAGTGGTTCCTGGCGGCGAACTTCAGACCTCGGCGACTAAATTATGCGCTTCGATGCAGCCTTTATACGGACGCAGTCCAGGCCGCTCGCTTCGGTCACGGTATCGCTCTCGGATGGGGCCGGCTTGTTCAAGACATGCTCATAACGGGTGAACTCGTGAGGCTACCCTTTGCCTCGGTCAAGGTAAGCGACGCGTACTTTGTCGTCGTGCCCCATGGGAAGACCATCACGCCCGCCATAGACGGGCTGATTGACTGGCTTCGGGCAGATGTTGTTGCGCAAAGCGACCGGGAAAAACGTGGAACTGCATAATCTAAAGTAATGTCACAACGAAAATAAAGCACATTGACGCTCTTTTTCGTCACTCCAATACTGGGTTGATATCGGGAACAACAGAAGTCCCGACACCCTTGAACGTTGGAGATAGACGATGCCGGAAGTAAAAACCAGGACCCACGGAGAGCTGATCCGGAGTCGTCGTCCGGGACACGGCATGCCTGGAGAGCTCTTCGGGCGGCAGGACGTGTTTGAAGCAGACGTCGGGATCT
The DNA here is from genome assembly GCF_964252755.1 of Caballeronia sp. LjRoot29. Lineage (NCBI taxonomy): Bacteria > Pseudomonadati > Pseudomonadota > Betaproteobacteria > Burkholderiales > Burkholderiaceae > Caballeronia > Caballeronia sp. LjRoot29. The sequence goes on along the minus strand of NZ_CAXUPU020000008.1, from coordinate 5,459 downwards.
TTTTCCATAAGCACTGGATCCTGGTCGGCGTCACTGCCGACGTTCCCGAGCCGGGCGATGTTTCAACCGTAAATATCGGCAAGGCTTCAATCCTCATCGTCCGGGACGACAGCGAGAACGTGCGGGCGTATCGCAACGTATGTCGTCATCGCGGGGCGCGCCTCAAGGAGGCCGGGAAGTCGACGGTAGGAATGCTCGTGTGTCCTTACCACCAATGGACGTACGATCTCGACGGCACGCTTCGTCATACGACGCACATGGGTAAGGATTTCGACGCGACCTGTCGCAGTCTCATTCCGGTGCATACCAGGATTGTCGGAGCGCACATTTTTGTTTGTCTGGACGAGAATCCGCCGGAGGACATCTCGAAGCTGGAAACCACAATGACTCTGCGCTTCGCGCCGTACGACTTGCAGAACACCAGGATCGCCTTCGAGCAAGAATTCATCGAAAACGGCAATTGGAAACTGGTCATAGAAAATAACCGCGAGTGCTACCACTGCCAGGCAACCCATCCGGAGTTGACCGCGTCGTTCCTGCCTGAAGATTTTGGTTTCTGTCCTGATGACCTCAGCGATGAATCCCGGCGTGCGCTCGACGAGTACAAGGCGCGCAACGCCGAATGTCAGGTGGGCTGGGAGCGTGAGGGATTCGTCGCTGGGGCCTTCGAGTGGCTGGAGGAGGATGCGGTAACGCAGTTCAGGACGCAGCAGTTGGTTATCGCTGGCGCGGGTGAATCTCAAACTATCAATACAAAGGTTGCCAGCACCAAGCTACTCGGCGGCCTCACGCGCCGTGATCTCGGCGACACGCACCTTTGGACGCACAACTCGTGGACGCACGTCATGAGCGACCATGCGGTGATTTCCACCATCATCCCGCTCGCTCCGGACAAAACGCTGGTGCGCACCAAATGGCTCGTCCACGCCGATGCAGTCGAAGGTGTGGATTACACGATTCCGGATTTAACGGAAGTCTGGGTGGCGACCAACGCGCAGGACAAGCATCTGGTTGAAATCACGCACGAGGGCACCCAAGACCCGGCATACGTGCCCGGCATGTTTTCGCCGTTCACGGAGGTGTATGTCGACCAGTTCTCGCGCTGGTATGCGGCCCGGCTGAACGCGCACGGTATTTGAAGTATCTGGCGGTAAGCTGATGCCGCTTGTACTGACGCACGCCGCCACGCGTGTAGGGCGCTCGCCCCGCGCGCCATTAATTATTCGCGCAAATCCCCAATTGTGGCGACCCGACACGCCTGCCTGTGAGCGGGCGCTTTCCGTTAGAATCCCACCTTGTCACGAGCTTGTCATATCGACTCCCCCTGGTCAGCAAAGTCGTACAGATCACGTACTGCGCTGACCCGGATCGCGTGAGTTTCGGTAAATACCTGATTTAATGCAGGAAAATTACTTTTCGGGATTTTCATGTTTGGACGTTTCATGCCCACCGAGGGCAAATTTTTCGAAATCTTCAATGCACACGCAAAGTGCATTGTTGACGCTAGTCATGAACTCGAACTGCTGATCGACAACATGGAGCAGATGGAAGTCCATAAGCAGAACGTTCAGACCAACGAAAAACGTGCGGACAAGCTTACGCACGAAACCATCGATTTGCTGCACAAGACGTTCATCACGCCGCTCGATCGCGACGAAATCCACAAGCTCATCACGACGATGGACGACATCCTCGACCTGATGGAAGACGTCGCCACCGCCATTTCGCTGTATGACGTGCGCGAATCGACCGCGGAAATGAGCCAGCTCGCGCATATTTGCACCGCGACCTCCGAGCGTGTGCAGCAAGCCGTCAAGCTGCTCGCCGACATGAAGCGCGCCAGCGAAATCCTCAAGATCTGCGAAGAAATCGACCGTCTGGAATCGGATGCCGACCGGGTGCTGCGTTCGGCCATGTCGAAACTCTTCCGCGAAGAGGACAACGTCAAGACGCTGATCAAGCTCAAGGCAATCTACGAGCTGCTCGAGACGATCACCGACAAATGCGAGGATGTTGCAAACATCATCGAAGGCATCGTGCTGGAAAACGCCTGATTTCAGCCGCGCCACTCACTCGATAAACGATGCAACCGATTCAACTCGCCCTCTGGGCTGTCATTACGCTCGTCGTGGTCGCGCTCCTGTTCGACTTCATGAACGGCTTCCACGACGCCGCCAATTCCATCGCAACCGTTGTATCCACCGGCGTGCTGAAACCCCAGCAAGCCGTGGCGTTTGCCGCCGCGTTCAACGTCATTGCGTATTTCATCTTCCATTTGAAGGTGGCCGCCACCGTCGGCCGGGGGACGATCGATCCGGCTATCGTGGATCAATACGTGATCTTCGGTGCGCTCGTCGGGGCGATCGGATGGAACATCATCACGTGGCACTACGGCATTCCGTCGAGCTCGTCGCATGCGCTGATCGGCGGCCTCGTCGGTTCGGCGTGGGCGAAGTCAGGCTGGGGCTCGCTGAATATGGAAGGCCTGCTCAAGACCGTTTCGTTCATTTTTATCTCGCCGCTACTGGGCTTCGTGCTCGGATCGCTGTTCATGCTGATCGTCTCGTGGATGTATTTCCGCACGCCGCCATCCAAGGTGGACCGGCGGTTCAGGCGCTGGCAGCTCATATCGGCGGGGTTGTATAGCCTTGGGCACGGCGGCAACGACGCGCAGAAGACGATCGGCGTTATCTGGATGTTGCTGATCGCAGCGGGTTATTGGTCAGCGGCGGCGGAAGCGCCTCCGATCTGGGTGATCGGCGGATGTTATCTGTCGATGGGACTTGGAACGCTGTTCGGCGGCTGGCGCATCGTGCGCACGATGGGCCAGAAGATCACGAAGCTCAAGCCGGTCGGCGGGTTTTGCGCGGAATCGGGCGGGGCGATTACGCTGTTCGTCGCGTCGTTTCTGGGTATTCCCGTGTCGACCACGCACACGATCACCGGCGCGATTGTCGGTGTGGGGGCGACGCAGAAATTCAGCGCGGTGCGTTGGGGCGTGGCGGGGAATATCGTCTGGGCCTGGATTTTGACCATTCCGGCGTCAGCCGTGATGGCCGCCGCCGCTTGGTGGCTCGGACATCGCTTCCTTCCCTGAAACTTGAAACGCAACGCGCTTAGCGAGGGTGACTTTTTTACAAGTCACCCTCGCTTTTGTGTGTCAGATCAGCGGCGCGCCGACACCGTCCATCGGAATGATCGCGCCCGATACATAGCTTGCCCGGCGGCTTGCCAGGAATAGCGCCACGTCCGCGATCTCCTCGGGTTTTGCGTATCGGCCGAGCGGCACTTTTGCCTGACTCTGCGCCAACGCTTCATCGCGCGTCACACCCAGTCTCTTGGCCTCGAGCGCAAGCGATTCCTCAACCCGTTCCGTCAACGTCGCACCCGGATTGATCGCGTTGATCCGAATGCCCAGCTTTGCGTAATGATGCGCGAGACCAACGGTCGCGAGCATCAATGCCGCATTGGCCGCGCCGCCCGCGATATGAATATCGCTCGCGATCTTCCCACCCATGCCGATGATGTTGACCACCGAACCCGGCTCGGCTTTGGGGTTTGCTTTCAGCCGTTCGGCCATTTGCTTCAGCACGGCTTGCTGCGGATAGATACACGGAAAATATTTGGCTTCCATCGCGGCCTTGTAGCTGTCGGCATCGAGGAGATCGGGATCGTAACGTTTAGCGGCGCCCGCGCAATTCACGAGAATATCGATCGGGCCGAGCGCACCCGTTGCTTCTTCTACAACGTCTTGCGCGCTGTGCGCTTCGTGAAGATCGGCCCGCGCGAGATGCACGTGATAGCCATCTTTCGCGAGTTCTTCGCGAGCGCGGGCGAGGTTTGCCGGGTCGCGTGAAACAATCGCGACGCGCGCGCCTTCCGCTGCAAATGCCCGCGCGCACGCGAAGCCGATACCCTTGCTGCCGCCCGTGATGAGCACGATCTTGCCGGCGAGTCCCAAGTCCATGAGGTTCACTCCTTTCGAGTTCGATGATCGATCCGATAATGCGTGGAATCGTTATCGAGACACGATAGCAGACGCTGGGAAGTGTGTGCGATTCACAAAAGCGCGCGGACGGGCTTGGCAGGTGACGGCTTAGTAGCTGCCGTTGGCGAACTTCGCGATGGGGTCGTCGGCGGCAGCGGGGCGCGAGGGCGTGAGCGCATTCGTGGAGGCGCGCATCACGTGGGCGGCGGGATCGGCGGCGGGGATCCGGTTAACCGATGAAGGTTGTTGCTCTGGCGATCGCTCTTGTAGCGAGCGCACTTGCTGCGCCGCGAGACGGGCGGTGGGCGGCGGAGGCTCGAAAGCATCGGCAGCAGCTGTAATGGGATCGGGTGCATTCGACGCCGCATTCGTTTCAGCCTGCGACGCGCGTGGTGCCGGCGTTGCGCTTACTGCAGCTTGCGATTGCCGCTGTGCGGCGGACAGCGAGGGCGGTGGCGGTTCGAACGGATCGGCGCCGGAGCGGGCGGTGGTGATGGCCGGCTCAATGGCGCCCGCCGATTGCGCCTGCCGTTGAGCTGCTGATAGCGCGGGCGGCGGGGGCTCGAACTGGTCGGAGGCGGTGCTACGAGAGGAGCTTGCCGCTGTAGTCGCCATGGCCGGCGGCGTTTCATATCGATCGCCGACCTGCGTGGCAACTTGTATTGGCGGACGGCCTGACGCGGTCTCCGCCGGAGCAGCCGGAGCAGGAACCGGAGCCGGCGACGCCAGGTACGTCGGTGCATCGAACGGAGCCGGCGCGGCCTTCGGTGGCGCGACGCGACGGATGCCATCGAAACGCTTGGCCCAATACGGATTGGTGAGGTAATCGAGCCGCACGGTGCCGCCTGTGGATGGCGCGTTCACGAAGCGCAGCTTGCCCACGTAGATGCCAACATGCGAATGCGGCCGGCCCGTCGTGTTGAAGAAAATCAGGTCGCCGGGGGCGACTTCATCGGGGTCGATCGACTCGCCGCGCACACTCATGTCCGCGGTCGTGCGCGGCAGGTTCACCGACGCCGCCCGGTCCACCACATAGCGCACGAGCCCGCTGCAATCGAAGCCTGCTTCCGGCGTATTGCCTCCCCACCGATACGGCACGCCCACGAGCGACATCGCCTGGATGGAAATTTCCTCGCGCCCGACGCTGTGATCGACGAAATTCGGGAAGCCGGAGGGTGTGGCAAACGTGCGATTGGACGCAGTAGCGTTCGATGCAGCCGGTGCACGCGACACCCGCGTCGGCGCGCTGGAGCACGCGGCAACGAGAAGGGTGAGCAGCAGCAGTGACCAGAGTCGACGCATTCGGCGGGGCGAGCTAAGCGTGAACATGAACGCTCGCCGTGGTGATGGTCTCGCGATACTAGCCCGTCAGACGGGGGCCGGGCAAGTTTTCTTGATAAGTCACTTGAGGTTTACGCTGTAAGTGTTGCATCGAAGGAACGTGATTTCAGGTTCAAAACACGCTGAAAAG
>NZ_CAXUPU020000007.1:0-244334 GCF_964252755.1 Caballeronia sp. LjRoot29 | reverse complement strand
TGAGGGTTTTCGGGAGCGGCGGTTGAAGCGAAGGGCGTTGCGGTTAGGGGGAACCGCTTGGATCCGGCAATGACGCGCCGCGCAGAAAACGGACGCTACGCAGCGTAATTTATTAGTATTGGCCGCAGCTTTTGCTTGACGAAGGATGAGGTCGGCCGTTGTTCATCGAACCGCACGCTCCTCCCCCTCTCTCTTCGCTACAGCCGTAACAGGCTTAAGCGCGCCTAAACCGATCACATCAAGAACACGCTGGCGATGCGGAATCGCCAGCAACAGACCCAGTGCAACGGCGTCGGCAGCGAGGCCCAGCGGGACATCAATCAGGCCGCCCGTGAGCGTGAACAATATCGAGTCCACGCACAGCGAGATCACCGCGCCCGCCACGAAGCACACCAAGCCATCTCGGCCGACCGCACCGACCCACGGCAAACGCTGCGCTATCTGCTTCACTACGCCATGACGTGCCAGGTCGCCCGCAAGCCACGCGACGCCCAGGAAATTGACAATTCTCGCGCCGGCCAGGTTGCGCTTGAAATCGCCATCGAAGGGAACCGGAAGCACAAGCAACTTGTAGTACGCCATTCCTGCAACGATCGCGAGCGCCGCGACGCTCACCATCCAACCAAGCCGGTGCGATCTCACGCGCTGATAGATCGGATGGCAACATGCAATCATGCCGATCACGAACATCAACTGCCACGCGGCCGGATTGAAATCCCACAGCAAGTCATCCGCCGATGGCAAATACTCGGCAATGGGCGCCGCCGCTGCCCACAATGCGATGCTCGCGCCGAGCAATAACCACGGCTTGGTGCGCGCCAACGGCAACACAAGCGGGACGGCCAGCGCGAAAACCGCGTACATGGGCAGGACAGAAGACAAATACGGTTGACGGCGCAAAAGCAGCACGTCGGCGAGCGCGGTGAAAGGCGTGGAGATAAAGGCATTCAGGTCGGACGTTGCCAGATTCGGCGCGCTGCCGAAAAATGGCCGCAACAAGAAACTGGTCACCAACATCAGGACGGCGGTAACCAGAAATGCGCGATAGATTTCGAATGCACGCCGGAAAAACCGCGCCCGCGCGGCGGATTCGGAGCGGCGAGCGGACATTGACACGTAGGCGGTCGCGGTGGCAAATCCACCCAGGAACACGAAAACTTCGGCGGCGTCGTTGAGTGCGAACGAGTGAAGCGTCACGCGGGATACCATACTGCCGCCAATATGATCGACCAGAATCACCAGCAGTACGAGGCCACGAAAGAAGTCCAGTTCGACCAGGCGGTGCGATTTTCCCTGCATGCGAAACCCGAAAGGAACTGCCGGAATCGGGCAGCAAAAGTTGAAGGTGCCGGAACCGGAACTGTTCCGGCTAAATTAAGGGCAGACGGTCTTGGAGTTTACCCGCGTTCGCGGCGTGCATCATTTTTGGGATAAAGGGGCATCTGCGATCTGTCCCGCGAACTTTTTGACTCCCCGCCGCTCTCAATTATTTCATTAAGCTTACATTTTTGCTTGGCGCGTCACGTATCATCGCGAACGGCCGCCATGTGGCGCCCTTCACCGTTTCTTTCCACCTCCTCCAAGACCCTCGGATCTCATGGACTATTTAGTTGCATTGGCAAGCGACCCCGGCGCCTGGGCCGCCCTGGCGACGCTCCTTGTCATGGAAATCGTGCTCGGCATCGACAACCTGATCTTCATCTCCATTCTTACGAACAAACTGCCCGAGGCATACCGTGCGCGCACCCAGCGGCTCGGCATCGGGCTCGCACTGGTCATGCGGCTCGGCCTGCTCGGCACGGTCGCGCTGATCGTGCGCCTGACCGCCCCGATCTTCACCGCGTTCGGACACGACTTTTCGTGGCGCGACCTGATCCTCATTGCGGGCGGTGCGTTCCTCGTTTGGAAGGCGACCACCGAGATCCATCATCACGTCTCGGGTGCCGGCGAAAATGGCGACGGTGTCGCGAAGACCTCCACGCTCACGCCGTGGTCGGCGATCGGCCAGATCCTCGTGCTTGACCTCGTGTTTTCCATCGACAGCATCGTGACTGCAGTGGGCATGACCGAGCACATTCCGATCATGTTCGTTGCGGTGATCGGGGCGGTGTCAGTGATGATGTTCGCAGCAGGTCCGTTGTCGCGTTTCATCGAAAGGAATCCGACTGTCGTCATGCTCGCGCTCGGTTTCCTGCTCGTGATCGGGATGACGCTGGTCGCGGAAGGGTTCGGCTCGCATGTTCCTAAAGGCTACATCTACGCAGCGATGGCGTTCTCGGCGCTGGTCGAGGGTCTGAATATGCTGTCGCGAAGGGCGAAGAAGAAGCGCGCTTTGGAATGATGGCGCGATAAGTCATCGATCAATCAATCACGCCGCGCGGCTTCAAACCGCCCGGCGTTTTTTTGTCAGAACGGCAAGTCGGGCTGACGTGGCGGTTTATCCGCACCGGCCACTTTTTGCGCCTTCAGCCAGCGTTCGATAACCTGCACGACATGGTCCCGCTCGTCATCATCCAGCAGTTTTCCCGCCGCGATGCCATGCCATTTCGCGAGGCAACCCCGACAGCACGTTGCCGTGGCGTGCTGCGCGATAAATACCGGATGGCCGCGAAACGGCGTCTGCTTGCCGTCGTTCGGCGGATGCTCAGGCGCAAGCCGCCGCGCAATCAGTTCACGCGCATGGCTGATCACGTCCGTCATGCCGTGTTCACGCAAATAAGCCTCCTCACGCGCGCCCAAACGGAAACGCATGCGAAATTTCGAATGCGACAGGGCATCGAAAACGGTATCGATATCGCGCATGGCACTCGCTCAGAACGGCTTGCGATACAGCGATGAATCCGTAAAACCTTCCGCGTTCAGCACGTATCCCACCACGATCAACGCAGTCTTTTCGATGCCTTTTTCAAGCACTTTCCCTGCGATATCCGCAAGCGTACCGAGCACTTTCTCTTCGTCGGGCCAGCTTGCGCGGAAGATCACGGCTACAGGACACTCCGCGCCGTAATGCGGAATCAGATCAGCGACGATTCGTTCGATATGACGCACGCCAAGGTGAACTGCCATGGTCGCGCGATGGCGTGCGAGATCGGCGAGCTGCTCGCCTTCGGGCATCGATGTCTTCGTGGCGAAGCGCGTCAGGATCACCGTTTGCGAGATCCCGGGCAACGTGAATTCGCAACCAAGGGACGCCGCCGATGCCGCTGCCGCCGTGACGCCGGGAATGATTTCATAAGGAATCGAAAGCATATTCAAGCGCCGTATCTGCTCACCTATTGCGCCGTATAGCGATGGATCACCGGAATGCACGCGGGCAACGTCTTGCCCTTTGAGGTGAGCCGCTTCGAGCAACGCCACGATTTCGTCGAGATGAAGATCGGCCGTATTCACGACGCTTTCCGCGCCATGTCCGCTCAATACCGCTTCGGGCACAAGCGATCCAGCGTACAGGATGACCGGGCATGTCCGAATGAGGCGCTGGCCTTTCACCGTGATGAGTTCGGGATCTCCGGGTCCGGCGCCAATGAAATAGACCGTCATTTAAGGGGTTTTATCGAAAGTGATTGCGAATGGGACCCTGCTTCGAGTGCGTCTTGAAGCGAGTTTGTATCGAAGAATTCGCGCTGGACCGGTGGCAAGTTTGGCCTTTTCAGCATGACTACGGGCAAACCGCGTTCCCGCGCTACGGCAAGTTTCGCCTCCGTTGCCGCGCCGCCGCTATTCTTGCTGACGAGGACATCGGTTTGCTGCGTGTCGAAGAGCATGCGTTCACTTTCCAACGAGAACGGGCCACGCGCACCGATGATTGTCGCGCGTGCGTTGCCGGGGTGCGAGTCGAGACAGCGAATGGTCCAGTGTTGCGCAGGGGGAATCTCGTCAAGATGCGCAAGCGGTTCGCGGCCCAGCGTCCAGAGCGGATATTTGTAAGGCGCGAGCGTGCGGATGATGTCCGGAAAATCGATTGCCTCGCGCCAATCGTCTTCGGATTGCGGCTGCCACGGTGCGCGGCGAAGCGCCCAGCATTCAATGTTTTTAAGCGCACTCGCCGTGCTCGCGTGATGGCTCATTTGTGCGGCGTAGGGATGCGTCGCATTGACGATCAAGCCGATGGATTCGGTCTCGATGAACGCCGCCAACCCTTCTATCCCGCCAAATCCGCCTACGCGGACGCGACAGGTCAGATCGTCCGGTACACGGCCCAGTCCGGCGAGGCTATAAATATGCGCAGGGCCGAGACGTCGCGCGATTTTCAACGCGTCGCCGGTCCCTCCCAATAGCAGGGTCCGCATCATTGCGCCGCCCCTGCCGGCCGATCGATCCGCATCACGGTTTGACCGCGTGCAGCAGCGTGATCGGAAGCGCCTGGCGCCAGGTATCGAAGGCGCCTAGCGGCTGGGCATGCGCAACGCTGATACGCGTCATCTCGCCGCCGTGAAGCGCGCGCCATGCGACCAGCGTCATCTCGCTCTGGATCGTGACTGCATTGACGATCATCCGGCCGCCTTTCTTCAGATGAGACCAGCACGTATCAAGCATCTCCGGCACGGTCACGCCTCCGCCGATAAAAATCGCGTCGGGCTCAGGAAGTCCGGCCAACGCGTCAGGCGCTTCGCCCTCGACCAGTTGCAGTCCGGGTACGCCGAGCGCGTCGCGATTATGTTCTATGAAGCGTTGACGCTGGCCGTTCGCTTCGATCGCGATGGCACGGCAACCCGGATGCGCGCGCATCCATTCGATACCAATCGACCCGCATCCCGCACCCACGTCCCACAGCAGTTCGCCGGGCTCGGGAGCAAGCCGTGCCAGCGTGATCGCGCGGACATCGCGCTTCGTGAGCTGCCCGTCGTGCTGGTAAGCGTCGTCGGGAAGACCGGGCGTCAGGGGCAAGCGCCGCGCGTGGTTTTCCGCGATGCATTCGATCGCCACCAGATTCAGCGCGGCCACTTCGCTTGCCGTCCACGCACTGGCCACGCTGTCGATACGACGCTCGCGCTCGCCACCCAGGTGCTCGAATACGCTCAGCCGGCTCGCGCCGAAACCGCGCGTGGTCAGCAATTGCGCGACCACGCCGGGACTCGCGGCGTTGCTGCTCAGAACGAAAAGGCGCGCGCCGTGATGAAGCTGCGTTTCGAGGGCCGCGACCGGGCGCCCGACCAGCGAGACTATCGCGACGTCCTGCAGCCCCCAGTGCAAACGCGCGGCGGCAAGCGATAACGAAGACGGCGCGGGCACCACGCAGAATTCATCGGCAGTCAGTTCGCGGGCGAAAGTCGAGCCAACGCCGTACATCATCGGGTCGCCGCTTGCGAGAACGCACACCTGTTTGCGTCCGTGACGATATTCGAGCACGGGCGCGATCGTAAACGGCGCAGGCCATGCGCGACGTTCGCCGCCTATCCGCGCGGGCAACAACGCGAGATGACGCGCGCCGCCGAAAATAGTATCGGCTGCCAGCAGCGCCTGGCGCGCTTGCCGGCTCAGTCCGCGCCAGCCATCCTCCCCGATCCCCAACACGGTCAACCACGGTGACATCTGCCGGTCCTCTGATCTATTTTCCAACTCGTTCACTCACTCATTCACTGCTCGCGCCTCGTCTGCAACGCGGCCGGCACTATGCGGCTAAAGCACGTACGGCCTGACGCCTGCGCGCTTTAGCCGCTGCAAAAACGGGCATAATAGCGCGGTTAGTCGGTGCCCTTACGGGCCTAACAGGGAACACAGCAGAACTGTGGCTGCCCCCGCAATTGTACGCAGCGAGTCCGCGCTCCACTGCCACTGGTTTCGACTGGGAAGGCCGGTACGGATGACGACCTGCAAGCCAAGAGACCTGCCGACCGCAATTCTTCGTGCAAGCCAACATCGGGCGGGGTGTACCGATGCCGCGAACGTGCCATCCCGTGAAAGGGTCCGGCATGCTCGGGCGCCGCGCGAGACCGGACGGGTCACGCTTTGAACGAACCACTCACTACTGTACGCGGATTAGCGCACGCATCATCCCAAGCATCACGGCCATCGGCGTGTCCCGGTCTGATGCGGATCGTGCCTGCACGCGACGGCGGCCTGTGCCGCATTCGTCTCGTAAGGGGCGAGCTGAGCGCAGCGCAGGCGCGTGTCGTGGCGCAAGTGTCGCTCGAATTCGGTTCCGGTTTCATCGATGCAACCAATCGCGCGAATCTCCAGATTCGCGGCGTCACTGAAGAGACAGACGCGCAGGAAGCGCTCGTCTCGCGGCTCGTCAATGCAGGGCTCGGTCCCGACACCCCCGATTCCGACGACCAGCGTAACGTCATGTCCAGTCCGCTGGCGGGCCTCGATTCGCACGCCTTGCTCGATGTCGTCCCACTCGTTTCCACATTGATCGGGCAGATGCAGCGTGACGTGCGTTTGCATCAGCTATCGCCAAAATTTGCGTTGATGGTCGACGGGGGCGAGCGCCTTGCCATGCTCGACCATCCTCACGATGTATGGCTTTCAGCGGTATCGGCGGAACGGTTTGTATTTGGGCTCGCGGGGTGTCCACCCCAATTTGAAAACGATGCGCCTGCGTTGGCTGCGGTGAAAACCGGGCACGTCCCTGAACTCGTTATTGCGCTGCTGCATACCTTCCTCGATCTTGCTCAGCCCTGGCAGACCAGGATGCGTGATCTGCTGACGACATATTCCATCGAAGACATTCTTGGCCGCGCGCAGGAGAAGCTTGGCTTTGCTTTGGATCATGACGTTGAGCATTGGCGACGTCCCGCCTCCGATGCAAAGCTGCGTTTCGGCGTGCATCGTCAAGAGATGGGCGACAGCGTGTGTGTCGGTGCGCAAGTGCCGCTTGGGCGCCTGGATGCCGCAACACTGCTTGCGCTCGCCGATCTTGCGCCACGATTACGCATGACGCCCTGGCAAAGCGTCATGCTGCTCGACGTGCCTTCTGCTAATGCCCAAACGGTCGTTGCACAACTCGCCGCACTCGGTCTCGCGACGAACCCCGACGAACCCTTCGCGCGCCTGATTGCGTGTGCGGGTTCGCCAGGCTGCGCAAAAAGTTTTACCGATACTAAAACCGACGCGCGACTTCTCGCTCGGTCAATGCCGCCCACGGGCGACGTACACCTAAGCGGTTGCGCGCGCTCATGCGCGGCGGCACATCGCGTCGATACCACCTTGCTGGCTGTTGCACCCGGCCGCTACGATCTCTACGGCAACGCACCTGAGCCCCTCGCGCGCCATCTCACCATTGAACAGGCAGCCCGCTGGCTAGCCCGGAGTCACCTTGATGCTTGACTACATTCGCGACGGCCAGGCGATTTATCGCGCGTCGTTTGCGACCATTCGCGCCGAGGCCAACCTCTCGGCCATTCCCGCCGATCTCGAGAAACTTGCCGTGCGCGTGATCCACGCATGCGGCATGACAGACGTCATCGACGACCTCGTGTTCTCTCACGGCGCGGGCACGGCAGGCCGCCTGGCGCTTAGCAAAGGCTCTTCTATTCTCTGCGATGCCCGCATGGTCGCCGAAGGCATCACGCGCGCGAGACTGCCGGCGGATAACCGCGTGATCTGCACGCTCAACGATCCTTCCGTGCCTGAACGCGCTCGCGCACTCGGCAACACGCGCTCCGCTGCCGCGCTCGAGCTGTGGCAACCAGATCTTGAAGGCAGTGTGGTCGTGATCGGTAATGCGCCCACTGCACTCTTTCATCTGCTCGACATGCTCGACGCGGGCGCACCCAGACCCGCGCTGATCCTGGGCTTCCCCGTGGGGTTTATCGGCGCGGCAGAATCGAAAGCGCTGCTTGCCGCCGATAGCCGCGGCGTGCCATTCGTCGCATTGCGCGGCCGGCGTGGCGGCAGCGCGATGGCGGCCGCTGCCGTGAACGCGCTGGCAACGGAGACCGAATAGATGAGCGGACGCCTCTATGGACTCGGTGTCGGCCCCGGTGACCCCGAGCTGATCACAGTAAAGGCACTGCGCTTGCTGACCTCGGCTGCGGTGGTCGCTTACTTCGTGGCGAAGGGCAAGAGAGGCAACGCGTTCGGCATTATCGAAGCGCATTTGAAAGAGACGCAAACCCGCATGCCGCTGGTTTATCCCGTCACAACAGAAGCGCTTGAACCGCCGCTCTGCTATGAAACGATCATCGGCGACTTCTACGATGAATCCGCCCTGCGCATCGCGGATCATCTAGAAGCCGGCCGCGATGTAGCCGTGATCTGCGAAGGCGATCCGTTCTTCTACGGCTCGTACATGTATCTGCATGACCGGCTGTCCGAACGATTCGAAGCGCATGTCGTGCCCGGCGTGTGTTCCATGCTCGGCGGGGTTGCCGTGCTTGGCGTGCCGCTTGTGTATCGGAACCAAAGCTTGTCGGTGTTATCGGGCGTGCTGCCGGAAGCCGATCTCAGGCAACGTCTCGCCACCGCCGATGCCGCCGTGATCATGAAACTGGGCCGCAACTTCGATAAGGTACGACGCGTGCTGACCGAACTCGGACTCGATAAACGCGCGCTTTACGTCGAACGCGCGACCATGGCGAACCAGCGCATCGTGCCGCTGGAAGAAGTCGATCCCATGGCGTCGCCCTACTTCTCGCTGCTCGTCGTGCCGGGGGAAAAATGGCAGGCGTGAGCGAGTTGATCGATCAGGTTCCCGTAGCAATCGTGGTGCTGGGCACGGGCGCGGTTGATACCGCTCGCAGCATCCAGGCGCGGTATCCGGGTTCGCTCATTCATGGACTCGCAAGCCGCGTGCAGGGCGATGTTACGTTTACCGAACTGGGCTTGCACCTGCGCGAACTCTATGCGCGCAACACGCCGATTGTCGCCTTGTGCGCGGCGGGCATCGTGATCCGATGCCTGGCATCTGCGCTCGCCGACAAGACTCATGAACCGCCCGTGCTGGCCGTGGCCGAAGACGGCAGCGCGGTCGTGCCCTTGCTTGGTGGGTTGGGTGGAGTGAACGTGATGGCGCGGGAAATAGCGGCGGCGCTGGACGTCGCGCCGGCAATCACAACGAGCGGTGAACTACGTTTCGGCACTTGCTTGCTGAACCCGCCGGCGGGATACGTGTTAGCCGATATCGAACACGGGAAACGTTTTGTGTCCGATCTTCTGGCAGGCGCCACGACGCGTATTGAAGGTCACGCGCCGTGGCTCGACGCAGCAGACTTGCCACGCGCTGCCGACGCGGGCCTCGCGATCCGCATCACGCCGCATACGAGCGAAGTTGTGGGCGAGTTGATGATTCATCCGCGTTGCGCGGTGGTGTGCGTGACGGCGTTGTCGTCAGAGGGCTCCATCGTCGAACGCGTGCGCGGGATCTTGCGTGAACAACGCATTGCACCGATAGCGCTGGCGGCGGTCCTCGCGCCCTTGAACATGATGACGTCGGTATCGCTTGTCGAAGCCGCACATACATTAGATATGCCGCTGCGCTTCGGAACGCTTCCAGCAGGTTTTGTCGTGCTTGAGTCTCTTGATGACGGCATCACAATTGCTCTCGCGCCACAGCCGCTCGATCCCTCGACACTCGGACAAGCACGCGGCACGCTGACCGTGATTGGTCTCGGCCCCGGCAGCGCAGATCTAATGGTGCCCGCTGCAAGACATGCGTTAATTCGAGCAGACGATGTCCTCGGTTACGAGACCTATGTGCGCATGGCCGGTCCGTTCGCGTCGCATCAGGTCCTGCATTGCACCGACAACCGCGAAGAGATGCAGCGCGCGCGTCATGCGTTCGAACTGGCGAGTGCAGGACGTAACGTGGTGGTGGTCTCGTCGGGAGATCCCGGGGTCTTTGCAATGGCCGCGGCCGTGCTCGAAGCGCTCGATCAGGCCCGCGACAACGCGCCGTGGAACGCGGTGGAGTTGGCGGTCGTCCCGGGAGTTTCAGCAGCCCTTGCGACGGCTGCCAAGGCCGGTGCGCCCCTCGGCCACGACTTCTGCATGCTGTCGCTATCGGACAATCTCAAGCCGTGGGCCGTGATAGAAACGCGCTTGCGGTACGCGGCTCAGGCCGATCTCGTGATGGCGTTTTATAACCCCGTCTCTCGCGCGCGGCCGTGGCAACTCGATCGCGCGCTCGATATCGTGCGGGAGCATCGGAGCGGGGCAACCGTGATCGTGCTGGGTAGAAATATCGGCAGGCCGGGCGAAACACTGACCACCACGACGCTGGAAAAACTGCATTCCAGTCAAGTCGATATGCGTACGATGGTGATTGTCGGTTCGTCCACCACGCGCAGTTTTCCGCGAGCCGATGGTCATGGCGACTGGGTATACACGCCGCGCTGGTACGAATGAACTAGGACGAAGTCATGGAAGCGGCCGTACGATACTCCGCGCGCCATGACTCGGCTAGCGTCGCGCAACGCCCTAAGCGCACCGCTTGATTTTCAAAATCGACGATGACAATCTGATCCGCCGCATCGGGACGCGAAGGTGTTTCCGGACTGCGGCCGTCGGTCAGCAGCCACAAGAAACGCCGCTGTGAAGGGCGATGACGTGCTGCCCTAAGCAGCACATTAGCGCCTGTATGTACGCCCAGCGCAAGCGGCGTTCCCCCGCCTCCACCAATAGGCGCGAGCCAACGTTCGTTCCACCAATGCGCCGCTCCAGGTTCACGACGCACTTGCGCCTTCCCACCGCCGAAGCAGACCAGCGCCACCTCTGCGCGCTCGCGGTACGCCCGGTCGAATAGCGCCACGACCAGTCCTTTAGCAAGCGCAAGCCGCTTGCCGCTTAGCATCGACCCGGAGCAATCGAGCACGAAGCAATGCAACGCGCTGCTGTCGCCCTGCTCGCGATGAAATCTCAGGTGAGTTCTGTCCAGAGGTTGATTGCGTTTCGCCAGCAGCGTCTGCAACCAGTCGATGCGCGTGCTCACTTCGCCCGCACGTGATCGCGTTGTACCTTGCGCTGAAGGTTCTAGCCATCGAAGGCGGCCGGGTTCGGCCTCTGCATCCTGCCTTCGATGGCTCAGGATTTTTTTGCGGCAAGCGGCCTGACGTTCTTGACTGCCTTGATGTCTACGGGCTCGGGAGGCATGAAGCCGAAGTTCGCTTCATCAGTGTCTTTCTGTTGCGTACGGGCTTCAGGAGAACGTTGATTGCTGCCTTGATCGCTGGGTGCGCTGCCTTCTTTGCGTCGATGCAGCAACACCGATTCCGCCACGCGTTCAACGTGCTCGACGTTCACCGCTGTTGCCTCTTCGAACGCCGCCAGCGCTCGCGCTGCGCGCAGCATGGTGAGATCGGCACGCAAGCCGTCCACATGCGCATCGATACATAACTCGCTAACGCGCGCGTGAACTGCGTCGTCGAATTCGAGGGTCGAAAGCATTGCTCTGGCTTGGCGAAGCTTTAGCGCCAAGGCTTCTTGTTGCCCCGTGAACCGCAAGCGAAAAGCGTCAGGATTCGTATCGAATGCGAGACGCGCCTTGACGATTTCACGACGTGTTCCCGCATCAAAACAGTTTTGCAGGGGGACCGCCAAACCGAACCGATCCAGTAGTTGCGGCCTGAGTTCGCCCTCCTCCGGATTCATTGTCCCGATCAGCACGAACCGAGCATCATGCCGATGCGAAATGCCATCTCGCTCAATGACGTTGACGCCACTGGCCGCTACATCGAGCAACTGATCCACGAGTTGGTTGGGCAGCAGATTGACTTCATCGACGTACAACACGCCCTGATGCGCTTTCGCGAGCAAACCCGGCGAAAAGCGCACGCCGCCGTCGCGCAACACAGCTTCGATATCCAGCGAACCAATCAACTGTTCTTCACTTGCCCCCAGCGGTAGGGTCACGAACTGGCCCTCGGGCAGCAGTTCAGCGAGCGCGCGCGCGGTCGTCGATTTCGCTGTGCCACGCGGACCGCTCACTAACACGCCGCCCAGCGCAGGATCGATGGCCGCCAATAAAAGTGCTTGCTGCAAGGGTTTTTGTGCGACCAGTGCGGCAAACGGAAAGATGGATTCGCTCACGTTCGTTGCCCTTCGAGTTGCTGTTCGGCATCCAGCAGATGACGTTCGACCTGCTCCTGATATGCGCCTGGACTTTGCCACAAGCCACGCTGCATCGCTTCTGTTAAACGCTCGCAGATCGAATGCAGCGCGTGGGGATTGTGCTGCTGCATGAACTCACGCGTGTCGGCGTCATTGACATAGGCGTCCGCAACCAGCGCATATTGATGATCCGATACGACTCGCGCGGTGGCGTCGTAACCGAACAAATAATCTACCGTGGCCGCAAGTTCGGATGCGCCCTTGTAACCATGCCGCTTCACGCCGTCGATCCATTTTGGATTGACCACGCGTGAACGGATCACGCGCGAGATTTCTTCCTGCAAGGTTCGGATGCGCGGCGCGGCGGGATTGCTGTGGTCAGGGTTATACGCTTGCGGCTGGGCGCCCGAAAGATGCCGCACGGCCGCTACCATGCCGCCCTGAAACTGGTGATAGTCGTTCGAATCCAGCAAGTCGTGTTCGCGGTTGTCCTGGTTCTGCACCACCACGTCAATCGTCGACAAGCGCGCGCCGAAGGTGTCGCGAGCCTCCACGCCATCGCCTCTTTGCGAATACGCATATCCGCCCGAGCTTTGAAAACCGCGTGCGAGATCGGCGTCATTTTGCCATTGCTTCGCGTCGATCATCTCCTGCAAACCTGAACCGTACGCGCCCGGCTTCGTGCTGAACACGCGCCATCCCGCACGCAAGCGCGCTTCCTTTTCGTCGAGTCCGCGCGCCATGTGTTCGTCGCGTTCACGCATGATGCGCGCACGGATCGGGTTGAGGTCTTCGGCTTCGTCGTCGAGTTCGGCCACGGCTTGCACGGCGGCATCGAAGAGATGCATCAGGTTCGCGAATGCATCGCGGAAGAATCCCGATACCCGCAGCGTCACGTCGATGCGCGGACGGTTGAAAATGGTGATGGGCAAGACTTCGAAATCGGTCACGCGATTGCTGCCTGCCGCCCACTTGGGCCTAACGCCGATCAACGCCATGGCTTGGGCGATATCGTCACCGCCGGTGCGCATGGTGGCCGTGCCCCATACCGATAAACCAATCGCGCGCGGATAATCGCCGTGCTCCTGAAGGTGGCGTTCGATCAGCAGGTTGGCCGACTTCAGGCCGAGCGTCCACGCTGCGCGCGTCGGTACGGCGCGGGTATCGACCGAATAAAAATTGCGGCCGGTAGGCAAGACGTCCGGCCTTCCACGCGATGGCGATCCGCTTGGGCCCGGTGGTACAAAACGTCCATCGAGACCGCGTTGAAGCTGCTTTAGCTCCTGAGGGCCGCAAGCGTCGAGCCGTGCGAGCAAGTCGCCATTCAACCGCGTCAATACTTGCGATGTGTACGGCCCCGCTGTATTGGATGGCCGGTCAAGCAATGACGTCGCAAGCAACTCGAGACGCTCGCGCGTGTCGCCGTGATGACGCCACGGCGAGTCGATCACGTTTTCAAGTTCAGCAGGACGGAGACCTGTCCACGGCGCGCTCCAGTCGGCATCCAGCGGATCGAATGTCTCGCCCAGATTCAAATCTCGCGCCAGCGCGGTCAGCACGCTTGCGTTCGCGCCCTGTGCATCGCCAGTTGGATAACGGCCGAGAGCAAGCAGGGTATCGCGACGTTGCACGCCTTGCGGTGAGGCGCCGAACACGTGCAGGCCATCGCGAATCTGAGCTTCCTTCAGCTCGCATAAATACGCGTCGGCTCGGGTCAGTAGCGTATCTTCGGCATCGGCGTCGCGGGGTTTATCGAGTCCGAGTTCTTCATGCAGACTGTGCTCGACGATGCTTGCCAAAATCGTTTTGCGAAGGAGTTTTGCGCGGCGTGGATCGACCATCAATGCTTCGTAGTACTCGTCGACCTGACGTTCGAGATCCTGCAACGGGCCATAGTTTTCAGCGCGCGTGAGCGGCGGCATCAAGTGGTCGATGATGACCGCCTGCGCCCGCCGCTTCGCCTGACTGCCCTCGCCCGGGTCATTCACAATGAACGGATACAGGTGCGGCATGGCGCCAAGCGTCAAATCAGGCCAGCATGAAGCGCTCAACGCAACGCTCTTGCCCGGCAGCCATTCAAGGTTGCCGTGCTTGCCCACGTGAACGATCGCGTCCACGTTGAATCGCAGCCGCAGCCAGAAGTAAAACGCGAGATAAGCATGCGGCGGCACGAGCTCCGCGTCGTGATAACTGGCGTAGTCGCCACGTTCACGAGAACGCGCCGGCTGAATACCGATGAACACATGCCCGCAGCGCCAGCCCGCGATCATGAAGCGGCCGCGACGGATGGTGGGATCACTTTCGGGCGGACCCCAGCGCGCATTCAACTCCTGCTGGACGTTGTCCGGCAGCTTCTCGAAAGCATCGAGGTAATCATCAAGCGACAGGCTTTGCAACGCGGGACGCAAATCGCGAACCACCGGATCATTCGTCACGCCTGAGGTGAGCGCCTGCATTAGCGCGTCGCCATCGGCGGGAATTTGATCCACTCGATACCCTTCTTTCGCAAGCATCGAAAGAATGTTGACGACGGACGCCGGTGTATCGAGACCCACGCCATTGCCGATGCGGCCTTCACTCAGTGGATAGTTCGCAAGCACGAGCGCAATGCGTTTGCCGGCGTTATCGAGCTGCCGCAAGCGACACCAGCGTTGGCTCAACTCGGCCACGAAACGCACGCGTTCAAGGTCGGGCTGATATCGCACGACATCGACTTGAGTGATCTTGCATCGATACGCAAGTCCCTTGAAGCTGATCGCGCGCGTGATGATGCGGCCATCGACTTCCGGCAGTGCGACATGCATGGCGACATCGCGCGAATTCAGTCCGTGGTTGTCCTTCAACCAGTCTTCGCGATTTCCCCCGCTAAGAATGACTTGCAGTACCGGCGCATCGCCCGCGAGTTCGAACGGCACAGGGTCGTCTATGACGCCGGCAGCAAATGAGGTTGTGTTCAGCACCAGTGACACAGCGTGATCCGCGCAAAGCTGTTGCACGACCTCGCGACTCAACGGGTCTTTAAGCGACGCCATGGCGATCGGCAGCGGGTTGAGGCCTTGCGCCTCCAGGGCATCGATCAACGCATTGAAAACATCGGTATTGCCGGACTGCAAATGCGCCCGATAGAACAGCACCGCAACAACGGGCGCGCCTTGAACCCACTGCTCCTTCCAGTCGTCCACGATCGCGATCTGCCGCGCCGGATGATAGATCGCCACCGCTGGCAACGGGGTCGGTTCGTTCGCTTCACGCCCATATCCCAGCCCCCGGAACGCGATGCAACGCAGGAACGCTTCGGCATTCTTCGCGCCACCCTCACGCAGATAACGCCAAAGCTGATCGCACAACGCAGGCTCGGCTGTACTCTTCGCCACGAGATTCGCATCTTCCTGCAGGTCGCCTGAAAACATCACGAGCATCTGGCCATTGCGGCGCGCAAGCGTGGTGATGCTCTCGATCCCGTAGGGCCAATACGCTTCGCCGCCAAGATGATCGATAACGATCACGCGTGCATGTTTGAGCACGTCATCGACGTAAAAATCCACCGATGCCGGCTGGCGCAAGAACGCCTGGTTCGCCAGCCGGATCGCCGGGAAGTCCGCTTCCAGATTCGGCACGACACTGGCTAAAAGCGAGAGCGTGGTATCGGCGGAACTCAATATGACGACAGGTGCCGGCGTCTGGTCGATACGCATGACGCCGGCAGCGTCGTCGACAAAACCACCGGGCGTCGTGCGTAGCAGATGCATGGATCAGGCCTGCACGGGTGCGTTGGCGAGGGCGGCAGTCAGCGCTTGTTGCAGGCGCGGCTGGTCGAGATCCTCGCCAATCAACACGAAGCGGCTGATGCCTTCGAGAGCCTCCTTGCCGGTCCAACGGCGATCGAAGTAGGTGTCAAACCGCTGACCCACGCCCTGCACGACCAGCCGCATGGGCGTGCCCGGCAAAGCCGCGAAACCCTTCACGCGATAAATCGTGTTGGCATCCACCAGCGAGCGCAATGCCGCAATCACGGCCTCGCGCGACTCGACCCGTGCTTCGACCACGACTGAATCGAAGTCATCGTGGTGATGATCGACATGGCCTTCGTCGTCGGCAGAACCATGATGGTCGACACGCAGATGAATCGTCGTTTCCGACGCCGCCTCAAGCCCGAGCAGCGCATGCAGATCAAGCTGCCCCATCTGCGCCGGTACGATCTTGACGCCGGCCGGAATCTCGCCGCGAATCAGCGTTTCCACCGCGCGCTGCTGCGTTTCATCGATCAAATCAGTCTTGTTGAGGATCACCAGATCCGCTGAAGCGAGTTGATCTTCGAACAACTCATGCAGCGGCGATTCGTGATCGAGATTCGGATCGGCGCGGCGTTGTGCATCCACTGCCTGGGGGTTAGCCGCGAACTGGCCGCTTGCCGCAGCGGGTCCATCGACCACCGTCACGACGGCATCCACGGTGAACGCATTCTTGATGGAGGGCCAGTTGAACGCCTGCACGAGCGGCTTGGGCAACGCAAGTCCGGAGGTCTCGATCAGCACGTGATCGATCTGATCGCGCCGCTCGACAAGCTGCTCCATCACGGGATAGAACTCTTCCTGCACCGTGCAGCAAAGACAGCCATTCGATAACTCATACAGATTCGGCTGGTCCGTGACGCTTTCATCCACGCAACCGATGTTGCAGCCCTTCAGGATTTCACCATCGATGCCCAGTTCGCCGAACTCGTTCACGATCACCGCAATCCGCAGCCCTTTCGCGTGTTGCAGGATGTGCCGCATCAGCGTGGTCTTGCCGCTGCCGAGGAAACCCGTGACCACCGTGACCGGGATTTTGCGCGTTTGCATCCGTTGCTCCGTTTTATCGATTGGCTGCTTGCTGCCGGATTGCGCGGCCCTTTTGCGACTCACGCGAGCATTGAAATGCGCGTGCGAATACGGCGATGCGGGACGGATATCCGGAAACAGCATGGTGAAAAGTGCCGAGCGTATGCCGCATCCCCGCGACATCGTCCGCTTCAGTGTGACTCGTTCCGGCCGGTATCCGGGCTGGCGAAAGTGCCGCTTCACCTTCCCGCGTGGCATGGCCATGCAGTGGTTCTTGAAGCCGGCTTTATCGCGCTACATGACGTAAAACAGGGGTGAATCCACGTCGCGCGATTTTCGCTTACCGTTGCGGGGGCAGCGCAGGTTGGCATGGCCAGAGTTCCGGCAACGCTCCCTGCTTCCCGTTTAACTGCGCGCAGCAGAGACCGCGCGCGAGCACCAGAAAACTATCGCGAAGTCTAGGCTGATGGCTGATTAGCGTCAAGGTTCAGGCGGGGTACGCGTGGGGTATGCGCGGGGATCGCGTGGCGGTTAAAGGCCTGAAAGCCCAGCGCAACCCACACCCGCTGTGCTATCTTTGGCCCGCGTCTGGTGCTCACGCGCGCTTTTCCCGCGCGCGTATTTTCAAGGTTCAACGCTTAAGACTTACGCTTGAGACCTCACGCGCAGTGTCGACAAAACCTGTGCTGTCCCCGCAACGGTAAGCGACCCGCGCGCGCATCGAATGACACTCGTTCGACCCGCGCGCCCATTTCCTCCATAGCCACTGCTCCGCGGAGCGGGAAGGCGAGCGGAATGAGGTTGCTCAGCCCGGATACCGGCCAGTCGCCAAGTGGCGCGCTCTAAAAGCGCGCCGGACGCCACATCCGCGAGGGACGGATGAAGGACGCAATGCTTTTATCGACTGACATGAATCCAATTTTTCCGCGTCTGGCACCGCCCTCGCGCCGACCTTTACCTTTACGCGGGCCATCATGAGCGCATGGGTCATCGGCATAGGCTGCCGTCGCGGCGTCAGCGTCGAACAGATTCATGCTGCCGTATTCGCGGCGCTGGGAACGCGGCCACTGGCGGGCGCTCGCGCGCTGGCATCGATTGATAGCAAGAAAGACGAAACCGCGCTGCTCGAATTCGCCGCTCGCCACGGTTTGCCGCTGCATTTTTTCTCGAAGCAACGCATCGCGCAGGTTGAAACCGGCGCGTCGGAACGCGTTCAGGCGCTGCTTGGCATCGACGGTGTGTGCGAGCCGTGCGCGTTGCTCGCGTCGCGCAATGGCCGCATTGTCGCGCCGAAGACGGTGACCGATGGCGTGACTGTCGCTATCGCTGAAGACAATCTGAATCAACAGACTGACAACGAGACAACATCATGAAAACGGACGAAGAATCGCATCTGCGCATGACCCAGCGGCGCAAGGAAGGTCACGAGAAAAAGCAGGCCGCCGCATCGATAGAAAAGGGTCTGCTGATCGTCAATACGGGCACGGGCAAGGGCAAGACCACCGCGGCGTTCGGCATGGCCGTCCGTGTGCTCGGGCATGGCATGCGGCTCGGCGTGGTGCAGTTCATCAAAGGTGCATTGCACACCTCCGAACGCGATTTCCTGGGCGCAATCGCGCACTGCGACTTCATCACCATGGGCGACGGCTACACGTGGGACACGCAGAATCGCGATGCCGATATTGCTACGGCTCGCAAAGGCTGGGACGCTGCGCGCACGATGATCGAAAGCGGCGAGTATCAAATGGTCGTGCTCGATGAACTGTGCACGGTGCTCAAATACGAGTACCTGCCCCTTGATGAAGTGCTCGCGGTGCTCACTGCGCGGCCCGAGATGCTGCATGTGGTCGTGACCGGCCGCCATGCGCCGGATGCGCTGATCGAAGCAGCAGATCTTGTGACGGAGATGCGCGCGATCAAGCATCCGTATCGCGAGCAAGGCGTCAAGGCACAACGCGGCGTCGAGTTCTGACGTGCGCGCCTGCCCCGCTTTATTCATCAGCGCGCCCGCGTCGAACCAGGGCAAGACCACCGTCACCGCGGGACTCGCTCGCTATTACGCGCGGCATGGCCTGCGAGTGCGGGTCTTCAAGACCGGTCCCGACTTCCTCGATCCGATGATCCTGGAGCGCGCGTCCGGCGCGCCGGTGTATTCGCTGCATTTGTGGATGGTGGGTGAAAGCGGCTGCCGCGCGCTGCTCGCAAAAGCCGCGCAGGAAGCCGATTTGATCCTGATCGAAGGCGTGATGGGCCTCTTCGACGGCACGCCCAGCAGCGCCGATCTCGCCACCACGTTCGGCGTGCCGGTGCTCGCTGTGATCGGCGCGCACGGCATGGCGCAGACCTTCGGAGCAATGGCGTTTGGACTCGCGCGCTATCGCGCTGACCTGCCGTTTCACGGCGTGCTTGCCAATCGCGTGGCGTCGGCACGGCATGCGCAAATGCTGAGCGAATCCATTCCCGAAGGCATTCGATATTGCGGGCATCTGTCGAGCACCGACGACATTGCGCTCCCCGGTCGGCACCTCGGTCTCACGCAAGCAGCAGAGGTGGCGGACATCGATGCACGGCTGGATCGCGCAGCGGATGCCATCGGCGAGACGACGTTGCGCGAGTTGCCGCCCGCGGTAATGTTCGCCCACGAAGCCCTTGAGCAGCCTCCGCGGTTGCTCGACGGCATGCACATCGCCATCGCCCGCGACGGCGCGTTTTCGTTTATCTACCCGGCCAACCTCGATCTGCTGACGTCGATGGGCGCAACGCTTGCGCCCTTCTCACCCCTCGCCGATGAACCCGTTCCCGCGCATGCCGATGCGCTTTATCTGCCGGGTGGATATCCGGAATTGCACGCCGTTCAACTCGCCGCGAACGCAGTCAGCGCCGCCTCAATTCGTGCGCATAGTGGCGCAGGTAAAGCGGTGGTCGCGGAATGCGGCGGCATGCTGTATCTGCTCGATTCGCTGACGGACATAGAGGGCTCGCAGCATACGATGCTCGGTCTCCTGCCCGGCCACGCGAAGATGCAAAAGCGCCTGGCCCGGCTCGCGATGCAACGTGTTGAAAGCCGCCACGGCACTCACACCGGCCACACCTTCCACTACTCGTCGATGACCACTTCCATGCTGCCAGCGCTCACCGCGACGCATGCCACCACGGGCGTGGAAGGCGAAGCGATTTACCGTCACGGCCCGATCACCGCAACCTACATGCACACTTACTGGCCGACGAATCCGGCGGCAGCCGCCGCCCTCTTTCGCGGCGAAATGCTATGACAATTACGCCGATGGAAATGCCTACCGAAATAAAAGTACCGCTTGAACTCGCGTTCACTATTGAGCGCGCCAGACGGCTTGAACCCGTGGGCTCACCCTGCACGGACGTATGCCGGCTCGACAAAACCACCGGTCATTGCGAAGGCTGCTTCAGAAGCCGTGAAGAAATCAAGGCATGGAAGACCATGGCCGATACCGACAAGCTCGCGCTGTTCGATACCCTCCTTGCACGCAAGACAGCGCGATAAAAAAGGGGCGGCCCGCAAGCCGCCCCTCATTGAGTCTCCGCTCGCGAAAAGCTCAAGCCGAAGCAATCCGCCGTGCCGGCACCTTCTCCAACTCGCGATGTGCAAGCGCACCGAAGAGCAAGCCGAGCGTGGTCCAGATCACCGCTTGAATACCAATCGCGGCCACGCGGAATTTCCACAGCAGCGTGGCCGAGAACAGCCTCGGCACTTCATCAATCGGCGGCAACGCAAGGTACGCCAGCGCCATCAGCACGATATACACAGCAATCGAAACCAGTACCGCGTTCCAGTTGCCATGACGCGTTTGCAAACGGCGCTGCAGCCGAACAGCAAACACCGCCACGATCAGCGAGATCGCGACCATGCCGAAAAACAACGCGGTCCGTGCGCCGATGGTGTCAGGATTGCCTACGGATGGCGGATTAGGCGGGTACTTGAGGAACGGCACAATCGCAACCGTCACGAAGCCGAACAAACCGAGCAATGCCGACGTGCCGCGTGCGCGCAAAACGCCCATCCGAGCATACGAGAAGGCGAACACGAGCGAGAACAGGCCGCCCAGTGCTGTCCCGAACACGCAAACACCGGTCAGCAAACCTAGTCCCGCTTGCGTGCCGCGACTGACAAGTTCGACGTCGTCGGCGGGATCGTGCTGATGCCCCGCCGCCGCTTCCGCTTGCTCGTGCAGCTTTTCCTGCTGCGACTCAAAAGCAATCGCCCGGTCAACTGCAGGTTCACCAAAGGTCTTGGCCACGCAAAAGCCGAGCAGGCCCGCGACTAGTCCCGCGATCATGCCGCGTATCAAAAGGTTTCGGATCATGTCGGTCTCAGTGGCAGGGAAAGCCGAGCAGATGGCGACCGTCGTGGACGAACTCGTGGATGTACATGCCCTGGAAGATCGACGTCGCGCCCTGTTCGGCGCCGACAAAATAAATCGCGAGCAGCGCAAGCAAGCCAATAAAGATAGCCCAGGGCAACACTTCGCGCACCGGAATGGGCACGGGTGCATCAAATGCGGGATTGATGCCGGAGAAACTGGCGGATGTGGCAGGGTGGTTCATGAACGACTCCAAGGGAATACGCGTCCCGTAAGACAAAAGAAAGGCTGCAGCGGGGGTCTGACTTGCAGATAGGAATATCTGCTCACAGTGGCGCGACCGTGCCGGGTTTTCACCGGCTTCCTCGCGCTGCAAGCTTGCCATTCTAAAATGAGTTGGTGGAATGTAAAGCAATCCGTTAATCGAGAGCCATGAAAACTGAACTTATCTTGCTGTGTCACGCAACTACGCGCGCGATGAAAACCGGCTCGTTTCCGAAAATAGGCGACGCTATTGATGAATCAGAGTTACCCCGTCTCCCGGAACTTGCTTCGGCGTTTCGTCCGGATCGTGTTGTCACAAGCCCGGCAGACGCGGCCATGCAAACGGGTCACACGTTCAACATTACAGCGAGTGTCGACACCTCATGGCGCGATCTTGATTACGGTCGATGGCAAGGCCGCTCGATCCGCGAGATCCATGATGAAGATGCGGAGGGTTTGGGCGCATGGCTTTCCGAACCGGGAAGCATGGCGCATGGAGGCGAGAGTCTGGAAGCCCTTCAAACAAGGGTTCGCAGCGCACTGAAGAACAATCGGGAGGCCGGAGTCACACTGGTCGTGACGCATGCCATCGTAGTGAAGACCGTGCTGGCGACAGTCCTGGACGCACCGCTGACTGCAGTCTATTGCATGGACCTGGAGCCGCTTTCGGCCGTCACACTGACCCGCTCAGGCGACGCATGGCGTCTTCGTTGCAAATCTTTCGTGTGATAAAACCACCGTCGTCTTCGCTGGCGTGCGTCAGTCTGCGGCGCGTGCCATCCGCTGCAGCGTCGAAGAGTCGATCGCGCCTGCGCAGATCCTGACCGCTTCTTTCAGCGTGCGGGGGCGGCCCGCCGCGAAATGCGCTTCAAGAATAGCGATGGCGCGAAGCCGTTCACCATTGCCGAGCTTCTCGCCGGTCGCTAATTCGAGCACCGATATAAAGTAGGTCGCCGGTGGCGTCGAGCGCGAAGACCCCGTTGGCGTGGCGACCGGAATGGCATCTGTCCACGCCTGTTTTGCAATGGTCGCTACATCGGATTGGGCGCGCCAATCCGCGCTTCTCAATTCACTCAGTTCAAACTCGTTTCGACTGGTCATCAATCAAGCCCTGAAATATTCCTCGGATCACTGCGGGGAGAAACAGCAAGGATTATTCCAGGTTGAATGAGTACGCTAAAGACGAACCGGGACGCACCGCTCAGTGCACCCCATCCCACCGCCGTGAGAACACGATCAGCAGCGGCATCAGGATCGCCCAGCCGATAGCCAGCAAGATCATCGCGGGCAGCGGATGCACGAAGCGAACCGCGCCGAGCGCTGCGCCGGCGCGAAACGACATCGGTCCGGCAATGGCGCCGAGCACCGAAGCAAGCAGTGCGCGTTGTTTGAGCCATCCGAACGTTGTGTTGAATTGAGCGGCAAACAGCGCCCACAATGAAAGGATCCAGTAAGGTGCAGCGCCGGGCAATATCATGCCGTTGGGGTACGCCAGCAGTCCGCCGAGAACCGGCAGGCTCTCCCAGATTGCGCCCATCGCTACTACACTGACCAGTAGCTTGAACTCTGTCAGCGGCCGCTCGACCCGCGCCAGATGGATGGCGACGAGCATGACGGCTGTGGCAACGCCCATCCATGGGACGTCGTGTGCAGCGCTCAGTACACACGCAAACCAGCCGAGTTGCCCGACCACGAAATAGATGGACGGTGCCCAGCGCTCCGCCCTCGACGGGCGCCGTGTGCCAAAGGATGAGATTTGCATGCCGTTTCTTGTTTCCAGACCAGGTGCGTAAGGTGTGAAGATGCAATACCGCTCGACGTATAGCTTGCGCATATCGCATGCCGCCCGCTTGTGCACCCTAAGCACGATACCCGCGATGCCCGGACAAACGTGGATCATTCGTCTGACCATCGGCTCCGCTTTCGACGGCCCTGTCGTAACATTCCTGAAATTATCGCGCCGGATAATCGATAATTTGCAGGATTGCCGGTTTTGTATTGCCTGCAGGGACGAGTCAACGCGGTCAATACGCCCAACCAAACGGAGCTTCCCATGATTTCGCAGGATAAACAGCGCCGCTTCGAAGAAGACCTGATTGACAGCTACGACGAAGAACTCGAGATGGAAGTCGACGACCGTATCCTCGATGGCGACAGCGCGCTTTCCGCCGAAGCACGCGAGCAGCGCAAGATCTACTTTCGCGAACTGTTCCGCCTGCAAGGTGAACTCGTCAAGCTGCAGGACTGGGTTGTCGCCAGCGGCCACCGGCTCGTGGTGATCTTTGAAGGACGCGACGCCGCCGGCAAGGGTGGCGCAATCAAGCGCATCACGCAGCGGCTGAATCCACGGGTTTGCCGGGTCGCTGCCTTGCCCGCACCGAACAATCGCGAACGCACGCAATGGTATTTCCAGCGTTATGTCTCGCATCTACCGGCGGGCGGCGAGATCGTGCTGTTCGACCGCAGCTGGTACAACCGGGCGGGCGTGGAACGCGTGATGAATTTCTGTACCGATGCCGAGTACGAAGAGTTCTTTCGCTCAGTGCCGGAATTCGAAAAGATGCTGGCGCGCAGCGGCGTGCAGATCCTGAAGTACTGGTTCTCGATCACGGATGACGAACAGGAAGTCCGCTTTCAGGCGCGCATTCAAGATCCGTTGAAGCAGTGGAAACTAAGTCCGATGGACCTGGAAAGCCGTCGTCGCTGGGAAGCCTATACGCACGCGAAGGAAGTGATGCTGGCGCGTTCGCATATTCCCGAAGCGCCGTGGTGGGTCGTGCAAGCCGTGGACAAGAAACGCGCTCGGCTCAACTGCATTCACCATTTGCTGAGCCAGGTGCCGTATCACGAGATCGATCATCCCACGATCGAGTTGCCTGACCGCGTCTTTAACGACGATTACCTGCGGCAGCCCGTGCCCGAAAGCATTATCGTGCCGGAAATATATTGATTGATGAAGGGTTTAGCAGTGGCAAGTCTTGTCATGCATGGCATGGACCTGCGGCGGTTGGACATCGCTACGATCGGCTTGATCGTGGCGATGCCTGAAGACCGCTTGAAACATGTATTGCGAACTCTTCATGACCACGACGAACGTCACTTGCATCAGGTTGAAATCGAGCGTCACCATCAGGCGCATCAAGACCAACAACGGTAGTACGACGGCGGGTCGGTAGAGTTGTCGTTCGATTAAAGCTCTCATGACGGCTCCCGTATCCATAGTTTTATTCTACGGACCGGGAGCCCCCGGATAAACCCTCTGTTATCGAAGACACTTGTCGCGCGTATTGAACAATCGCGCTAACGGTGCTGCGATTCACGCTTAACGTGACGCTACGCTCGCATCTGACGCGGACGCAACCGGTGCGGCAGGTGCAGCCGGCATGTCTCCCCAGCCACCGCCCAGCGCACGGATCAGGTTCACTGTCGACGTCGCCTGCACGCCTGCCAGTTGAACCGCTGTGCGCTGCGACTGGAGCACGGTACGCTGTGCATCGATCACGTCAAGATACGTCACCGCCCCCTCCTTGTATTGCGACTGCGAGAGCTGAGCTGCCCGGTTCGACGCATTCACCGCTTCAGCTTGCGTGCGCGTCTGGTCCTGCAGGATGCGCAGGTCCGAGAGGTTGTCCTCTACTTCCTGGAACGCCACCAGCACCTGCTGCCGGTAATTCGCGACATCCTCTTCATAGATCGCGCGTGCGTTCGCGAGATTGCCCTTGCGCCGGCCGCCATCGAAGATCGGCAAATTGAGCGCCGTGCCCGCGAACGGTCCTAGCAGGAACGTACGGCTCGACCAGTTGAAGAGATCGCCCAGCGTCGCCGATTCGAAGCCGCCCGAACCCGTTATGTTGAGCGACGGGAAAAACGCCGCCTTCGCCACCCCGATGCGCGAATTCGCCGCTGCCATTGCACGTTCGGCCGCCGAGATATCCGGCCGGCGTTCGAGCAGCGATGAAGGCAAGCCCGGCGGAATCTTGATATCGACCGGCGTCAGCGGGTTAGCCGCCATCGAGAACTGCGACGCTGCCTTACCGAGCAGCACTGCAAGACTATGCTCGGATGCAGCACGCAAGCGCTGCACCGTCATGGCGTCGGACTTGGCCGTAGCAAGTTCTGACCTTGCCTGTGCTACGTCCAGCTCGCTGATCTCACCTTCGTTAAAGCGGTTTTGCACCAGCTTCAAAGCCTGCTCGCGCAGCGTCACGGTCCGCGCGAAGACATCGCTTTCCGAATCGAGCTCACGCAGGTTGAAGTAGTTCTGCGCCACGTCCGCCTGCAACGCGAGTTGCACGGACCGGAACAGCGCTTCGCTTTGCTCGGTGTCGGCGTTCGCCGCCTTCACCGAGTCCGACACGCGGCCGAACAGATCCACTTCATACGACGCACTGCCCTCTGCACGCCACAAAGTCTGTGCCGGTACATTCCCGTTAGCGGGAAGGAACTGCGACGCCGGCGAGAGCTTCTCGCGCGTCGGACCAAAGCCTGCATCCAGTGTCGGGAACAAGCCTGCCCGCGCGGTCTGGTTGATCGCCCGTGATTCCTTCACGCGCGCGGCCGCTGCCTTCAGGTTCTGGTTCGCCTCGAGCGCCTGATGCTCCAGGTCGTTGAGCGTGGGATCGTTGAAGACCGTCCACCATTCGCCGCGCAGCACCTGTTCCGACGGCTGCGCCGTCTTCCACATGCCCTGTTCAGAGGGCGCCAACGCCGTTTCCTGCGGTGTTTCCTTGAAGGCTGCCGGCGCGCTTACGTCGGGCTTCGTGTAGGTCGGTGCGAGCGAGCAGCCCGCGACGACCAGCAACGATCCAAGTAACGCCGACAACCCCAGCCATCGCTTCGTATTCAACGTTTTCATTTCAATCTCTCTCATGCTTCAACTGAAGCATTGACACCGCGCATGTGCGGATTGTGGCCATGCTTGTCGACGAGATGTTCGCCGCCAGCCAGCTTTCTCAACAGCACATAAAACACCGGCGTGAGCATCAAGCCGAACAGCGTCACCCCTAGCATGCCGAAGAACACCGCCACGCCCATTGCATGGCGCATTTCCGAACCCGCACCCGACGACAGCACCAGCGGCACCACGCCCATGATGAAAGCAATCGACGTCATCAGGATCGGCCGCAGACGCAAGCGGCTCGCTTCGATTGCCGCTTCCACGATGGAGCGTCCCTGCATTTCCAGCTCGCGCGCAAACTCCACGATCAGGATGGCGTTCTTCGCCGACAGCCCCACGAGCACCATCAAGCCGATCTGCGTAAAGATGTTGTTGTCGCCCTTCGTGAGCCACACGCCGACCAGCGCCGAGAGAATACTCATGGGCACGATCAGGATCACGGCGAGCGGCAGCGTCAGGCTTTCATACAACGCAGCCAGCACGAGGAACACAAGCAGCACGCTGATCGGGAACACCCACAACGCGGCATTGCCCGCGAGGATCTGCTGATACGTCAAATCGGTCCATTCGAACTTGATGCCGCGCGGCAACGTTTCAGCCGCGATGCGTTCCACTGCTGCCTGCGCCTGACCCGACGAATAACCCGGAGCCGGACCACCGTTGATATCGGCAGAGGTGTAGCCGTTGTAGCGCACCACCATCTCGGGACCATAGGTCGGCGTCACCTTCACGAGCGACGACAACGGCACCATCTCGCCATTTGCGTTACGCGTCTTGAGCAGACCGATGTCTTCCGAACTCGAACGGAACGGCGCATCCGCCTGCACCCGGACCTGATACACACGGCCGAAGCGGTTGAAGTCGTTCACATACAGCGAGCCGAGATACACCTGCATCGTGCTGAATACATCGGTGACGGAGACACCCAGTTGCTTCGCTTTCACCCGGTCCAGATCCACGTTCAGTTGCGGCACGTTGATCTGATAGCTCGAGAACGTCGGACCGAGTTCAGGCGTCTGGGATGCACGCTTGATAAACGCTTGAGTCGCGTCGTTCAATGCGGCGTAGCCCAGCGCGCCACGGTCTTCCAGTTGCAGCTTGAAGCCTCCCAGCGTCCCGAGTCCAAGCACGGGCGGCGGCGGGAACACAGCAATGAACGAACCCTTGATTGCCGCATATTTCTGGTTCAGCGAGCCCGCTATGGCGCCTGCGGAAAGTGCTGCGCCCTTACGCTCGCCGAACGGCTTGAGCGTCACGAACACAATGCCCGCGCTCGACGAATTCGTGAAACCGTTCACCGACAAACCCGGAAACTCCACCGCGCTTTGAACGCCCGGCGTCTTTCTCGCGATGTCCGTCATCTGGCGAATGACCGCCTCGGTACGATCGAGCGACGCGCCGTTAGGCAACTGCGCAAAGCTGATCAAATACTCCTTGTCCTGCGCCGGCACGAAACCGCCGGGCACGACCTTGCTCATCAGCACGGCGCCGCACAGCAGCACGATATACACGCCCATCATCAGCGCCTTGCGGTTGATGACGCCCGTTACGCCCTTGCCGTAGTTTTCCGAACCACGCTTGAAGACCTTGTTGAACTGGCGGAAGAAACCACCGAACACACGGTCCATGCCGCGCGTCAGCCAGTCCTTCGGTTCGTTATGGCCCTTCAGCAGCAAAGCAGCCAGCGCCGGCGACAAGGTGAGCGAATTGAACGCCGAGATCACCGTCGAAATGGCGATGGTCATCGCAAACTGTTTATAGAACTGACCCGTCAAACCGGACATGAACGCGAGCGGCACAAACACGGCAGTCAGCGTCAAGGCAATGGCGATAATCGGCCCGCTCACTTCTCGCATGGCCTGATAGGTCGCCTCTCGCGCCGATAACCCCGCCTCGATGTTCCGTTCAACGTTCTCCACCACCACGATCGCATCGTCCACCACGATCCCGATTGCCAGCACCATTCCGAACAATGACAACGCGTTGATCGAGAAGCCGAAAGCCAGCAGCAGCGAGAACGTACCGATGATCGACACCGGCACGGCCAGCAGCGGAATAATCGATGCGCGCCAGGTTTGCAGGAACACGATCACCACCAGCACGACCAGCGCGATAGCTTCGATCAGCGTATGGATCACTGCTTCAATACTTGAACGCACGAACTGCGTCGGGTCATAGACGATTTCATAATCGACGCCCGCCGGCATGTCCGCCTTCAGTTCCTTCATGGTCTGGCGGACCTGATCGGAAATTTGCAGCGAGTTCGCACCCGGTTGCTGGTTGATCGCCATCGCGACCGCCGACTTGTTGTCGAGCAGCGAACGCAAGCCATATTCCGATGCCGCCAACTCGACCCGCGCCACATCGCTCAGATGCGTAACTGCGCCGTCGGGCGACGTCTTGAGCACGATGTCCCGGAATTCCGCTTCGGTCTGCAAACGGCCTTGCGCATTCACGTTCAGTTGCAACGGCACGTTCGACGATGTCGGCGATGCACCGATCACGCCCGCCGCCACCTGCACGTTCTGCTCGCGGATTGCGTTGACTACGTCGGTCGCCGTCATGCCACGCTGGGCGACCTTTTGCGGATCGAGCCAGATGCGCATGGAGTAATCGCCCGAGCCCCACAGCTGAACCTGCCCCACGCCCTGGATCCGCTCAAGCCGGTCCTTCACGTTGATCAGCGCATAGTTGCGCAGATACGTCATGTCGTAGCGGTCATTGGGCGAATTCAAGTGAACCACCATGGTGAGCGTCGGCGACGACTTGATCGTCGTCACACCAAGTCGCGTCACGTCTTCCGGCAGGCGCGGCAGCGCTTGCGCCACGCGGTTCTGCACGAGCTCCTGCGCCTTGTCCGGGTCCGTGCCGAGCTTGAACGTCACCGTGATGTTCAGGTTGCCGTCGCTGTTGGCTTGCGACTGCATGTACAGCATGTCTTCCACGCCGTTGATCTGCTCTTCCAGCGGCGACGCCACCGTTTCGGCGATCACCTTCGGATTGGCACCCGGATACTGCGCATGGACGACCACGGACGGCGGCACGACTTCCGGATATTCGGAGATCGGCAGCTTGAACATGGCGATGATGCCCGCCAGCAGGATGAGCACCGACATCACACCCGCAAAGATCGGGCGGTCGATGAAAAACTTGGAAATGTTCATGACGTTTTCTTTATGTGCATGAGAGGCTGCGCGCGCGTGAGCACCGGCCGGTTCGTCCTGTCAGGAACGAACCCGCCACGTGCCACGCACACAAGGAGCCGCTGTTAAGCGCTTATAAACCCGTCTTGCAAAGCGCGTCTTATGAAGCGTCTTTGGCCGGCAACGCATTCGCCATTGCTACGGAATTGGCCTTCACCACATCGTTCGGACGTACGCGCTGCAGACCGTTCACCACGATCCGCTCGCCTGGCTGCAGGCCCTTCACAATTACGCGCATCCCTTCGCTCAAGGTGCCGAGCGTGACTTCGCGGTATTGCACGCGGCTGTCCGCGTCGACCACCATCACGAACTTCTTGTCCTGGTCGGTGCCAATCGCGGCATCGTCGATCAGCACAGCCGGATGCGGCGTGCCTCCGCCAACCTTGATGCGTGCATAGAGGCCCGGCACCAGCGAACCGTCGGCGTTATCGAAACGTGCCCGCACGCGGATCGTGCCCGAGCCCGTATCGAGTTGATTGTCGACGGACGCAACCTTGCCTTCGCGCGAGAAACCATCTTCGTTCGCGAGGCCGAGCGAGACCGGCACGCTGGCACGCGAGTCGCGGCTCAGGTAGCGCAGGTAGGTTTGTTCGTCGACATCGAACGAAGCGTAGATGGGCGACACCGACACCAGCGTGGTCAGCAGCGGCGCGCTGGAACCCGTCGACACGATGTTGCCGACCGTCATTTCCGCACGCGATACGCGGCCCGACACCGGCGCGGTGATCTGCGTGTATGTCAGGTTGATCTTCGCCGTCTCGAGCGCCGCTTGCGCAGCCTTCAGGTTCGCCGCCGCTTCGTGCGACGCGTTTTGCTTCTCGTCATAGTCACGCTTGGCGATGGCGTTATCCGCCAGCAAGCGCTCCGCGCGCGCGGCATCGGTCGACGTATAACCATTGCGAGCCTGCGCTGCCGCGAGTTGCGCAGCCGCTTGATCGACTGCCGCCACGTACGGCCGCGGGTCGATGGTGAAGAGCGCATCGCCCTTCTTCACCAATGCGCCATCGGCAAAATGCACCGCGACGATAGTTCCCGGCACAAGCGGACGGATCTCGACCTTGTCGACCGCTTCCAGGCGGCCCGAATAGTTCTGGTAGTCGGTGATGGTCTTCGAGACCACCGTGGCGACATCCACTTCCATGGCCGGCGCCGACGGTTTGACGGCGGCTTCAGCACCGTTCACCGGCAGATCGCCGCGGCCGAAACCATGCATGGCAGTGAATGTTCCGATGCCTGCGACGACCAGCGCGGCGCCTAGCGCGACGGTAAGACGTTTGCGAGTGATGGACATGCGTTGCTCCGATTAAGTCGTTGAGATTGTTTGAATTTTTTGGGTGTCGCGAAGCGCCGCAACCGGCGCGGCCGTCTGCACACGAAGCCGTTTCTTGAAGAACGCGACCACGTCGGCAATGGCCGCCGGGTCCGCTGCAAGCGCGTTATGCGATGCATTGACGTGCCGCGTGACTTCCGTTGGCACGCCTGCCGCAATCAGCTCACCCGCATATTTCTCTGCTTCGATATGCAGCAGGTCATGCTGGGCGCTTGCGATCAGCGCCGGCGGCAGACCGGCAAGACGCCGCGATTCCAGCGGTGCTGCATACGGATGAAGCCGTTGTGATGCGTTCGGCAGATAGGCGCGATAACACTGCGCGCACTCCGTCATGCAAATATCCGGCGAGCGCACTTTGTTCTCATCGGCCATGCGCGTCATGCTTGGGTCCAGCAACGGCGCGAGCAGCGCTTGCGCCAGGATCACGATGTCGCCGCGATCCCGCGCGATGGCCGCCAGACAGGTAGCGAGGTTGCCGCCTGCGTCGTGCCCCGCGACCCCGAGGCGGTTTGCATCGGCTCGTTGTGCACGAGCGTTCGCTATGGCCCATTGCGCCGCCCGATAGGCATCTTCGGGCGCGGCAGGAAACGGGAAAGCCGGCGCCAGTGAATAGCCCACCGAGATGACCCACGCCGCTGTATCCCGTGCAATGGTGCTAGCCGTGACGTCGGCATCATCCAGCGTGCCGCGCACAAAGCCGCCGCCGTGAAAATAAAGCACGACCGGGAGGACGGTGCCGTCCGAGGCGGGGCGATAACTGCGCAAGGTTATGGGTTGCGCATGTCCCGCGATTCGAACATCCTCTATGCAGAGGCCCAGATCCAGCGTCGATGCCATGGTTATTTTCAGCGCGTCCGCGCCATCCCACCCGAGTTGCGATGGAACGAATTCTGGGGGCAACGACATTTGAAATAAATGCCTATAATCCGGCAACACAATTCGGTCGCACCGAACAATCGCGATTGAAACTGCCCATTCCTGTCTGAGCGGCATCCTTATTCCTGGAGCCGCAAAGCATTGACGGTGAGAGAAAAATGGACCGGCTACAAGCTATGCAGGTGTTTACAAGAGTCGTCGACACCAATAGTTTTTCACGCGCAGCGGACACGCTGGACATGCCGCGCGCCTCGGTGACAACGATTATTCAGAACCTCGAAGCGTTCCTGAACGTGCGTCTCCTGCAACGCACGACACGGCGCCTGAACCTCACGCCGGACGGTGCTGCGTATTACGAGCGCTGCGTGCGGATCCTCGCGGACATTGAGGAGACCGAGAGTTCGTTCGCCAATACCGGCAAGGGTCCGCGCGGTAAATTGCGCATCGATATGCCGGGTTCTATTGGGCGCATGATCGTCATGCCGCAGCTTTGTGAATTCCACAACCGTTATCCGGATATCGAGTTGATGATCGGTTTCGGCGACAAACCGGTCGACCTCATTCAGGAAGGCGTGGATTGTGTCATTCGCGTGGGAACGCTGCAGGATTCGAGTCTGGTGGC
This sequence comes from Caballeronia sp. LjRoot29, assembly GCF_964252755.1. NCBI lineage: Bacteria > Pseudomonadati > Pseudomonadota > Betaproteobacteria > Burkholderiales > Burkholderiaceae > Caballeronia > Caballeronia sp. LjRoot29. Next base: position 211,994 of record NZ_CAXUPU020000007.1, on the reverse strand, counting down.
GCGGCGGATTGGCGTGTTTCAGGGCCTGACCGCGGCAAGTCCGGAATATCTCGAACTGCATGGCGTGCCGCATACCATCGACGATTTGCAGCAGCACACGGCCGTGAATTATTTCTCCAGCCGCACCGGTCGCGTGATGGATATGGATTTTGTTGTGGATGGGAAGTCCATCGACGTGAAAATGCGCGGGAAGATCGCCGTGAACGACGCCGAGGCTTATATTGCGTGCGGCGTCAAAGGTGTGGGAATCGTGCAGATACCCCGCTTCATGGCGCTTCCGCATTTGCGCTCCGGCGAATTGATTGAAGTGCTGCCGCAGTGGAAGCCGTTGCCCATGCCGATTTCGGTGGTTTATCCGCATAACCGGCATTTGTCGCCGAAGGTGCGGGTTTTTGTCGACTGGGCCGCTGAGTTGTTTGAACGGTGTCCGTTGCTTTCCGGGCAGGAAGATGCCGAGCAACGGTGTCTGCCGACTGCCACGCCGGCGAAGGCTATCGTCAAGCATGGGACGCCGGATGTTGCCGGCACCGCTGAGGTGGTGGTTTAGGGAGGCGTGGGCGGGGGCAATGCCGGGTTGCACGGGTTCTGGGGTTAGCAGTTCTGGGGCAATGCCGGGTTGCACGGTTCTGGGGTTAGCAGTTCTGGGGCAATGCCGGGTTGCTGCTGCTTAGCATAGTGGTTTGCTTAGGTTGGCTAATCTCTTTATCACTATTAGCCACTGTGCGTGGCGGCACGTCATTTCTTTGTCCAAAGCGACAAAGAAACGAAGCAAAGAAAACGCTTTCACCGCTCTACCCTAAGTGTCCACAGCGTGCAGTTCCATTTCATGGGTGCCCCAAAAGCACGGTGCTCGCAAGAGCGGAGGATGTGTGAACCCCTCCTTCTCGCGAATCCTGACAGTAAAACGCTGCGCCCCGTACGCTCTCGGGCAAGCACCCGTGCCATAGAAACCCGCACAGCCTCACGCGTATTTGCCGCTGTGGTGCTTCGCGGGTTAGCTATCAGTTCGCATTGTTATTTGCCGGGTTATGCCTTAAGCATTCTGCAGATCCATTTCTGGGTGGTTTAAAAAATGGTTCGACATGCATACAAATTTGGAGATTGGTTTTCCGCGGATAGCGCGGGGTACTCCTTGGGCAGGTTCAGTCGCTAGTGCTAGCCCGAGAGCGTACGGGGCGAAGCGTTTTACTGTCAGGATTCGCGAGAAAGAGGGTTTCACACATCCTCCGCTCTGGCGAGCACCGTGCTTTTGGGGCACCAATGAATAGAAACTGCACGCTGTGGACACTTAGGGTAGAGCTGTTAAAAGCGCTTTCTTTGCTTCGTTTCTTTGTCGCTTTGGACAAAGAAATGACGCGCCGCCACGCGCAGTGGCTAATAGAGCGAAAAAGATCAGCTAACACTAAATGCGCGAAGACCTAAAAAGCAGCAACCCGGCAATGAACCAGACCGCCACCCCCGGAACCTAGCATTGACCCCGACCGCCACCGCCCCCCCGAAAGTCCACCGGCGCGAGCGAAAACCACCTTCCCGAGTAAGGGCTTAAGCCCCCTCCGCCATTACTGGTTTAGTCGCAAAAGCCCTTCCTATAAGGGATTTTGCGATTATTCGCGTACCGCGATTAATCAATTCGCTTAACGATCATTTATCCGCAGCGCTCACTTGATTACATTTCGTTCTGTCGCAGCGCGGCTCGTCGATTAGCGTTATTGCTCAGACTCATTGCCTACATCAAGGCCCGCTGCCCCGCTATCAGTCCGATAGCATCGACCACGTTCGGTGCCTATCGAAATGAACCGACAGGAGCAGCACGCATGAAAACCGCAATCGCAACTCTCTCGCTTACCGCTATCTCAGCCATCGTTTCCACAACCGCATTCGCTGACGGCGGCATTGGCCACGCAGGCACGTATCAAACAGCCGTAGCCACCCAAAGCACCATGACACGCGCGCAAGTCCGCGCCGAATTGGCCGCATCCTACGCAAACGGCACCCTGCCCGCGCTGAATCGCAATACCTACCCCGAGCGCAGCATGGCCGGGATCGCAATTGCCGAGCAGCACGAACAACGTGCACGCGACGCAGCAGCCGCGGAACAACGCAACCGTGGAATCGTAGAATTCGCAAACGGTTCGGTGACGCAAAGCGGCAACGCTCACGTCCAGTAAACCAAGGAGCCCATCATGAATGAATCAGCACCCCTTGAAGACTTCTCCGCGCTAGACGACTGGCTTCCGGAAGCAGCGCAATGGCAACCGTATCGCCCGCAAACAACGCACACGCGCCAGGCAATGGAATGGGCGGATTCGGCGGCAGGTTGAACGGGTCAGAGTGTGGTAGGCGCGAAACTTCAGCTCCGCGCCACAGCTAATGATGTGAGCGGCCGATCGCGGTAGAAGCGATCAGCCGCTTTTGTTTCAACCACACGCCCCTATTTCGCCACACGCAGTACAGAAGTCGCAACCGTCCCTGCGGATCATTGCATTCGCACCACATGTCGGGCACTTGCGGCCAGGAATGGGCAACAACGCGTGCGGATTGGCGGCATCCACGTTGTCTTCCACGACTGCAGTGATGTCGTCATCGCTCGACTCAAGCGGCGCCGATTCAAGACCCGCCTGCGCGCTCTCATGCCGGCGCTGCGCCAATACGCGCGACGGGACCTGACCGCCCTCGATATCGAGGAAACCGCGTCGATGCAAGATCTGCTGGATCGCATACGCAAGCGCCGCGACCTCCGAATCGTGCCAGCGCGGTGCCTTGTGCCCGCCGGGACGTTCAACGTCGCCCAGCCGCACCTGTCCGCGATCCCACGATACCTTGCGCATATCCTGCAGATTGCGCGCGACAAAACCACCCCGCGCCGCCAGTGACAACGACCGCATGGTCGCCGTGATCCATTGCTGCGATTCGTCGCGCTGACCCGTCGGAATGAAGAACTCGATAGGCCGCTCGATGGTGACATCTTCGCCACCCAGCCGCCCGGTAATCTCCATGAACGACACCGCCACGTAAAGCGACTTCTTGCCGGCCTGCGTGAGGTACTCCACCTTCTCGATGATCGCCGGCAACTCGCCGCGCGGACGATGATCGATCGCAATGCGCAACGGGTCCAGTTGAACCTCAGCATCTGCCGCGTCTGAAGGATCGGATGCCGCGACCGCGGGCGCTTCCGGCGTCACCGACAACACCGCCCCCAGCGTATCGTTCGGCCGGTAGGTGGCCAACCCTTTCAGGCCCCGATGCCACGCGTCGAAGTAAAGGTCCTTGAACTTATCGAATGGATAATCGGCGGGCACATTGACCGTCTTTGAAATGGAGGTATCGACGAAAGGCTGCACCGACGCCATCATTTCCAGATGATCGTTCGCGGACATATCGAGTGCGCTTACGAAGTAATCAGGCAACGCCTTCACGTCACCACCCAGCTCGCGATACAAGCGGTACGCGTAGTCTTCCACCGTGAACGATTGCCGGCTGCCGTCGGCCATGCGCTTGGTCCGCTGATAAGTCCACGAGAACGCCGGTTCGATACCGTTCGACGCGTTGTCGGCAAACGCCAGGCTCACGGTGCCGGTCGGCGCAATGGAAAGCAGGTGGCTGTTGCGAATGCCGTCGCGATGAATCTCCGCCTTGATGTCATCCGGCAAACGCGACGCAAAAGTGCCTGTTTCAAGGTATTTTTCTGCATCGAACAAGGGGAACGCACCGCGCTCGCGAGCCAGTTCAACCGACGCGCGATACGCTTCGTCGCGCATGGTCCGCGCCACACGTGTCGCAAAGTCGCGGCCTTCCGGCGAGTTGTAGCGCACGCCGAGCATGACGAGCGTGTCGCCAAGACCGGTGAAACCTACACCTATGCGCCGCTTCGCCTGCGCTTCCCGATCCTGCTCGGGTAGCGGCCAGAGCGTGACGTCGAGCACATCGTCAAGAAAACGAACCTGCGTGCGCGTGCTTTTCGCCAAACCATCCCAGTCGAATACCGGTGTTCCTCCATGACGCTGCGCGAACGGCTCACGCACCAACCGCGTCAGGTTCAACGGTCCAAGGTTGCAGCAGCCATACGCAGGCAACGGTTGCTCGCCGCAGGGGTTCGTCGCGCGGATTGTCTCCACGGCGCGCAAGTTGTTGTCGTCGTTCATGCGCGACACGAACACCACCCCCGGCTCCGCGACGTCATAGGTCGAGCGCATGATGGTGTCCCACACCTCCCGCGCCCGCACTTCCCGATAGACCCACACGCCATCGTCACGCTGCCGTGCATCGGCCGATGCCTTGAACGCAGGCGACGGTTCCGCGCGATGCACGAGTTGCCACGGGGCATCGTCGGCCACGGCCTGCATGAATTCATCGGTCACCGCCACCGATACATTGAAGTTATTCCAGCGCCCTTTCACATGCTTTGCCGCGATAAATTCAAGCAAGTCAGGATGCGAGCAATCCAGGATGCCCATCTGCGCGCCGCGCCGCGACCCGGCGCTTTCAACGGTCCGGCATGACGCGTCGAACACATCCATGTAACTGCACGGCCCCGACGCCGACGATCCCGTGGAATGCACGCGTGCGCCCTTCGGACGGATCGCGGAAAAGTTGTAACCCACGCCGCCACCGCGCCGCATGGTTTCGGCGGCCTGCAGCAAGGCCACGTAGATGCCCGGCAAACCGTCCTCGTCGACGCCCTGGATGGCGTCGCCCACCGGTTGCACGAAGCAGTTGATGAGCGTTGCCTGGATACCCGTGCCGGCGGCGCTCATGATCCGGCCTGCCCCCAGCGCGCCACGCTGGAAATTCTCGAAAAAATCGTTCTCGACCTGCTTGCGCCGCGCCTCGGGTTCGGCGAGCGCTACGCCTCGTGCGACCCGCCGGTAAATATCGTCGATGCGCGTTTCGTCACCCTTCGCGTACTTTTCCAGCATGACGTCGATGGAAAACTGCTGCGGTGAAACGGTAATCTTCAAGTCGTCTTCAGCCATGTCCTGTCCTCATGTCCAGCGGTTTGTTGCGTTGCACCGGAATGGTTGGAGCGCACCTCGTCGGCGGCACTCCGTCCAAATTACACCTTTCGGAGTAGTCCCGCCGGAGGAGCGACTTGGAGTCGCGCCCTCCTAACGGCGAATGGGCGGCATAGGCCGCAGTTCCTAATCTTGCAGTCGATTCTTCACTAAACGCAAATTTAATCGACAGGCAAGCACCATGACTGCCGCACGCAAATCGCAAGCCACCTCAGTCGGCCATGACGCATCAACCGCGGACCCGCGCGCCTGGCGCGTGCTGTGGTCGAGCACCTTCGCGTTCACCATCTGCTTCGCGATCTGGATGATGTTCGCGATTCTCGGCATTCCGCTGAAGACTCAACTAGGTCTCTCCGATACGGAATTCGGCCTGATCGCCGCCACCCCGGTTCTGTCGGGCTCCCTCGCCCGTGTCCCGCTCGGCATTTGCACTGACCGCTTCGGCGGACGCATCGTCTTTTTCCTCACGATGCTCGCTACCGTCATCCCCATCTGGATGCTCACCTACGCCACGCAGTTCTGGCAATTCATTGCGCTGGGGCTGCTTGTAGGCCTCGCCGGCGCGAGCTTTTCGGTCGGTACACCGTATGTGGCACGCTGGTTCCCCAAGGACCGCCAAGGCTTGGCCATGGGCATCTTCGGTGCAGGCAATTCGGGGGCTGCACTCACCAAATTCGTCGCACCCGTGTTGATCGTGACGGCCGGTACGTGGATGATCGTGCCGAAGGTCTACGCCATCGCCATGCTTGTCACGGCCATTCTCTTCTGGATGACATCGGCAACGAATCCCGCCCATCGCATTGCCAATCCGCCGAGCTTCGCGAGCCAGCTGGCTGTGATGAAAGACCGCCGCGCATGGCGCTATTCGCAGTATTACTCGGTTGTGTTCGGAGGCTATGTTGGATTAGCGCTGTGGCTGCCGCATTACTACGTCAATCATTATGGATTCCATATTGAACAGGCCGCACTGCTGGCCGCATGCTTCTCGCTGCCGGGCGGTGTTCTTCGTGCTTTTGGCGGATGGCTGTCCGATCGCTACGGCGCGAAGAAAACAACGTGGGTCGTCATGTGGACCGTGCTGACGTGCTTCTTCTTTTTAAGCTATCCCGACACCGGTTTCACCGTGCAGTCGAGCTACGGTCCGATCGGCTTCAACATTGCGCTCTCGCCCACTGTGTTTACGGTCCTGATGTTTACCGTCGGCATTGCAATGGCGATCGGCAAAGCGTCCGTCTTCAAGTTTGTCTCCGATGACTACACCGGCAACATTGGCGCGGTATCCGGCGTGGTCGGCCTCGCGGGCGGTCTGGCCGGCTTCGCCCTACCCATTCTTTTCGGACTGCTCGCCGACCTGACCGGCGTGAGCAGCACCTGTTTCATGCTGCTGTTCGGCGCTACCGCCGTCAGCCTCATCTGGATGACCTTCTCCTTCCGCTCGCATGGCGACTCTGCCGTGCCGCTTGCCCGCGTCTAATTTAACCATCCAACCCATAAAAACATGTCCGACTATCTCCTCAAAAAATGGGAACCGGAAGATCCGGCTTTCTGGAAAACACGCGGCTCGGCCATTGCCAATCGCAACCTCTGGATCTCGATCCCGGCGCTGATGCTCGCCTTCGCGGTGTGGTCGTTATGGAGCGTCGTTGTCGTCAACCTCGACAAAGGCGGATTCCACTTCACGAAGAACGAGTTGTTCTGGTTGACCGCGTTGCCCGCATTATCGGGCGCCACGCTGCGGATCTTCTATTCCTTTCTCGTGCCGATCTTCGGCGGCCGCCGCTTCACCGCGTTCTCCACGGCCACGCTGCTGATTCCGGCAGTCGGCATGGGCTTCGCATTGCGTGATCCATCAACGGGCTATGGCACGCTGCTGGTGCTCGCGTTGCTGTGCGGATTTGGCGGCGCGAACTTCAGTTCATCGATGGCGAATATCAGCTTCTTCTTTCCCAAAGCACAGAAAGGATTAGCCACGGGATTGAACGCCGGCATTGGCAACCTGGGTGTGTCGCTCGTGCAGTTCGTGACGCCCCTCGTGATCGCCACGGCCGCGTTCGCTTCGTTCGCGGGCGATGGCCAGACCTTCGTCGCGAACGGTGCCGAACGCGGCATATGGCTGCAGAACGCGGGCTTCATCTGGGTGCCGTTTATCGTGGCGGCGTCGGTGGCGGCTTGGTTCGGCATGAACGACATCGCCGATGCGAAAGCTTCGTTCGCTGAACAGGCCGTGATCTTCAAGCGTAAGCACAACTGGTTGATGTGCTGGCTTTATATCGGCACGTTCGGTTCGTTTATTGGCTTCTCTGCGGGTTTTGCTTTGCTGACCAAAGCGCAATTTCCGTCGATCAACCCTACCGCCTACGCATTTCTTGGGCCGCTCGCTGGCGCGCTGACACGTCCGATCGGCGGATGGATCTCCGACCATCTTGGTGGCGCGCGCGTCACGCTCTGGACCTTCATCGGCATGATCGCCGCCGTGTTCGGAGTGATCTCGTTCATGCCGGACGCCGGCGCGGCGGGCAACTTCACCGGCTTTCTCGCGATGTTCATCGTGCTCTTCATGCTGACCGGAATTGGCAACGGTTCGACCTTCCGCATGATCCCCGTGATCTTCATGACCGAGCATCAGCGCCGCGCCAACGGCCTCGACGAAGCCGCGCAACGCCAGGCCCTGCACAACGCCGGCAAGGAGTCCGCTGCGGTACTCGGCTTCTCCGCTGCTATCGGCGCGTATGGCGGCTTCTTCATCCCGAAGACCTTCGGCACCGCGCTCGACATGACGGGCTCCGCTATTCCCGCGCTCTACGTCTTTATCGCCTTCTACGTGACGTGCGTCGCCATCACGTGGTTCTGCTACGCACGCCGCAACGCGAGCATGCCTTGCTGACGCACCCTATTCGACACAGGACACAACAATGAGTCATTTTCTGGATCGCCTGAAGTTCGTCAAGCGCACGCAGTCGACGTTTTCGAACGGGCACGGTGCGGTTGTCAACGAGGATCGCAAGTGGGAAGAAGGGTATAGGAATAGATGGCAACACGACAAGGTCGTGCGCTCAACGCATGGCGTGAACTGCACGGGTTCGTGTTCATGGAAGGTCTATGTCAAGAGCGGGCTGATTGTCTGGGAAACGCAGCAGACCGACTATCCGCGTACGCGCGCCGACCTGCCGAATCACGAACCGCGCGGCTGTCCGCGTGGCGCCTCGTATAGCTGGTACGTGTATTCCGCGCAGCGCGTGAAGTACCCGATGATCCGCGGCCGCCTGATGGAGATGTGGCGCGAAGCACGGCAGAGTCTCGACCCGGTCGCGGCGTGGGCATCGATCAGTCAGGACCCCGTCAAGTCCAAACGCTACAAGAGCGTGCGTGGTCTAGGCGGTTTTGTGCGCGCCGACTGGAACACCGCCAACGAAATGATCGCTGCTGCGAACGCGTTCACGATCGGCAAGTTCGGACCGGATCGCGTGATCGGTTTCTCGCCCATTCCCGCGATGTCGATGGTGTCCTACGCCGCGGGGTCGCGTTACCTCAGCCTGATCGGCGGCGTGTGCCTGTCGTTCTATGACTGGTATTGCGATCTGCCGCCCGCTTCGCCGCAAGTCTGGGGCGAGCAGACCGACGTGCCCGAATCGGCGGACTGGTACAACTCCACCTATTTGATGGTATGGGGATCGAACATTCCCCAGACCCGCACGCCCGATGCGCACTTCTATACCGAGGTGCGTTACAAGGGCACGAAGACCGTCGCGGTATCGTCGGATTTCGGCGAGATGGTCAAGTTCGGCGACATCTGGCTCGCGCCGAAGCAAGGCACGGACGCAGCGTTGGCGATGGCAATGGGCCACGTCGTGCTCAAGGAATTCCACGCGGCGAACGCGTCGAACAAGTCCGCCTACTTCCGCGACTACATCAAGCAATACACCGACATGCCCATGCTCGTGCTCTTGCGCGACAACGACGGCATGCTCGTCCCCGATCACTTCCTGCGCGCCTCGCATCTCGCCGATAACCTCGACGAAGCGAACAACGCGCAATGGAAGACGCTCGTGATCGATGCAGACAGCGGCGAGATTGTTGCGCCGAACGGCACCATCGGGTTTCGCTGGAACGAAGCCGCGCACAACGACGGCCAGAAGGTCGGCCGCTGGAATCTGGAAATGAAGGACGGCGGCAGCGGACGAGCGATCGACCCGCGCGTCTCCCTGATCGATGCAGACGCGCGCGACGAAGTCGTCGCCGTTGGTTTCCCCTATTTCGGCAGCGAACACAACGCATTGCTTGAACGTCACGTACCCGCACGCCGCGTGACGCTCGCGGACGGCACGAGCGCGCTGGTCGCAACCGTGTTCGACTTGCAGATGGCGAACTACGGCGTGGATCAAGGACTTGGCGGACCGAACGTCGCGCAAAGCTATGACGACGATGTCCCCTACACGCCCGCATGGCAGGAAAAGCACACCACGGTCCCGCGCAATCTCGTGATCCAGGTGGCGCGCGAGTTCGCGACGAACGCCCATCAGACGCAGGGCAAGAGCATGGTGATCGTGGGCGCGGCGCTCAATCACTGGTACCACAACGACATGATTTATCGCGGCATCATCAACTTGCTGATGATGTGCGGTTGCGTGGGTAAAAGCGGCGGCGGCTGGGCGCATTACGTCGGTCAGGAAAAGCTGCGGCCGCAATTCGGCTGGGCGCCGCTCGCGTTCGCGCTCGACTGGTCCAAGCCGCCGCGCCAGATGAACGGCACGTCGTTCTTCTATAACCACACGAGCCAGTGGCGTCATGAAAAACTCGCGCTGGATGAAGTGCTGGCACCGACCGCGAACAAGGCGAATTACTCGAACCTCGCCATGCTCGACCTGAACGCCAAGTCCGAGCGCATGGGCTGGTTGCCAAGCGCGCCGCAACTCGGCGCGAATCCGCTCGATCTCACCGACGAAGCGGCGCGCGCCGGCATGAAACCGATTGACTACGTGGTGGACCGCCTGAAGTCGGGCGCGTTGCAATTCTCCTGCGATGACCCCGATAACCCCGTCAACTTCCCGCGCAACATGTTCGTCTGGCGCTCGAATATTCTGGGCAGCTCGGGCAAGGGCCACGAGTACTTCCTGAAGTATTTGCTCGGCACGCAGAACGCCCTTTTCTCCGATGAAAACGAAGCGATCATGCCCGGCGAGGTTCATGTACGCGAAGCGGCGGAAGGCAAGCTCGACTTGCTGACCGTGCTCGACTTCCGCATGAGCACTACCTGCCTGTACGGCGATATCGTCCTGCCGACAGCCACGTGGTACGAGAAGGATGACTTGAACACATCGGACATGCATCCGTTCATTCATCCGTTGTCCGAAGCCGTGCAACCCTTGTGGGAGAGCAAGAGCGACTGGGAAATTTACAAAGGCATCGCGGCAAAGTTCGCGGAGATTGGCGGTGAACATCTGGGCACGCGCACGGATCTCGTCTGCACGCCGCTCATGCACGACACCCCCGGTGAACTTGGTCAGCCATTCGAACCGAAGGATTGGCGCGCAGGCGAATGTGACCTGATCCCTGGCAAGACCGCGCCTTCCATGACGGTCGTTGAACGCAACTACAAGGACGTATATCGCAAGTTCACGTCAGTAGGACCGCTGCTCGATACACAGGGCAACGGCGGCAAGGGCATCAACTGGAACAGCGCGCACGAAGTGGGCGAACTCGCGAACATCACGCGCACGGTGACTGAAGCCGGCGTGAGTCACGGACGGCCGCGGCTTGACAGCGCTATCGACGCCGCCGAAATGATCTTGACGTTCGCACCCGAGACCAACGGCCACGTTGCAGTCAAGGCATGGGAAGCGTTGTCGAAGATCACGGGACGCGAACACGCGCACCTGGCCACGGGTCGCGAACACGACAAGATCCGTTTCCGCGATGTCCAGGCGCAACCGCGCAAGATCATCTCCGCCCCAACCTGGTCAGGGCTCGAGTCCGAAGAAGTCAGCTACAACGCCGGCTATACCAACGTGCACGAACTGATCCCATGGCGCACGCTGACGGGCCGCCAGCAGTTCTATCAGGACCATCGCTGGATGCTCGACTTCGGTGAAGGCTCGTGCGTGTATCGCCCGGCTATCGATACGAAGACTGTCACCGCGATGCTCGGCGCGAAGTCGAATGGCGAGCACGAACTCGTACTCAACTGGATCACGCCGCACCAGAAATGGGGCATCCATTCCACGTATTCCGACAACCTGCGCATGCTGACGCTGTCGCGCGGCGGGCCGCACGTATGGGTCTCGGAAGCGGAAGCCAAGGAAGCTGGTCTCGTCGATAACGACTGGGTGGAAGTATTCAATCTGAACGGCACGCTGACTGCGCGCGTGGTGGTCAGCCAGCGTGTGCCGCGCGGCATGTGCCTGATGTATCACGCGCAGGAAAAAATCGTCAACGTGCCGGGTGCGGAAACGAGCGGCATGCGTGGTGGTATCCATAACTCGGTCACGCGCACGGTGCTCAAACCCACTCACATGATTGGCGGTTATGCGCAGCAGGCCTACGGCTTTAACTACTACGGCACGGTGGGTTCGAACCGCGACGAGTATGTGATCGTGAGAAAGATGAAAAAGGTCGCGTGGCTCGAAGGCCCGCTCAATGAAGGTGAAGGAGCCGCATCATGAAGATCCGCGCACAAGTTGCAATGGTGTTGAACCTGGACAAATGCATCGGTTGCCATACCTGCTCCGTGACATGCAAGAACGTGTGGACTTCGCGCGATGGCGTGGAGTACGCATGGTTCAACAACGTGGAAACGAAACCCGGCATTGGCTATCCGAAGGAATGGCAGAACCAGAAGAAGTGGCGAGGCGGCTGGACCCGCGACGCCAGCGGCAAGCTTCATCCGCGTCAGGGCGGCAAGCTGAAGGTCCTCGCAAACCTGTTCGCGAATCCGAATCTGCCAGCCATCGACGACTACTACGAGCCCTTCACGTTCGATTACGAACATCTGCAAAAGGCGCGCTTGTCCGAGACGCCGCCGACCGCAAGGCCGGTGTCCGTCCTCACGGGCAAGAAGATGGAGAAGATCGAATGGGGCCCGAACTGGGAAGATGACCTCGGCGGCGAGTTCTCGTCGCGTGGCCGCGATGCGCTCTTCGAGAACGTGCAGAAGGAGATGTACTCGACCTTCGAGAACACGTTCATGATGTATCTGCCGCGTCTGTGCGAGCACTGCCTGAACCCGGCATGCGTGGCGTCGTGTCCGTCGGGCTCGGTGTACAAACGCGAAGACGACGGCATTGTGCTCGTCGATCAGGACAAGTGTCGCGGCTGGCGCATGTGCATCTCGGGTTGCCCTTACAAGAAGATCTATTTCAACTGGAAAAGTGGCAAGGCGGAGAAGTGCATCTTCTGTTATCCGCGTCTTGAAGCGGGTCAACCGACCGTGTGCGCGGAAACGTGCGTCGGGCGTATTCGCTATCTTGGCGTGCTGCTGTACGACGCGGACAAGATTGGCGACGCCGCATCGGTCGAACATGAACAGGACTTGTACCAGTCGCAGCTGGACGTGTTCCTCGATCCGCATGATCCGGCTGTTCAGGCCGAAGCGCTCGCACAGGGCATTTCGCAAAGCTGGCTGGACGCAGCGGTCAAATCGCCCGTCTACAAGATGGCGGTGGAATGGAAAGTCGCGTTCCCGCTGCATCCGGAGTACCGGACTTTGCCGATGGTGTGGTACATCCCCCCACTTTCTCCGATTCAATCTGCAGCGGACGCGGGACATATCGGCATGGACGGCATCATTCCGGACGTCAAGAGCCTGCGCATTCCGGTGAAGTATCTAGCGAACCTGCTGACCGCTGGCGACGAGGCGCCTGTCACGTCCGCGCTGGAACGCATGCTCGCCATGCGTGCGTTCAAACGCGCCGAGGTCGTGCATGGCCGCGCTGAACCCGAGTTGCTCGACGGTCTGAACATCACACCCGCGCAAGTGGAAGACATGTACCAGACGATGGCCATCGCCAATTATGAGGACCGGTTCGTGGTGCCGTCATCGCATAAGGAACAAGCCGAAGACAGCTTCAACGACAAAGGCAGTTGTGGATTTACCTTCGGCAATGGTTGCTCCGGCGGGGTATCGGAGGGATCGTTGTTCGGCAAGAAACAGCAAGGCAGCGTGGTGTTCGCGGACATGCCGAAGTCACGCAAGAAATCGGGAGTGGCATCGTGAGCGAAACATCCATTTACACGTTGCTCTCGACCTTGCTCGACTATCCGGAGGCCGAGTTGCTCGATGCCTTGCAAGAGATCAATCAGGAACTCAGTGGCTTTCCTGAGGCCACTCAAGCCGCCTTGCAACCGTTGCTCGCCCTGCTCAGGGAGCACTCGTTGATCGAGTTGCAGGAGAACTACGTTGCAACGTTCGATCGCAATCCTGCGCACTCGCTGCATCTGTTCGAACACGTTCACGGCGAGAGCCGCGATCGCGGACAGGCGATGGTCGACCTTCTGGATGAATATCGCCGGCTGGGTCTTGAGATGGCGACCAACGAGTTGCCCGATCATGTGCCGCTGTTCCTCGAAGTGCTGGGAACTATCGATCCGGTGGAAGCACCCGCACTGCTCGATGAAGCCATCCACGTGCTGGCCGCGCTGGGGGATCGTCTGGCACGCGACGAGAGTCCGTACGCAGGTGTCTTCACTGTGCTCCGTTCAATGACGGACGTCGTGCCGCAAGCCGCCGAAACACCGCCGATCCGCGACATGGACGAAGCGCTCGAACGTTTCGGCCCCGGCGCCGACGGTGTAGAGCCGCTGCTCGCGCCATTGATGCCCACGCCGCTCGCCCAGCCGATGCACTTCCATCCGCGACCGCCTGCTACGGCCAACTAAGTTCCAGGGATTACGTTCATGCTCAATCAATTTCTGTTCGGTATCTATCCGTACATTGCGGCGGCCGTTTTCCTGTTCGGCAGCTTCGCGCGCTTCGAGCGCGAACAATACACATGGAAAGCTGATAGTTCGCAGCTGCTTCATCGCGGCAATCTGCGGCTTGGCAGCATCCTGTTTCACGTCGGTATTCTCGGACTCTTCTTCGGGCATCTTGCCGGCCTGCTCACGCCCGTTGCTGTTTGGGACTGGCTCGGGATCGAGCACAGCACGAAACAAGCTGTGGCGATGATCGCGGGCGGCGTGATGGGCTCCCTGTGTCTCGCCGGTCTCGTCATCCTGATTCACCGCCGCCTCACCAACGCGCGTGTTTCCGCCGTGACCCGCACTGGCGACAAGGTGTTGCTGGTGTGGATTCTCGTCACCCTGCTGCTCGGCTTGTCGACTATCCGGGAGTCAGCGGATCACATGGACGGCCACATGATGGTCCAGCTCATGACTTGGGCGCAGCATGTCGTCACGTTCCGCGGTGACGCAGCGCAGTACGTGGCGGCCGCGCCATTCGTATTCCGGATGCATCTGTTCATGGGCATGTCGCTGTTCGTGATCTTCCCGTTCACCCGCCTCGTGCACGTCTGGAGCGGCTTCGCTTCCGTCACGTACCTGAGCCGCGCATGGCAACTCGTGCGGCCTCGCTAACCTGTCAAGAGGAGAACATCATGGCGATCATCGTCAATGGCGTGGAGCTTGCGGACATAGACCTGGAGCGCGAAATGCCGGCGCATAGGAGTACGCTGGACTCAGCGCCGGACTCATATCAGGCAGCGCTGACGGCGGCAGTGCTGCGCCGCGTGCTACTCGATGAAGCGGCTCAGTTGAACATCATGGCCTCGGCTCAGAACGACGAAGCCATGATCGAAGCGTTGCTCGATCATCAACTCGCTGAAGCTGCTGCACCCACGCATGAAGAATGCGAGCGCCACTACCTCGCTGACCTGGAGCGCTGGCGAGTGAACGAGCGCGCGCGTGTCAGCCACATCCTGTTTCAGGTAACGGAGAAAGTGGATCTGGCGGCGCTGCGTCAACGCGCCCAACAGACGCTCGATGAACTGCTGCACGCCGACGATCTCGACCTGCGCTTCGCTCACTGTGCGCGTACCTTGTCGAATTGCCCGTCGGGCGTCGATGGCGGCGCACTCGGTGAAATAGGCCGCGGCGACACGGTCGCGGCGTTCGAACGCGCTGTATTTGCAGCGCCCGCTGATACCCTCTGCCCTGCACTTGTGGAAACGGAGTTCGGCTTCCACATCATCCGGGTTCACGAGAAGTCGCCGGGTTCGGTGTTACCGTTCGAGCAGGTCGAACTGCGGATTCGCGTGGCCATGTCTCAGGCGTTGCGCGATCTCGCCGAGCGGCGTTATGTGATGGAAGCGGTCGGACGCGCTAATATTCAAGGCTGGAAAGACGGGGTAGCGACATGACAGAAGCAGCGGCGAACCTGCGCATCTTTGGTATTTGCGGGCGGTCGGGACAGGGCAAGACAACGTTGATCGAGGCACTTTTGCCCTGGTTCCACGCGCGTGGACTGGTCGTGAACGTGGTGAAGCACAGTCATCATTCAATCGATCTCGAACCGCCGGGCAAGGACAGCGCGCGTTATCGCGCGGCCGGCGCGGGCGAAGTGCTGATTGCATCGCCGTTCAGATACGCCATCGTGCGCGAACTGCATGACGCGCCCGAACCGCCGCTGGCGGACCTTGTCGCTCGGCTCGCACCAGCGGACTTGACGCTGGTGGAAGGCTTCACGCGCGAGCCTTTGCCGCGCCTTGAAGTCGTGCGTCCCGAGGCGGGCCGCGACCCGCTGTACCTGACCGATGCGGCAATCCTTGCGATTGCCACCAACGACGCCCTGCGTCTTCATGACGCACCCGCGATCCCGCTTCTGCCTCTGGCGGACGTTGGCCGGATTGGTGAGTTCATATGTAAAACAGTCGGACTCTCCCTGATGGACGCTCACACGCCGGATAATTAGCACCCTTTGCATTCCGGTCGCGCAAGCACGCAGTTCCATGTCCGATCATCCGCTTCACCTCAACTCCTCCCTCGCCACGCCGTTCCGATACCGCTTATCCACGCGCATTGTCGCGTTGTCCGGCGTGGCGCTGGCATTAGTTCTGTCCATGATTGCGGGTACGCTCTGGCTGTCCTGGCAACTCGAAGGCGCAGGGGCCGCAATCAATGACGCAGGCAGCCTGCGCATGCGCGCGGGTAACGTGGCGATCCAGCTCAACGAAGCACGGGCCGGCCACAAAGCCGACGTAAAGTCGCAAAGCACCCTGCTCGATCTCACCCTGGCCAATCTGGAAAGCGGAGATCCCGAACGCCCGTTATTCCTTCCCGCCGCACCCGCAATCCACGCTCAGCTCACGGCCGTGTCGCGGTCCTGGCACGAGTCGCTGATGCCAGCAATCTCGCATGATTTATCGAGTTCCATCGATACCCCCTCGCTGTATCTCGCCCGGCTGCCCGCGTTCGTGGCCGAAGCCGATGCCCTGGTCCGCATGATCGAGCGTGAAAACGCGCGCAAGACCGCCTGGCTGCGACGCTGGCAAATAGCCCTTGCAGCGCTCGCGTGTCTGGGTACGATTGCGATCGTGTATTTGCTCTATGCGTGGTTCGTCACGCCCGTACGGCGTCTGGAGCGCGGTCTGTCCCGTATCGAGCAGCGCGAATTCAGCGCGCGCTTGCCCGTCGAATCGCGCGACGAGTTCGGTCATCTTGCGCATGGCTTCAACCGGATGGCGAGCGAGCTTCAAAGCTTGTACCGGGATCTCGCGCTGCGCGTGACAAGCAAAACCGCTCAACTCGCCACCCGCAACGGCGAGCTGGTCGCACTCTACGAGATGACCTCATTCCTGCATGGCGCGCATGACGTTGAAGTCCTGTGCCGCGGGTTTCTTGCGCGTGTCATGCGCCAGTTCAATGCCGGCGGAGGCACCGTTCGTGTCCTCGCGCAAGAAGCGGACAACCTGCATCTCGTTGTGTCCGAAGGTTTGCCCGAGCCCATTCTGAATGCCGAGCGCTGCATGCCGGCCAGCACCTGCGCGTGCGGCGCGGCAGCCACCAGCGGCCTTACGGTCGTACGCGATCTGCGCATGCAGCAAACGGCTGACAGCGGGCCCGCGACTCGTTGCAGCAAGGCAGGTTTCGATGCAGTCGCCGCCTTCGGCATCGTCTCGCACGACGTAACGCTGGGTTCGTTCTCGCTGCATTTTCGCGGTGACCGCCCCATGCTGCCGTCGGAAACACGGCTGCTCGAAACGCTCGGCAAACATCTGGGCACAGCTTTGCAGAATCATCGGCTCGCCACGGCGGCGCGTCAGCTTGCGGTCGCGCAGGAACGTCACCTGGTCGCGCAAGGACTGCATGACAGCATTGCGCAGAGCCTGAATTTCCTGAAGCTGCAACTGCATTTACTCGATAACGCCGCCAGCCGCGACGACATGAACGAAGTGCGCGAGATCGCACCGTTGTTGCGCGGAGGTCTCGAGGAAAGTTATGAGGACGTGCGTGAACTGCTCGTCAATTTCCGCACGAAGTTTGCGACCGGCAACCTTCGCGACGCGGTGGACGAGACGGTCACGCGCTTCGAGCGGCAAACGGATGCAGTAGTCACACTCGACTACGACGAAACAGGCGGACTGCCCTTGCCGCCCGACCAGCAGCTACAGGTGCTGTTCATTCTTCAGGAGGCGTTGTCGAACGTACGCAAACATGCGCTGGCTACGCAGGTCCACGTTACGCTCAAGAACGCGCGCGATTTTGAACTGACGATACAAGACAACGGCGACGGTTACGATCCCGCTAATATCGCCAGCCGCGGTGAGGCGCACGTCGGTTTCCACATCATGCATGAACGCGCGGCGCGGCTTGGCGCGCTCTTAGAGCTGACCAGCGAACCTGGCACGGGCGCACGCGTATACCTTCTGCTGCCCGTCAGCGAACGGCAGGCAGCATGACTATCCGCATTCTTTTAATCGATGACCACACGCTGTTTCGCTCCGGCGTGCGCGCGTTATTGCAGCGTCTGCCCGACTTTGAAGTCGTGGACGATGCCGCCGATGGCATCGAAGGATTCAAGCGCGCAAAGCAGCATCGCCCGGACGTGATCCTGCTCGACTTGAACATGCCGGGGTTATCGGGGATCGAAACGTTGCAGTTGCTGCAGCAGGATTTGCCGGATACAGCGGTCATCATGCTGACCGTGTCGGAAGACGTGGATGAACTGACCCGCGCGCTGCGTGACGGTGCGTGCGGCTATCTGTTGAAAAACATGGAAGCCGATGCGCTCGCTACCATGATCCGCCGCGCGGCGGCGGGCGAATCCGTGATCGCGGAGAGCATGACTCAGCGGCTGATCGCGCAGATGAGAACGCCGGCACACGTGGAAGAAGCCGTGCTGCCCACGTCGCTCGAATCACGCAGTTCAGCGTCTCCTGTATTAACGCCAAGAGAACGCGACATCGTGCGGATCCTGGCGCGCGGCGCAAGCAACAAGGATATTGCGCGTGAACTCGATCTGGCCGAAAGCACCGTGAAGATTCACGTGCGCAACGTGCTTCGAAAACTCAATCTGTCGAGCCGCGTGCAGATCGCGATTCACGCGCTTGCACGCGACCTGGCCGACGAGTAACCGACTAACCCTGACGCGATCCCATCAGCTCGCGATACACGTCGCAGTATCGCAATGCCGATGCTTCCCAGCCGAAGTCCTGTTCCATCGCGCGACGCACCACGGCTTTCCATTCCAGCCGCCGTTGCTTCAATGCAAACGCGCGCCGGATCGCGGCAACAATCGATGGCCGGTCGAATTTCTCGAATACAAAACCAGTAGCGATTTCGTCCGCGAGATTCTCCAGCGACGCATCCACCACGGTATCGGCGAGCCCTCCAACGCAGTGCACGAGCGGCAGCGAACCGTATGCCAGCGCGTACAACTGCGTCAGGCCGCACGGCTCGAAGCGTGACGGCACCATGACGATATCGCTGCCCGCGATAATCGAATGAGAGAGCGTTTCGTCGAATCCAAGCTCCACGGCAACCGCTTGCGGATGCGCCAGCGCAGCATTCTTGAGGCCATTTTCAAGCGCTGGATCGCCGGTGCCCAGCACGACGAGTTGCCCCCCGCGCTGGACGATATCCGGAAGCGCCGACAGCAACAGATCAATTCCCTTCTGCTCGGTCAGCCGGCTTACCACGCCGAACAGCAACGCATCCGGCTCGCGCGCCAGCCCGACACGTTCCTGCAATGCCGCTTTGCACTTCGCTTTGCCGGTGAATTTGGCGATGGAGTAAGGCGTGTTGATGGTGGTATCGGTCGCCGGATTCCACACGGTTTTATCGACGCCATTGAGAATGCCGCTGATATCGTGCGTGCGGGTTCGCAGCAAACCATCGAGCCCGGCGCCCTGAGCGTGAGTTTGAATCTCGCGTGCGTAAGTCGGACTCACGGTCGTGATGCGATCCGCGTAGAACAGTCCGGCTTTGAGAAACGACAGGTGACCGTAGAACTCGACGCCATCGACGGAGAAAAAATCCGCCGGCAACTGCAGCACGCCGAATTCCGCGGCGGGAAACACGCCCTGATACGCGAGGTTATGAACCGTCATGACCGAGGGCACGCGCGCCGCGCCGGTCGCGCGCTCGTGTGCCCGCAGATACGCCGGCGCGAGGCCGGCGTGCCAGTCGTGCGCGTGGAGGACATCGGGTTTCCAGGCCGTGTCCGCTCCGTTCGCGAGCCGCGCGGCCGCCCAGCCGAGCAGTGCGAAACGCCGGTCGCTATCGGCATATTGCGTATGCGAGCTGTCCAGATACGGATTGCCCGGCCGATCGTAGAACGCATCCGCGCGGACTACGTAGACCACGATTCCATGCGGTCCGAGCAGACCTCGCTCGAGCCGCACGTGATCGATGCCAAACGCCCAGCCAAGGTCGGCTACGGGCTCGATCTGCGTCAACCCCGCCACCACCGAAGGAAATGCCGGCAGGATCACGCGGGCATTCGTGCCCAGTTGCGTCTGGGCCGGCGGCAATGCGCCCACGACATCGGCGAGGCCGCCGGTTTTCAAAAGCGGATACATCTCCGCTGCAACATGCAGCACGCATACGGTCATCGGTTCCCCATTGGCTTGTTTCCGGTCGCCCGAATTATGACTGCTTCGCTTGTCCGAGACGTGTCAGCGCGTCCTGTGTCACGAGCACCACGCCGTTTTCGGTTCGGAAAAACCGCTCCGCATCGTAATCAGGATCTTCACCGATGACCAGCCCCTCGGGCAACGTGCAACCCCGGTCGATCACCACCCGCTTCAGGCGGCAGCTCGGGCCTACCGTGACCTGCGGCAACAGAACGGCTTCGTTAATGTGACAGAACGAATGCACCCGCACCGCCGATGAAAACACCGACCGCGCGACTTGCGAACCCGAGATCACGCAGCCGCCGCACACAAGCAAGTTGTTGATCGCGCCTTGCTGCCCGTGCAGGTCGCGCACGAACTTGCCCGGCGGCAACTGCTCCTGATTCGTCCAGATGGGCCATTTTCGGTCGTACAAGTCGAGCGCTGGAATGGTCGACGCGAGGTCCAGATTTGCCGACCAATATGCGTCCACGGTACCCACATCACGCCAGTACGGCGGTGCGTTCGGGTCGGTTTCCGACGTCACGCATGACATGCCGAACGGGTGCGCGATCGCCTTGCCGCTTGTCACCACACGCGGCAGGATGTCCTTGCCGAAGTCGTGATCCGTATCGGAGGTCAGGATGTTTTCTTCGAGCAATTGATACAGGTACTTCGCGCTGAACACATAGATGCCCATGCTCGCGAGCGCGACGTCCGGCTTGCCCGGCATCGCGGGAGGATCCTCCGGCTTCTCCAGGAAATCCGTTATACGACGCTGTGCATCGACGTGCATCACGCCGAACGCGGTCGCCTCCATGCGCGGCACCTCGATACAGCCGACCGTGCAATCCGCGCCGCTCTCGACGTGATCGAGAATCATGCGCGTGTAGTCCTGCTTGTAGATGTGGTCCCCCGCCAGCACGATGATGTACTCGGGCCCGATCGACCGGATGATGTCCAGGTTCTGGAAGACCGCATCCGCCGTCCCCCTGTACCAGCTTGAGTCAACGCGTTGCTGGGCCGGCCAGATATCGATGAACTCGTTGAACTCGCCGCGCAGGAAACCCCAGCCGCGCTGCAGGTGGCGCAAGAGCGAATGCGCCTTGTATTGCGTGACAACCGCGATGCGCCGGATGCCTGAGTTCAGGCAATTCGACAACGCGAAGTCCACGATCCGGTATTTGCCGCCAAAATGCACTGCTGGCTTAACGCGTTTATTCGTGAGCGGTCCGAGCCGGGTACCCCGGCCGCCCGCAAGGACGATAGCCAGCGTGTTCTTCTGCAGATCCGTACGATTTCCTGTCAGCGTCTCCATACCGACCTCCTGTTTTGCGGCCTGTCTCTGGCCTGTTTGTAGCTTGTTTCAGCTGTTTACCGGTGCTTGCTGGCGAATGACTCGAATGGGATTGGGTGGTTTTCTCCAGAGGATTTGAACCTCAGTTTGAACAACAGTTGATTGAGCGGTTTGGGATGATTTTGCTGCAAAGGTGAATAGTTCGCACCTGCTTTTCGGAAATTGATGCGCGAGTTCGTCAAAATCGCTTGGCAATCCGATGGAATGTCTTTGGCGGACAGGCTCTCGCCCTTATGCGTCGCATCAAATCCATAAAATTTAGCAATCCTCGTGCCAAGTGATGCCAAGCGGGTCCCGCTCCACGGGTCTTTCACGAGCAGGTTCCACGGACAGGATCTTCCGATACAGGCAAAAACCACGGCACAATGATGTCTGGCATGCCGAACATGCATGCGGTTTTCGTGCGCGGCCGTGAGGCCGCTGTCCTGCACCTCTAAAAACCATCATGCAAAACGTCCTCAGTATTCAGTCACACGTGGTCTTCGGCCACGCAGGCAACAGCGCGGCGGTTTTCCCCATGCGCCGCATGGGCGTCAACGTCTGGCCGCTCAACACCGTGCAGTTTTCGAATCACACGCAATACGGGCGCTGGACCGGCGGGGTTGTCGACGCCGACGAACTGACGCGCGTGATCGAAGGGATTGGTGCTATCGGCGTGCTGTCGCGCTGCAATGCAATCCTGTCGGGTTATCTCGGCTCGCCTGAGCAAGGCGCCGCAGTCGTGGAAATTGTCAGGATGGTGAAAGCCGTCAATCCGAAAGCGCGCTATTTCTGCGACCCCGTCATGGGCACGACTAGCGGCTGCATCGTCGAACCGGGCATCCAGGAGTTCTTGGTGAACATCATGCCGGAGGTCTCCGATGCCATGACGCCGAATCACATCGAATTGCAGAAGCTGACGGGACGCACCATCGAAACGGTGGACGAAGCGGTCGCGGCCTGCCGCGAGGTGATCGCCCGTGGCCCGAAAGTCATCCTCGTCAAACACCTGATCGACAGAAACAGCCGCGCCGATACCTTCAACATGCTCGCCGTGACCGCGACCGAAGCGTGGTTTGCGCAGCGGCCGCTCTACCCTTTCGCGCGGCAACCGGTCGGCGTGGGCGACCTGACCAGCGCGGTATTTCTCGCGCGTACGCTGCTGGGCGACTCGGTGCGAGATGCGCTGGAGCACACGCTTGCCGCAGTGAACGCCGTCGTACGGAATACATTCCAGGCCGGACGCTATGAGCTTGAGATCGTCGCGTCGCAAGACGAGATCGCCTATCCCACGGAACGTTTTCCCGCGCTTGGGGTGGAGTCGGAATAGCAAGCAGGACGCCTTGGCGCCAGTCCACGAACGCTTTCGCGAGCGGGACCGGCACTTGCTCCGTCCCCTGACGTCTCCGGCTTAAGGCCGGCCCCCAGCAGGTGCATCGCGAGCAGGCGCTACGCAAGAACGCGTTGCCTACAGCGCGCTTCGCACCGAATCAGGGAACGTTATGAACCCAGTACTCGAAGGTCAGGTCGCGCTCATCACCGGTGGCAGTTCGGGCATAGGCTACGGCGTGGCTCAAGCGCTCGCCGATGCCGGCGCGAGCGTCGCGATTAACTACCACTCGCATGGCGAAGCTGCTGAAGCGCTCGCGGCATCGATACAAAAAGCCGGCGGCCAGGCTATCGCCATCCAGGCCGATGTCTCCGACGAAGCCGACATCGACGCCATGTTCGACACATTGATCAAGCGTTTCGGAACGGTCGACATCGTGGTCGCAAATTCCGGCCTGCAGAAGGACGCGAAATTCGTCGACATGTCGCTCGCCGACTGGAACGCCGTGTTGAACGTGAACCTCACGGGCCAGTTCCTCACCGCTCAACGCGCCGTGCGTGAATTCCTCCGGCGCGGTTCGCGTCCCGTGTCCAAGGCGCTGGGCAAGATCATCTGCATGAGCTCGGTGCATGAGGTGATTCCATGGGCGGGACACGTCAACTATGCATCGTCGAAAGGCGGCATCCAGATGATGATGAAATCGCTCGCGCAGGAAGTCGCGCCGCACGGGATCCGCGTGAATTCGATTGCACCGGGCGCCATCCGCACGCCGATCAACAAGGCGGCGTGGGACAACCCCGAAGCGTTGAAGGCGCTGCTCGAACTCGTGCCCTACGGCCGGATTGGCGAGAGCGAGGATATCGGCCGGGCAGCGGTCTGGCTGGCGTCCGACGACAGCGACTATGTGGTTGGCACCACCTTGTTCGTGGACGGCGGCATGACCCTGTATCCGGGCTTTGCCGACAATGGTTAGCCCTCGCGAAGACCGCCCCCGACCGGAACAGGGCATTGGGGTTGAGGCGCATGGGTTGATCGGCAATATGCGCACGACCGCGCTCGTGTCGACCGATGGCGTGATCGATTTCATGTGCTTTCCGCGCATCGATTCGCCGACTGTGTTCGGATCACTGCTGCACCCGGAAAATGGCGGCGCGTTCAGCATCACGCCGACCTTCGACGTCTCGCGCACGAAGCAGATGTATCTGCCGGAAACGAACGTGCTGCTGACGCGCTTCATGTCGGCGCAGGCCGTGTGCGAGATCGTCGACTTCATGCCCGTCTCGGATGGCGACGACGCCAAGGCGACCTCCAATTGCGTCGTGCGGATCGTGCGTGCGATTTACGGCGACATGTCCGTGCAAATGCGCTGCGCACCGCGTTTGGACTATGCCCGCGGCAGTCACGAAATTACGCAAGTCGATGCCAATACGCTGCGCTTCACGCCCGCAAGCCGGGCGGCTGGCGCTCAGACAGAAGCCCTCACGCTCGATGCAACCGTGCCCTTGTCGATCGATCACGACGACGCTGTCGCAAGCTTCGATCTCAAGGAGGACGAGACGGTTTGCTTCATCTTCGGCGCGGAATCTGAAGCCTTGCGCAGGACGCTTCCTTGCAAGGAAGCGCTGTCCGGCACCATCGACTTCTGGCGCGAATGGTCCGCGCAATCCACCTACCGCGGCCGTTATCGCGAAGTCGTGATGCGCTCCGCGCTGCTGCTCAAGTTGTTGAGCTCGCGGGCAACTGGCGCGATTGTCGCTGCGCCTACGTTCGGGTTGCCGGAAACATCGGATGGCAAACGCCGCTGGGATTATCGATACACCTGGATTCGTGACGCTGCATTCTCCGTCTACGCGTTGCTCCGGCTGGGCTACATTGGCGAGGCGCGCGACTTCAAGAACTGGATCGCCGCGCGCAACAAGGAGTGCGGCTCGGACGGATCATTCAGGGTGATGTACGCGGTAGATGGCGAGGAGACGCCGGAAGAAGAAATCGTCCCCGAACTTTATGGCACCGGCAGCGAACCTCCACAGGTCGGCAATGGAGCGCGCGATCAAACGCAGCTCGACGTCTACGGTGCGTTGCTGGACGCTATTTACCTGTACAACAAATACGGCGAAGCCATTTCCTACGACGGCTGGGGCCACGTCACGCAGACGGTGAATTTCGTTGCGGAAAACTGGCAACAAGCAGACCAGGGAATCTGGGAATTTCGCAACGGCGGCCGGCCATTGCTGCATTCCCGCCTGATGTGCTGGGTCGCCATGGATCGCGCAATCCGCCTCGCGCAAAAACGTTCTCTGCCCGCGCCGTTCGCCGAGTGGAACGCGGTACGCGACGCCATTCACGCCGATATCTACGCGAACTTCTGGAACGACAAGATCCAGAGCTTCGTGCAGACGCCCGATTCGGCGACGCTGGATGCATCCACGCTGATGATGCCGCTCGTACGTTTTATCGGCCCGAAAGATCCGCGCTGGCTTTCGACGCTCGATGCAATCGGCAGCGAACTAGGCGTCGATCCGCTGATTTTCCGCTACACGCGCGGCGATTCGCTCGATGGTCTTCCCGGCGAGGAAGGCGGTTTCAGCGCGTGTTCGTTCTGGTACGCGGAAGCACTTGTGCGAGCAGGCCGGGTGAATGAAGGACGGCTGATATTCGAGAAGATGCTGGCCTATGCCAACCACGTTGGCCTGTACTCCGAAGAGGTTGCGATCAGCGGCGAAGCGTTGGGCAATTTCCCCCAGGCACTGACCCATCTTGCGCTGATCAGCACCGCGTTCCAGCTCGACCGGAGCCTGGACGGGGCACATCCGCAGTGGTCATAAAAAACACGCTCGAGTACGCAGTCGAAGCTATCTAATGCAAGGGTAACAATGAAGCAGATCAAGGTGGACGTCGCCGTCATTGGCGCTGGGACGGCTGGCATGGCCGCGTATCGTGCGGCACGGCATGCAGGCAAAAAGGCTGTAATCATCGAAGGCGCCGAGTTCGGCACCACCTGCGCGCGCGTGGGCTGCATGCCGTCCAAGCTGCTGCTCGCGGCGGCCAATGGACTACACGATGCAAAGGCACAAGCGCCCCGAGGCATTGAAGGCACGTATGAGCTTGAAGCAAACGGTGAGCATGTATTAGCCTATGTGCGCAAGGAGCGCGATCACTTCGTCAAAGGGGTGCTGGAGGAGACGGATTCGTTTCCTCAGGACACGGTGATCCGTGGCTACGCCCGCTTCGAGTCGCGTACCGTTCTTCTCATCGATGACTTCGCGCGCGTGGAAGCCACGGCCGTAGTGATCGCCACAGGCTCGGCATCCATCGTTCCAGACGATTTCAAGTTGTTCGGCGACCACCTGATCACAAGCGACGATGTCTTCGAGTTGAAGACCCTGCCCAAACGCTGCGCCGTTTTCGGCGCGGGGCCAATCGCCCTGGAACTCGGCCAGGCATTCGCCCGACTCGGCGTGGAAGTCTTCATGTTCAGCCAGAAAAACCAGGTGGGTGCGCTGTCGGACACTCCTGTGCGCGATACATTGATTGAAGCGCTGCAGCAGGAGTTTTACCTCGACCCCGACGCGACCATCCTCGAAAAATCGATGCAGGATGGAGAACCCACGATCCGCTTTAAAGCGCTGGATGGGACCGAACGCACTGAGCGCTTCGACCGCGTGCTCGTGGCGACCGGCAGGAAGCCTGCATTGACTTCATTGCAGCTTGAAAAGACCGGCGTCGAACTTAACGACAAGGGCGTTCCCCTCTTCAACGAACAGTCGATGCAGTGTGGCGACAGCAATATCTTCATGGCAGGCGATTGCGACGGCACGCGTCCCTTTCTCTCCGATGCCGCCGACGAAGGGAAGCTCGCCGGCGACAACGCCGCGTGTTTTCCTGATGTTCAATCCGTCAAACGCAAGGCGCCATTTTCCATTGTGTTCTGCGAGCCACAAGTCGCGATCGTGGGTGCGTCCTACGACGACCTCGACAAGCAGATGACAGTAACCGGAAGCGTGTCGTTCGAAACCCAGGGGCGCAGTCGCGTACTGCGGCAAAATCGGGGTTTGCTGCATGTCTATGCCGACGCCAAGACCGGCAGATTGCTCGGTGCGCAAGGGTGTGGACCGGCCCTCGAACATCTCGGGCATCTGCTTGCATGGGCGGTGCAACTGGAACTGTCCGTGGAAGACATGTTGAAGCTGCCGTTCTATCACCCGGTGATCGAGGAAGGATTGCGCACGGCGCTCAAGGAAGCGAACAAGAAATGCTTTGAATCACGCTCGCAGTCGGCGCCTGAATTGCCAACCGCGGTAGGTTGCTGATTTTCGAATCCGCAAGCGCTTAAAACCCAACGAAAAAAGCCCGCTCGAACAAAACATTCGAACAGGCTTTTTATTGCTGCGAGAACCTGAATAGCGCGACTGCTCACATAAACCGCGCGCTTTTATTTTGACGTTACATTGCGTATTGCAGTGCGAGGTCAAATCCGAGCACCACCACCGAGCAGAACACACCAAGCAGCAAGTTACCTGCACGATGTGCAACGTCATGGTGTTTCGTCAACATGGCCGCAGCCATGAATGCGATTTCAACAATAATCTGGATTGCAAACACCGCTAGCATCAGCGCAAATTCATACCCCATCGAACTGAAGTCCGCGAAGTTGAAGCCACGCACGGCCACCCACGAACCTACGCGCCATAACTCATACGCCAGCAGCACCAACGGGAACAGGTAGCTGAACACGTAGGTCGGCAGCGTTGCATGCCGCAATTCCATGTGAAAATGACGAGTTGTTTGCATCTGGCTCTCCTTGATCCTGGCTATTTGCCGCCGGCATTTCGCTGGCCTTAATTAACCTGATAAACCTAATAAACATCTCAAAGCGGCTTCGCTGCCTTCATCACTGAATTCATCGTTCAGTTAGTAATTTACTTACTAATACAGATGAAGACATGAACGTCGTGCTTTGAGAATAGGCCAAAATCAGAAGAAGCGAATCATCGTATTCCCCATGTCCTTGCTTAGCATGGCAGAGCGAATGCGATGCTGCAACGCAGCTTAAAAGATCACATAAAATGCGCCGCAGCAATTCGCAATCGGCAAATATTAATCAGGCCTCCTCGCTACCGTACAGCTTGATGATCGCGGAGAAGTCCAACCCGCCCAAACCCTGCATGCTCATGGTCTGGTAAAGCTGCTGCGCGAGCGCACCCAGCAGGATGGGTTGCTTGACTTGACGCGCTGCATCAACGGCCAGCCCCAGGTCCTTCAACATGAGATCCGCGCCGAACCCCCCCGTATACCCGCGTGACGAAGGGGCATTCGGTAAAACGTTAGGGTAGGGATTACACGTATCGGCGCTCCAGCAACGTCCTGTCGATGTATTGATGATTCCGGCAAGCTTGCCTGGTTCAATCCCAAGCGACGCACCCAGTTTCATTGCTTCCGCCACGCCGATCATCGAAATGCCGAGCAGCAGGTTATTGCAGATCTTCGCGATCTGACCCGTCCCCGTTTCGCCGCACTGAACCATGTTCTTGCCCATGCCGGCGAGCACCGGTTTGAGCGTTTCGAACAACTCAGCATTGGCGCCGACCATGAACGTCAGCGTGCCCGCCTGCGCGCCGACGGTGCCGCCGGAAACGGGGGCATCGGCGAATGGATTGCCCTGCTTCGAGGCGGCTTCGCCAATCAGCCGCGCGGTAGCCGGATCGATCGTACTGCTGTCGATCAGCGGCACGCCAGGACGAACCCCGGCGAGCACGCCATCCGGTTCCAGATACACCGCCCTGACGTGGGCGGCGGCCGGAAGCATGGTGATCACTACCTCACTTGCCTGAGCCGCCTCACGAGGCGATGCGGCCGTCCGCGCGCCTGCATCGACGGCCGCCTGCAATGCCGTCTTCGATAAATCGAAAACCGTCAGCGAATGCCCCGCTTTCAGCAAGTTGGCGGCCATGGGGCCGCCCATGTTGCCCAATCCGATAAAGCCGATTTCCATTGCGTACCCCTTTTTATTGCATCGCAAACCTGACAACCAACTTAGCGCAGCGAAATAGTCGTGTTGACGCCGTCGTTGACGGTGGCGTCGTCGAACCAGCGCGACGTGACGGTTTTGGTTTGCGTATAGAACTGCACGACTTGTTTGCCGTACGGTCCAAGGTCGCCCAGCTTCGAACCGCGCGATCCGGTGAAGCTGAAATACGGCACCGGCACGGGAATCGGAATGTTGATCCCCACTTGGCCGACATCGATCTCGCTCTGGAATTTGCGCGCCGCCGCGCCGCTTTGCGTAAAGAGGCCAACGCCGTTGCCCATCGGATTGCGGTTGACCAGTGCAATGGCATCGTCAAGCGTTGCGGCTTCCAGCACGCAAATGACCGGTCCGAAAATCTCCTGCTTATAGATGGTCATGTCGGTGGTGACGCCAGAGAACACCGTCGGGCCAATGAAATTGCCCTGCTCGTATCCCTTCACCTTTACATCGCGGCCATCCAGCGAAAGGGTTGCACCTTCCTTCACGCCTGCATCGATCAACCCGAGGATCCGCTCCTTGGCCGCGCGCGAGACGACCGGGCCGACGTCGGTGTTCGCCTCCGTGCCGCCGTTCACGGACAAACCGCGCGCCCGCTCGACCAGTTCCGGCAACCAGTCCTTCGATGCCCCCACGAACACCACCACCGATGTCGCCATGCAACGCTGCCCCGCCGCGCCAAAACCCGCACCGGCAAGCGCGTTCAATGTCTGCTCGCGGTTTGCATCGGGCAAGACGACTGCGTGATTCTTCGCGCCCATCATGGCCTGCACGCGCTTGCCGTGCTGGCTGCCGAGGTTGTAAACATGCGTTCCCACATGCGTCGATCCGACGAACGAGATCGCCTTGATGTCCGGATGCGTGCAGATTGCATCGACCACGTCCTTGCCGCCGTGCACGACATTCAGCACGCCCGCCGGAATGCCCGCTTCGAGCGCCAGCTCGACCAGCTCCATGGTGGACAACGGGTCCTGTTCCGATGGCTTGAGCACGAACGTATTGCCGCAGACGATCGCCATTGGGAACATCCACAGCGGGATCATGGCGGGGAAGTTGAACGGCGTGATGCCGGCGCAGACGCCTATGGGCTGGCGCAGCGTGTAGGTATCCACGCCGCCCGCGACGTTCTCGGAGAATTCGCCCTGCTGCAGCGTGCCGATCGAACACGCATGCTCGATCACTTCAAGGCCGCGGAAGATATCGCCTTCGGCATCGGGCAGCGTCTTGCCCTGCTCGGCCGTCAGCGTCTGCGCGATCCGTTTCATGTTCTGGCGCACCAGGTCCTGGAAGCGCAGCATGATGCGCATGCGTGCGCCAAGCGGCGTCAGGCGCCACGTCTGGAACGCTTTTGCCGCCGATGCCACGGCGGCGTCCACTTCTGCCTCGGTCGCAAACGGCACCCGGCCAACGACCTCCTGGGTCGCAGGGTTCACGATATCGCGCCACTCCTGCGTCGTCGATTCAACGAACTTGCCATCGATCAGCAATTTTGCCGTGCGCACGCCGGCGTTGGATTGTTCGGCCTGCGACGGACGGTCAGCAACGGTATTCATAGAGAGGCTCCTTGAACGGAACGTTCCTGATGGAACGGGATGACAGAGACGCGGACGCACGCGGAAAATGCCGCGCGGGTCGCCAGGGGGAATGTCGTCTCCGGATTATTTGAATGTTGTTGGCTCACCCATTACACAACGGCTAGGGAGAGTCCACAACCTTCAGTATAGTTATGCAAATCTCTACGAAGTATGGATACAAATACCCATCCGATATGCAAAAAAGCACGACTCCGGGCCTTAGCAACCTGAACTGGGACGATCTCCGGTACTTCCTCGAAGTGGCGCGAACCCAGCGCGCAAGCGGCGCGGCGAAGCGTCTGGGCGTCGATTACACGACGGTCGCGCGGCGCGTGCGCGCACTGGAAGACGCACTCGGCACCCTCCTCTTCGATAAATCCCGCAGCGGCGGTTTCATCATGACCGCCGAAGGACAGCGTCTGCTGGCATATGTCGACGCAATGGAAAGCACGGTTCAATCGGCGACCGAGCACATTGCCAACTCGGGACACGCGTTGTCCGGTCACGTGCGAGTTGGCTCGACCGAAGGTTTCGGCTGCTTCTTTCTGGCGCCGCAACTTGCGCGCTTTCAGGACGCGCATCCGCAGATTTTCATCGACTTGTTGCCGGTGCCGCACTTCGTCAGCTTGTCCAAGCGCGAGGCCGACATCGCCGTCACGCTCGAGCGCCCGGAACACGGCCAGACCGTCTACACCAAACTCTGCGACTACCGCTTGCGCCTCTACGCCACGCGCGAGTATCTCGACCAGCATGAACAGATAAGCCGGGTGGAAGACCTCGCGACACATCGCTTCGCGAGTTATATCGATGACCTCGCGTTCAGCTACGAACTGCTCTATCTCGAACGCGCGATTCCGGGTGCTGTATCGCGTTGGCGGAGCACCAGCGTGATCGCGCAATATCACGCCGCGTTGCAGGGCCGCTCGCTCGCAATCCTGCCGTGTTTCATGGCCGCGCAGGACCCGCGCCTCGTGCCCGTTCTCGCCGATGACATCGTCGTCACGCGCGCTTTTTATCTCTCCTGCCGCGAAGATTTGCGCAAACTGAAACGCATCACGGCAGTGTGGGATTTCTTGCGCACAGTGGCTGAAATCAATCGTCCGCTGCTGATGGGCGAGGCGCGCGAGATGCTATGGAACGAAACGGTGAGGCCGTGAATTTCGTGTTTGTTCAGCTCCCCTTATATATGAGATACGCATTCGCGTAACGGGTGCATAATCGTCCGCCCATAAGGCTTTCCGCCGTAGCCCTGCTGCGGCGTTTTCACATGGACGTGACCTTTATCCATCTCATATTTATCACTCGCAGACCGACCGGTCATCCATCGCCCGGGGGTGTTTGCTCGCCCCCGTTTTTGCGCGCGCGTTTGCCGCGTTCGGTGCGCTGATGGCGTTCGTCATCTGGTCCCGCCGGAACGTGTCGCACCAGCGTGTGCGTTTCGTCGAAGCGCGCACTGTCCGCGCCATGGTGATCGTCGCCGTCGTTGCGATGATCCTGGCCGCGCTCGCGCTTGGCATCGCGATTGGCGCGGCCATGGGCAACACGCACGCGGCCGAAGAGAAAGCGCAAACAGAGCGGCGCTCCTACGAAATCGATGAGCTCGGCAAGATCAGCGCAACACTCACGCATATCGAACCGCGTGTGATCGAACTCGTGTCGCAAGTGAATGAACTTCAGGACTTCGAAGCACAATTGAAAGCGGCACGGCGCGCGGCCGATCATCCGGACATCCACGTGGTTCCGCCGCTCCCCGATAACGACGACGAATCGCCGCTCGACAGCAGCGCATCGGGCGGACCATCAATGCCGCCGCGCCTCTGCGACGCCCAGCACGCGGCGGCTACCGGTTCCGCGCCGCAGCGGTTGAAGCGGACACAAAGCGCGCTCGATTGCCTCGATACAACCATCGGTGCACTCGATGACGCCGTGCTCGCTCACTACGCGTCATACATGGCGTTTCCGGGCCGCCAGCCCGCGCCCGCTGCGCGCCCCGGCTCGCCATTCGGCAACCGCATCGACCCTTTCACGGGACACCTGAACTTTCATCCGGGCGTGGATCTCGTTGCCCCTACAGGCACGGCTATCTTCGCCAGCGCGGGCGGCCGCGTGATCCAGGCGGGACCGCATGGCGGCTACGGCAATGCCATCGATATCCAGCACAGCAGCGGCGTGATTACCCGCTACGGACATACATCGAAGATATTCGTGAAGGTGGGCGATCTCGTCATGCCCGGCCAGAAGATTGCCGAAATCGGCTCGACGGGCCGCTCGACCGGACCGCACTTGCACTTCGAGGTGATCATCGACGGGACACAACTCAATCCCACGTCTTATCTCGCCCTCTTCAAGCCGAAATCCAATGCCGCGAACTGATCGAAACAGGCCTTCGCACAAGCTCACGCGCCGCACCTATTCGCTGACATCAAGACGCGGTCCGACGTGGCCCATGCTGTTGCTCGGCACGATTGCCGCTGCCTGCGCCGCGGCCGCGCTGGCAGCGGCGGGCTTCGCACTTGTCACGTCGCGCGACAACAGCAAGAAGGCCGATGCGTTGTGCGCACCGCCCATGTCTGAACGCGAGATCCGCGAGCAACTTTCGAAGGCGCGCCTCGCTCTCGACCACGAAGTGGCAACGCGGCTCGTCATGGAGCAGCAAGCGGCCGAAAGCTCGGCGGAGATTCATCGAATGCGAACGGACCTGACCTTCCTCAAGCGTCAACGGGACAAGTCGAACTAGACCGACCGGTCCCAAGCCACCCTCCACGCCGGCACATCGATCCGTCCATGACCGGCAACCATTTTTGCAATCCAGACCAGAAGGGGTTCTCCCATGTTCAAGAAAAAATCTCCCGGCGTCAGTCAAGCCAAGCTGGCTACGCTGATCGCACACGATGTCCAGATCGCCGGCAACCTCGAATTCAGCGACGGGCTGCGCATGGATGGCCACGTCAAGGGCAACGTGACGGGCCGCGCGGGCGAGCAGACGCTGCTGGTCGTCAGCGACCAAGGTTCGATCACAGGCAATGTCATCGCGTATGACATCGTGATCAACGGCACCATCACCGGCGATGTCACCGTCGAGCATTTTGTCGAGCTGCAATCGAATGCGCATGTGAACGGCAACATCTATTACCAGCAACTGCGCATGGACGTTGGCGCTTCCGTGGAAGGCAAGCTCACGAAACGCGACAACTCCCTGGCGCCGCAGGCGGAAACGCCGCGGCTCGGTTCCGAACTGACCTCGGACTACTCGCATAGCGAGACGTAACTTGCGTGCCGGCCGGGTTGCAAGACGACGGATCAGGGAAGACGCCTGCGCAGTAGGCGCCCGGCAAATCCGCTAACATCTACCGCAATCCCGGCCATGCCTCCCTGATACGCTGCCGCTCTTCGCGAAAGGCGGCATGCGCCGGCACCATCACCGTGCGGGGGCAGGAATCCATGCTGGTTAATTGCGCGGCTTACCAGAAAGGCCGCAAGCTCGCCGACGTCGCTATCGACGATATTTCCGCGTACCGGGACATTTCCGACTGCTTCGTCTGGGTCGCGCTGAAGGACCCCGGCCCGGGCGAACTCGCGCATATGTCACACCAGTTCGGGCTGCACGAACTTGCCGTGGAAGACGCTCAGCAAGGCCACGAACGCCCGAAGATCGACGAGTACGCGGACTCGCTGTTTTGCGTGCTCCACACCGTGGAACTCGATACCGACAACGAGCTGGTGGTCGGCGAGATCAACGTGTTCGTCGGAAAGAACTACGTGCTGTCCGTCCGTAACCGGACGAGCCAGGGTTTCCAGGACGTGCGCAAGCGGTGCGAGCGCGAACCGCATTTGCTGGAACACGGCCCGGCATTCGTGATGTACGCGCTGATCGACAATGTAGTCGACCGGTATTTCCCCATTCTGGAAACGCTCGGCGCGGAGCTCGACGAACTCGAGGAACGCATTTTCGAGCGCAACGGGTCGGCGGCGTCGCGGGTGATCATCGAAGACCTGTATTCCCTGAAGCGCCGGCTTGTCCTGCTGCAACATCACACCGCGCCGCTGCTGGAAGCGGTCAGCAAGCTGTACGGCGGCCGCGCGCCGGGCATTTGTACCGGCATGCAGGATTATTTCCGCGATGTGTACGATCACCTGTTGCGTATCGTGAAAACCATCGAAGGACGCCGCGAAATGATCGTTACCGCGATTCAGGTCAACCTGGGCATGATTTCGCTGGCGGAAAGCGAAGTGACCAAGCGGCTGGGGTCGTTTGCAGCACTGTTCGCCGTGCCCACCATGATCGCCGGGATCTACGGGATGAACTTCCACCGCATCCCGGAACTCGACTGGGCCTATGGCTATCCGGCGGTCATTGTCGTGATGCTGGCGCTGGACATTGGCCTTTACTGGCGGTTCCGCAAGGCAGGATGGCTATGATGGTTATAATGGATGCTTCGGTGCCGCTGGAAGGCGGTTGGATGACTTAAGACGATTCGGCAGAAACAGCGCGGAAGCCAAGCGCAGCTCCCGTCGGACGGCATGTCAGCATTGCAGCATCGAGAGGCGGGGCCTCCGGCGACAGCGGAACTTTTTTCTGATTTGCTGTCTAATAATACATAGTGCGCTTCTAGCGCAGCGTGTTTGCCACGGCAGCAGCGATCCATCCAACATTTCAGCGCTTCGCTTTGGCTGAATGTCATCGCCCCGGCAGTGTGGGCTCCGCAAACGGTCGCGGCCCTGCATTCGTCTTCAAAGTTTAAACAGCAGCGACGTCGACGGTTGCTTGTTTCCACGCGTTGTACCGCGCATGGTTGCATAGGTAATACGTGCATAGGGGCATGGGCAGCGCGACATGCGCGGCGCACGTGTTACTGCGGTGTTACCGCGACGTTCTTCAACACCTACAGCCCAGCGAGCGGCTGCGCCATGTGTGCGCCGCGCGTCATTTTTTGCTCGTAAGCGCTTGGTCGGCCGCGCGTGCCATGGGGCACCGAACGGTCGACGAAGTGGTTTTCAAGGCATCGTCCGCACCATTTCGATGCCCGGGCGGGCGCAATACAGGAACTCAGGAAACATGAAAGAACTGGTCAAGCCGCTTAAGACGTACAAAGGTTATGAAATTCATCCGCTGATTTACCCCCGTGGCGCCCGTGACGGCGGTGCCGCAGTCCGTGCAGCGGATACCGGCTACGAAGCGTCGGTGCGCATCCGCCGCGCGCCGCCGGCAGGCGAGGAAGCAACGGGCGAAAGCCGCGTGTTCCGCATTGAACAGACCGGATCGTTTGAAAACGGCGGCCAGGCTCGCCGGGCGTGCTTGTTGCATGCGGAAAAACTGATCGACGGCCAGATCGACGGGCAGACTGTTGCAGATCTGTGACTAGATGCGACTGTTAGGCGTTAAAAGGCATCGCGAGGTCGGGCCGGTCTCGCATACAATCGCATCGAATAGATGATTTAAGGAGCTTTATATGGCGAAAGAAGAGTTACTCGAGCTGGACGGCATTGTTGACGAAGTGCTTCCCGACAGCCGCTACCGCGTGACGCTGGACAACGGCGTGGTCGTGGGCGCGTACGCATCGGGCCGCATGCGCAAGAACCACATCCGGATTCTCGCGGGCGACCGTGTGACGCTGGAATTGTCGGTGTATGACCTGACGAAAGGCCGGATCAACTTCCGGCACAAGGACGAACGCGCAACCGGCGGCGGTCAACGTCCGCAAATGCGTCGCCGCTAAGCAGAACGCTGTCGTGACGCGCTGTTAAAGCGAGTCCCGCGCAGTTTTGTTGGCTGGAGTCGAGACGAGAGCAACGCTTCGTCGGCGCCACCGCTTGATGCTGCCAGTCAGCATCGCATGGCGCCGATGTCGCTCTCCTACCTGTCCTCGTTCTCCTCAACCCTCGCATCATCATTTTCCCTTCCGGGCCGCCAGCAGTCCGTTGAGGCCTAAAGCGAAGCCGTCTTCATCGTTCGTAGCCGACACAAACGTTGCGTGCGATTGAACGTCTGCCGACGCCTGACCCATCACAATGGAAACGCCCGCCACATCGAACATGGCGACGTCGTTGCCCATGTCTCCCAGCACCGCCACGTTTCCCAGCGCAACGCCCGCCAGCCGCGCCAGTTCGCGCACGCCTTCGCCTTTGTTCGCGAGCAGATGCGTGATGTCGAGGTAATAGGTTTGTGAGCGCATCGCCATGGCGCGGCCCTTGAGCGTGTCCTGGAACTCGGCCTCCTTTCGTCCAAGCAGCACCGCGTCTTTCGTCGATGCCACGATCTTTTCGACCGAATCCAGGTCGATGTCCTCGAAACGCTTGACCACCACCGCGTCGTATCCCACGGTCCGGCGCTCCAGCGGCACGTATTCGCCGCCGGGATTCGTGATGTACCACTGGTCGTCGATGAACACCCATGCATCCACTCCGTCGCGCTCCAGGCTCTCCAAGGTCGCTTGCGCCGCGTCGCGCGACAACAAGTGAGCGCTCAAGGTCTTCCAGCCGGCGGGATCAACGAGTTTGCCGCCGTTGAAAGCGGCAAACGGCGACTGGATCCCAAGCGTTTCGACGATCGAATGCATGCCCTTGCCCGGCCGGCTGCTCGCCACGGTGAAGCGGACACCCGCGGCGGTCAGATTGCGCACCGCTTCCTTCGCAGGCTCACCGAGCGATTTATCCGTATAGAGCAAGGTGCCGTCGCAATCCGTGATCACGAGTTCGACCTTCGCCAGCGCCGCCAGCGCCTTCTCCGGATCATCGTGACCGGGACTGAGCTTGAGACCCGTATCGCCAATGGATGTCATTCAAACGCTCCAGCCGGCAACTGCCGCGTCTCGCGCACTGAACGCGGGTGCCAAAGCCGCGCGCCCCCTTCAATACCTGCTTCGTTCGAGACGACTTTCACGTTATCCGGCAAGTCGAAGTTAAGGTTGGCTGCGTTGCCGCCGCCAATCCACAGACGGTCGTAGTTCACGAGCGAACTCAGAATGCCGATGATCTTCTCCACGCGGCGGTTCCAGCGCTTGTTGCCCGCCTTGTCGCGCGCCGCATTGCCGAGATATTCGTCGTACGTCTTGTTCTTGCTCACCGGATGATGCGCCAACTCGAGATGCGGCATGAGTTCACCATCGCGGAAAAGCGCGGTGCCTGCACCCGTGCCGAGCGTCAGCACGAACTCGATCCCTTTCCCTTCGATAGCAGCAAGCCCCTGCATCTCGGCGTCGTTGATGATACGCACCGGGAGGTGCCCAAGATGCTCGGCCAGCATCGCCGCGAGCGGCACGTTGCGCCAGAATTCGTTGCCGAGGTTTGGTGCGGTCAGTATGTGGTTGTCCCGCACTACGCCCGGAAAACCAATCGAGATCTGCGTGGCCGGCAGCGGCGTCAACAGCGGCCCGACCAGTTCCACCAGCTTCTGCACCAACACGTCCGGCGGACACGGATGCGGCGTCGCCACCTTGACCCGCTCCGTTTCCATCTTCCCGTGCGCGTCGATAATCGCGGCCTTCAGGCCCGTCCCGCCCACGTCGATGGCAAGAATCCGTTCCTTCGCGCTCGAACGTCGGGCGGTCTTGCTTGCTGGTGCCTTGCTTGCGACTTTCTTCACTGCTACGGTTTTCTTCACTGCGGCCTTGCGCGCTGCTGTCCCCATACGGTTCTCCTTAGTTCTTGTCGTCGTGATCGGTTTTTTGCGTGTGATCGTCAGCCACCAGCGGACGCCAGGCGCGGCCGTCGGCCTTCAGCAGTTCGTCGGCTTCCTTCGGTCCCGCGCTGCCCGCCGTGTAGCCATGTACCGGCAACGGGCCTCCTTCGGGATGCAACACACCGTCAACCGCCGCCCAGCTTGTTTCAATGCTGTCCGCTCGCTGGAACAGCGTTTCGTCGCCGAGCATGCAGTCATACAGCAGCGTTTCGTAACCGACGTTCGGCTTTTCATCGAAGAAATCGCCGTATTTGAACGATGACTTGACGGCCCCGACCTTCATCACGGGCCCAGGCACCTTCACGTTGAAATCGAAGCTCGTGCCGTGTTCCGGGTCAATCCGCAAAGTCAGCACGTTCGGCACGAGGGTATCCACCGGCGTGTCGCGGAACAACAGGAACGGCACGGCTTTCAGTTGTATCGATATCTCCGTGCGCCGCGCCGTCATCCGCTTACCCGTGCGCAGATAAAACGGCACGCCGGCCCAGCGCCAGTTCTCCACGAACACCCGCGCCGCCGCATACGTCTCCGTCTGGCTATCCGGCGCGACGTCGGCTTCTTCCCGATACCCCGCCATGGACGCCGATTTTTCGTACTGCCCGAGCACCACGTCATTGGGTTTCAGCGGCTGGATCGCATCGAAAATGTCCGCTTTCTTGTCACGCACGGCTTCTGCATCGAATGAATTCGGCGGTTCCATGGCGACCATGCCGAGCAACTGGAACAGGTGGTTCGGGACCATGTCGCGGAATGCGCCGGTCTGCTCGTAAAACCCGCCACGCGCTTCCACGCCAATGGTTTCGGCCGCCGTGATCTGCACGTGATCGATGTACTCGCGCCGGAAAATGGGTTCGAACAACGCGTTCGCGAAGCGCACCGCGAGGATGCTCTGCACCGTGTCCTTGCCCAGAAAATGATCGATACGATAAATCTGGTTCTCGCCGGCGAACTTGAGAATGCTCTCGTTGAGATCCTTCGCCGATGCGTAGTCGTGTCCAAACGGTTTCTCGATCACGACACGCCGGAAACCCTGGTCGGTTTCCTTCAGCAAACCCGCCTTGCCGAGCCGCTCGACGATCGGCTTGAAGAAGCGCGAACTGACAGCGAGATAAAAAATGACATTTCCACTGTCACCCAGCGACTGCTTGAGCTTGTTAAATACGTCATCGGTCTCGAACTCGCCAGCGACGTATTCCAGGCGCTCCGCGACCCAGTTCCACGCACGATCGTCGAGTTTGGAAGTATGGAAAGCACCCGCTTTGTCGGCGGCAAAACTTTTCAGCGATTCGGTCAGCTGGTCGCGCCAGGCGCTCGTCTCGAGCTCGCCGTGGTTTACGCCAATGATCTTCATCTTGTCGTCAAGCAGGCCATCGGACGACAGGTTGTACAGCGCCGGCATCAGCAGCCGTTTGGTCAGGTCACCGGCCGCGCCGAAGATGACGAGCGTACACGGCGGGGCGGGATGCTTGCCGGGAGGTTGCGGGGAGGAAGTTGCTGTAGCAAGTGAGGTCGACATAGGGTTCTTTAAAAGAAGAGTTGAACGCACTGCCTATTAAAGACCATGTTGGGCACAACACAGTTCAAAATCCTGCCCAAACGGTCTGCTTCTGGCCTACTACTGCGTTTTCGAGTGATGCAAGTCGTATGCAATATGTAATCGGCGCGTGGGCTGTGCCGTAGAATGTCGGCACCTCGCGGCGGCTCGCCCGGCCTCGTTTCCATCACCCGTGCAAGAGTTCCAAATGAATCAGACACTCTCCCCGGCGCAACTCGCCGCGTATTTCGACCGCATTGGCTATACCGGGCCTCAGCAGGCTACATCAGAGACGCTGCACGCGCTGCACAGGCTGCATCCGCAAGTCATCCCGTTCGAAAATCTCGACTCGCTGCTCGGGCGCACGCCGCGCCTCGACCTCGCGTCCGTGTTCGCGAAGCTCGTGAACGCGCGGCGCGGTGGTTATTGTTACGAACACAACCTGCTGTTTCGCGCCGTGCTCGACACGCTCGGCTTCAATACGACAGGCCTCGCCGCGCGCGTCATGTGGAACGAAGCGGCTGCCATGCCGCCGCGTACCCACATGACCTTGCTGGTCGAAACACCCGACGAAACCTGGCTCGCGGATGTCGGCTTTGGCAGCATGACGCTCAGCGCTCCGCTGCTCTTCGACGCAGGCCGCGAACAGGCGACCCCGCACGAGCCGTTCCGCCTCGACCTGATCGAGCGCGGTGATTTCCTCCTGCAAGTGAAGCTCGGCGATACCTGGAAACCTGTCTATCGTTTCGACCTCGAACCGCAACTTCCCGCCGACTACGCCATGGCGAACCACTATGTGTCCACGTATCCCGAGTCGATCTTCCTGAATCACCTGATCGTGGCGCGGGTGTTGCCCGGACAGCGGCAGACCTTGTTCGACTCAACCCTGAGCCAGCGTGGTGCGACGGAATCCAAACGCGACCTCGCAAGCGCGGAAGAGTTGCGCGCCGCGCTGCACGACACGTTCGGGCTGACGCTGCCCGGCCAGGATTCCGGCACTCACCGGGAAACGTCGGCCGGTGGACTTGATGCCGTGCTCGAGCGCATTGTCCGCTCTTCCACGTCCATCGCATCCACCACGTCCTGATCGTCACGATGCGTAAAACCGCCAAGCGAGCCCATGAATCTTATCGGACGCCCGTGAAAAACGCAGTGCTCGAAAGCCGGCTGCCACGATGGCGCTCCACGCTGATCGTCATGCTGATGTTCGCCGCGTTTGCCGCTCTCGCAACCCGCGCGCTGTGGGTGCAGGTCGTGAACCAGGATTTTTATATCGGCGAGGGGCAAAAGCGTTATCAACGGACGCTCGAGCTCAGCGCTACGCGTGGACGAATTGTCGACCGGAATGGCGCGATGCTGGCCGTGAGTCTTGCGACCTATGCGATCTGGGCCACGCCCTCGCGCTTTGATCGCGATACCGTGCCAGCAGTCGCCAGGTTGATCGATATGCCCGAGACGGAGCTGGCGCGACGGCTTGACGGTGCGCGCTCGTTCGTCTTGCTGAAGCGGCAAGTCAATGCCGACACAGCCACGCGTATTGCGGAGACTGGCCTCGCCGGCATAACGCTAGTCGCCGACACCAAGCGCTTCTATCCCGAAGGAGAATCGGCGGCTCATATCGTCGGCTTCACCGATAACGAAGACAAAGGTCAGGAAGGCATCGAACTCGCGGCCAACGAGAGGCTGACCGGCGAGCACGGTCAACGCGAAGTGATCCGTGACCGGCTTGGGCGCGTCGTATCCGAGATCGGCGAAGTGGAGTTGCCGGAGAATGGCGAGACCATTCATCTGACTATCGATCGCCGTATCCAGCAACTTGCTCACACGCAGCTAGCCGCCGCTATCACGAAGCATCGCGCGCGGGCGGGCAGCGTGGTCGTGCTGGACGCCAAGAACGGCGAGATCCTCGCGCTCGCGAACTATCCGACCTTCGACCCCAACGACCGCGCGCATCTGACGGGCGAGCAGTTGCGCAACCGCGCGCTGACCGATACGTTCGAGCCGGGTTCGACGATCAAGC
Source organism: Caballeronia sp. LjRoot29 (assembly GCF_964252755.1). Taxonomy (NCBI): domain Bacteria; kingdom Pseudomonadati; phylum Pseudomonadota; class Betaproteobacteria; order Burkholderiales; family Burkholderiaceae; genus Caballeronia; species Caballeronia sp. LjRoot29. Next base: position 170,444 of record NZ_CAXUPU020000007.1, on the reverse strand, counting down.
CGCTGGTGGCGGCGCTGGCTATCGACCTGGGTTACGTGCGGCCGGATACGCGTATCGATACATCGCCGGGGACGTTCAAACTCGGGCCCAACGTGATCCACGATACGTCGAACCATGGCGTCATCACGGTCTCCGAAGCCGTGCAGATGTCGAGCAACATTGCGTTGACGAAACTCTCGCTGAAGCTTCGGCCGCAAACGGTGTGGGACAAGTATCGCGAATACGGTATTGGCCAGGCGCCGGACCTGACTTTCCCGGGCGCAGCCACCGGACGCCTGCGGGCTTACGAGCGCTGGCGCCCGATCGAGCAGGCGACCATGGCCTATGGTTACGGCCTGTCGTTGTCGTTACTGCAGATTGCACAGGTTTATACGGCTTACGCGGGCAATGGCGAATTCCGGGAGTCCACCTTGATTCGCGGTCAGGCCGTGCGAGATCCCGTGCAAGTCACGAAACCCGCGACGGCAGCGGCTGTGCGCGACATGCTCGAACTCGCGATGGGACCCCGTGGCACGGGACGTGCGGCAGCGGTGGATGGGTATCGCGTGGGTGGAAAAACCGGCACGGCGCGCAAACAGATCGGGCGTACGTATGTGGCGAACAAGTATCGCGCGTCGTTCGTCGGGATGGCACCGATGAGTGACCCGCAAGTGATTGTGGCTGTCATGATCGATGAGCCGTCAGCCGGCGCCTATTACGGCGGGACGGTGGCGGGTCCGGTGTTTTCAGGCGTGGTCGGCGGCACCATGCAGCTTCTGGGCGTGCCGCCCGATGCCTGAACGTCTGTAGAGGTTCGCTTGGGCGCGGTTTTGTTCCCGCCGGATAGGATCTGCGAGGCCGGAAACGACGGAAAACGTAAGGCCGCTATGCTGTAATGTCGGATTGCTGTAATTGAATGCTGCGTCGGAAAGGCGGCCGCAAACCCTTTAAGGACACCATGAAAAAGATTGTCTGCGCTCTCGCGCTTCCTCTGTTGTTGATGCAAGCCTGTACCACCCGGTTCCATAACGCGGATGCCGGTCAGCCGGAAGTAGAAACGGCGCCAAACGCATCGGTGGCAAGCATCGTCCAGTGCCTGACCGACGAAGCGAAGAAACACGACGCCACCTTCAAGCAAACACCGATTCCCCAAGGCACGATGCTCGAATTCGGCGATTCCAACGTGATCAAGGTGCGCTTCGACAACGGCGAAACGTCGTACCGGTTTTATCCGGGTGAGCGGCATGTATCGAACTTGTGGCTCGAAGGTGCGAGCAAGAAATGCGCACCTTGATGTTGCGTTTGACGCAGCCCGGTGGAGTCCTTCATGACGCCGGGTTCATCACATGTTGCTTTGATCAGGCTGATCGTGCGCTCGACTAAAGCCATCAATGCCGTCGAGCGCCTCAAGACACGCTCCGGCAATCAGCACTACGCGGCCGTTAGCTTGAGCGGCGGTCTGTTCTATCTCGTGGACCGCGCGGCAAGCGGTGAGCAAAAGCTCTCCGCGCCGCAGACCATGGATGATTTCGTGGCCTTTGTGAACGCGCTCAAGCCGGAGAAGCCACGACGCGTCAGTAAGCTCGATCTCGCCATGGACGAACAGATCAAACGCAGCGGCAAACCTCGGGCGACAGACGGCGAGTGACGCGCAATTGCGCGCGTCGTCCGATGTTTGAAGCCGCTGCGGAATGACATCGAACGATCGCTCTCCCGTCTCCCCAATATCTCCTGCCAGTCTCAAGCATTGTTCCGCCGGGAATTAGCGTCGTTCGGCGCACTCGCTTCGTGCCCCAGCACACGGAAAACGTTTGCATCGCCCGGTTTACCGGACTCCCGGTGCCTCCAATGTGCGATTTCAGACGGTGCGTGCGTCCCGCCCTGGGCGAATATGTATCACGGTCGAAACAAACCGAAGACCGCTTAGCGCAACGAAAAAACGCGCAGGCGACGGGGTATAGCTGGACGCAGCAATGAACGCGTTAGTCATCGATAGAATCGACAACGCGCTCAGAAGCTGGCCGGCAAAAATGGGGGCGCAGGATGAAAGCCAAAAGAACGCCGACGTCAGAAGGCCCACGAACGTCGACACAGGCCGATGCGGAGCTTCAGCACATTGAACGGGCCATCGGCCAGTTGCGGGCGATGAGTCAGAAGCCGGCCGGCACGCTCAATGTCGAGTATTGGCACGAACGCTTGACCGCGGTCTGTACCGGCTACGTGCTGGTGCCGGCGCAACAGCGTCGCGTCGATGCGTTGCGCAAGGTGCTGGAGTCATTCTCGCAACCAAAGGGCGACCCCACTTCCGGGCGCAAAAGAACAACCAACAGGCTTTGGGCGAAAGCGGCGTAATTACGGCGCTTTCGCCATCGCGCATCGTGCGCGTAATCGACGGCGGCCTTCAGGCCGCCAGATGTCGTGTTTCGGGCGTGCCCGTTGTTCGAACAGTCACGGGGCGACATCGGCAATTCCTGATTTCCTGATTCTTCACACCGGAACAAGCTTAGCGGGAATGCTTGGTTTGGCTGGCGGCGATGCGTCGATAAGATCGGGGCTCGTTCCGTCACTGAATTGCCATGAGCCTTTATATCGACGATGCTCAACGCCATCAAATACAGCAACAGCGCGCGTCCTGGCGCTGGCGCAGCGAATGGCCCACCTGGCTTCTGATCGTCGCCGTGTATGGCGGCTGGTTCGCAACGGCGCTTAACGCGCGCTCAATGGGCCTGCCGCTGGCGATAAGCATTCTCGCCGTGCTGTCGTGCCTGTATCTGTCATTGCAGCATGAACTCCTGCACGGCCATCCGACCCGCTTCCCCTTGTGCAACGCGCTGCTTGGCGTCGCCCCGCTCGCGGTCTGGTTCCCTTACGCGGTGTATCGCGAGTCACATCTGCGCCACCACAACGACACGCGTCTCACCGACCCCGATCTGGACCCGGAAAGCTATTTCGTCTCCGCCGAACACTGGCGCGGCGCCGGTGCGGTCGTACGATTCCTGCTGGTTTGCCGCAACACGTTCTTCGGGCGCATGGTGCTCGGTCCCTGGTTTTCGATCGTGAAAGCGATCGTCTCGGCGTTCGCCCAGATCGCACGGGGCAATGGCCGTATTGCAGGCGCGTGGGCCTTGCATCTCGTGCTGCTCGGGCTGCTCGCGACATGGCTTCAGCGCCGCTGCGGCATCAGTCCCGCGCTGTTCATCTTTGGCGTTGGGTATCCGGCGCTCGCGTTGAGTGCGATTCGATCGTTCCAGGAACATCGCGCCGCCGATCACGTCGCGGAACGCACGGTCATCAATGAAGCATCGTGGGCCTGGCGTTTTCTGTTCCTCAACAACAATTTCCACGCGGTACATCACGATCTCCCGAGCGTGCCGTGGTACGCGCTGGCAAGCGTTTATCATGAGCATCGTGATGCGTATCGGGTGCGCAATGGCGGTTTTATCGTGCGCGGTTATCAGGAATGGCTTGTGCGGCACGGCCTCCAGCCGGTTGCGCCTGCGTTGCATCCGCTTCATGCCCGCGCCGCCGATCACATGGCTCAGGTTCAGGCCGGATCTGCCGGCTCAGCACCACTTGGCGATGCCGCGCAGCCTGTCTGATGTGTCTCGCCAGCCGCGTGTTCGATGCGAGCCGACGTAACGGGAAAGAATTTGCATGAACTGGGTGGCTGCTTTACCGATGTACAACGTCACGCCGGCGCTTGGCCGCGTCTGGCGCGTTTTGCTCGACCACGTCCACCAGCATCTGCGGCCATGGCTCGACGCTCGCGGTGACACGCTCACCCTGGTCGATCCCGAAACGTCCCTGCAGGAATTCTGGCTGCGCGACGACCTGCTGCTGTCGCAGACATGCGGATATCCGCTGGTCCAGGCGCTCGACGGACGCGTGCAGTTGGTCACCACGCCCGTTTTCAGCGTCGACGGTTGCGAGGACGGCAATTATCACAGCGTCCTGGTCACCCGGGCTGCGGCCAAAATCACGTCGCTCGCGCAATGCCGCGGTCTGCGCGCGGCGTTCAACACCCCCGATTCGAATAGCGGCATGAATTTGCTGCGCAGCGCGGTCGCGCCGCTTGCCGACCGCCAGCCATTGTTCGCATCGGTGGTCGAAACGGGTGGGCACCTCGCGTCGCTGCAGGCCCTGCAGGACGACCGGGCCGATGTTGCCGCCATCGACTGCGTGACTTTTGCGTTCGTCCTCGATCACCGTCCGGAACTTGCCCATGGCCTGGTCGAAATCGGCACGACACGAAGTGCGCCGGGCTTGCCGCTGATTGCATCGAAACGGGTGCCGGCGGCGGGTATCGAGACGCTGGTGAGCGCACTCGCCGACGCCGTCGCGCACGATCGCCCGTTGGCGAAACGGCTCAAGCTCGATGGTTTTGCGAGGCGTCCGCTCGAAGATTACGCCAGCATTCTGGAAATCGAACTGAACGCCGTCGAACTCGGCTACCCCCGCCTCGCCTGAGAAGCGTCGGGCGCGTTGGGCGCGTTGGGCGCGTTGGGCGCGTTGGGCGCGCTGGGCGCGTTGGGCGCGCTGGGCGCGCTGGGCGCGTTGAGCGTGGTCACGGCAGACTTTCCCGACTTCCGCCACAATCGGCTTTTACCCGCGTGCAAGGTGCATCCCGGATTTTTCGTTCGGGATCGGCGCTTGACGGGAATTGGATCTCCGGTCCCCGCGCTGCCCCTACACGAAGCCATGGAAGCCGCAATGATCCCGTTTTCAGTTCTCGATTTATCCCCTATTCCCGCCGGATCCACCGCCGCCGACGCCTTCCGACACTCGCGCGAGCTGGCCCAGCATGCCGAAAAACTCGGTTACCTGCGATTCTGGCTGGCCGAACATCACAACATGACCGGGATCGCCAGCGCCGCGACGTCCGTGGTGATCGGACACGTTGCCGCAGGTACGTGCACGATCCGCGTCGGCTCGGGTGGCGTCATGCTGCCGAACCACGCGCCGCTTGTAATCGCCGAGCAGTTCGGCACGCTGGCGTCGCTGTTTCCCGGGCGTATCGATCTGGGCCTCGGCCGCGCGCCCGGCACCGACCAGACGACGGCCCGCGCGCTGCGCCGCGATCTGCAGGGCAGCGCGGATAATTTCCCCGATGACGTCGTGGAATTGCAGCGCTATTTCGCCGACCCGGTCGAAGGCCAGCGCGTGCGCGCGGTTCCGGGCGCCGGGCTGAACGTGCCGATCTGGCTGCTCGGCTCGTCCACGTTCAGTGCCCAGCTCGCCGCCGCGCTCGGCCTGCCGTTCGCCTTCGCTTCGCATTTCGCGCCTGACTACTTGCTGACCGCGCTGCAGGTTTACCGGACGCAATTCCGTCCGTCGAAACAACTTGACCGCCCTTATGCGATGGTCGGCGTGAATGTTTTTGCCGCTGACACCACGGAAGAAGCGGAGTTTCTGTTCACATCGTTGCAACAGCAATTCATCAACTTGCGACGCGGTACGCCAGGTCAGTTGCCGCCGCCCGTCAAGCAGATTCCGTGGAACGAGGGTGAACGCGCCGGCGTCGACCACTCGCTCGCCTGCTCCGTGATCGGCGACCAGCGCCAGGTGGAGGCCGGACTGGCGTCGCTGATCGAACAAACCCAGCCTGACGAGTTGATCGTGACCGCCCAAATCTTCGATCACGCGGCCCGCCTGCGTTCGTTCGAGATCACGGCTCAGGCCCGCACGGCGATAGCGGCGTAGCGCCCGGTCCACCGCATCCCGGACATCAAACGGACATCAACCGGATGTCAAGCCGATAGCAACCGAAAGTGGCGCGGCGAACACGCATTCGGATGCTGGACGGGTATCGTTTTGACAAGCAATAATGAGGACGGCAGGTTTGAGATCCGCCGGCCTGTGCCCGATTTTAGTGCCTTCCTGCGACCGGCAGCAGCGGGTAAGCCGTTCGAAGGGTTTCAACAGATAAGATGTTGGATATCGGAAGGGAGAAAATGAATGACCAGAAGTCCCGCCACAGGATCCATGACCTTGCTGACGGAGCGCGATGAAGCCACCGGTCAGGAAGTGCGGACGTTGCGCCTCGAACCTGCGCCCGACGGCAAGGCTGTCCTCCTGATAGAGGTCGATGAAAGGAAGGCCGGTATCCATCGTGAAGTGCGTTATGAAATCACGCCGGCTGAACTGATTGCGGCAATTCGTGCACACGGCGCGGAATTACCGGGCGAGCAACATAATCGTTAAAATGATTTAGGCATACAATAGCGGCATTCGGCGCTATCATTTCCTTGTGGCGCCCGCGGTTGTCTGGACGAATTGTTGAATTAGCGGCTGCATGCATGGTGCATTTGAAACATGCGCAGCCGCCAGCCGTGCACCGATCTGGTCGTGAGCTACAGCCGCTGATCCGGCGGCTTACGCATCTCGCACCGATCTCAAACACAGTAACCAGTTTGTCGAGCTGCTTGCTCGCAGAAGTCCGATTATCGGGCGCTGCGGGTTAAAGCGGCAATTTGCGGTATTACACTAATTGACGCGCGTCACTCGGCGCGCCACGATTTTAGTCAACCCACACATTCCTCGAGCCGCCCCGGTCCGCGCGGGCAGATGGCTCGCCTTCAAGAAAGTAAAAGCTGAATCAGGACAGCCGTGGACGAAAGAAAGCGAGACAGCATCATTGCCTATTTGCGCAGCCGAATGGCTGAGTTTGGCATTACAGAAACAGCGCTGGCCGAAGCATTGGCCGACGTGCAGGTTTCCGTTACCCCTCCTCCAATGACCAACGGTTCCAGCGCGGCTTCCAAGCGCGCGTTGCCGTCAATGCCCTCGTTGCCCGAGAACGCTAACGGCACCACGCCGGTATTCAGAAGCGCAAACGGCGACACGTGGGACGGGACGGGTGACATGCCAGAGTGGTTGAAACGCGCTCAGCATGCCGGGCAGGATATCGAGTTTTACCGGGTTTAAAGCGGCTCGCCAGAGCCCGGTGGAAACCACTGATGCAAACAGGAACGCCCCGCATGCCTTGCGGCATCGGGCGATGTGCGCCTGCGCGGCCATTGCGCGGCGCTATCTGAATACAGGGATTTAAAAACCGTTCGCCCGGTCATTGTCGGAAACGGACGCTGTGCCTGATTGTTCCAGGCATCCGGGCGAGCGGGAACACCTCAGCCTAACGCTTGCACCATCCCTTTCTCCACATCGCCCACATAAATCCCGAACGCATCTTCCGTTCTCTCCTTCACGTAACGCCGCAACATGGACTCGACAGCCGGATCGCGGATTCGGTCCCAGGGGATTGCGCCGAGCGGCACGTGCCGTACATCGGCGGCCGCAGGTGCATCGTCGACAATGCGGCCCCGATAGTAAATGTGGGTGATGCCCTTCTCCTCAAACACGGCGAACAGGAAATCCAGGTTCGCGTTCAGCCGATACCGCTCCAGCACGCCGCGCAAGCTACCCGGGTCCGCAAGCGGTTCCAGCCGCGTTCCAATGGGTAAGTGCAACGCCCCCGACGCAGTCTCGATCAACACCAGACCCGCGGGATGCTCAAGGATCGCCCCAACCTGCGCTCGCTGACCGGTCGCGGCCAACGCCTCCTGCGACAAACTGAAATCCACGTACGCACCGCGGCAATAGCCTAGCGGCGTCGCGCTCGTGTGCGTGAAATCCACCACGCGCCCGATCAGGATGATGTGATCCCCCGCCTCCACCACCTGATGCGTCTCGCAGTCGAAACTCGCGGCCGCGCCGTCCATGACCGGGCTGCCGGTACGTCGCGCATGCCAGCCGACCTGTGCAAACTTGTCCGCACTCTTCGATGCAAACACGCCCGATACCGGCCGCTGATCTTCAGCGAGTACGCTGACCGCAAACCGCTGGGTCACCGAAAACACCGGATGGCTTGAGGCCGTCTTCGCGATGCACACCAGGATCAAGGCCGGATCAAGCGACACGGACGTGAACGAGTTGGCCGTAAAACCACGCGGTGATCCATCGGGTTGAACAGTCGTCACCACAGTCACACCCGTCACGAATGCGCCCAATGCACGGCGGAATTCGCTTGTATCGAAGGAAGACTCATTCATGCTTTACTCCTTGAAGTATCGGTGCTGCTCAGGCACTCAGGCGCGACTCGCTTCACGAATGAACTGCACCAGCCGCTGGTTCACGATCGCCGGCGCGGTGACGTTCATCATGTGCCGTTCATTCGCAATGATTTCGGCGCGTCCGCGCGGCGCAGCGGCCGCCATCGAATGCGACATTGCGGGACTCGAATTCGGATCGCACTCGCCGGTCATGAACAACGCGGGCATGGCGAGTTTCGGCAAGCGGCCGACATGCGCCTGGTCCGAACTCGCAAACAACCGGTACGTTCGCGCATAGCCCTCAGGGTTCACGGTCTCCAGTAACGAACGCACAAGTTCTGCCACCTGCGCGAGATGACCCGGCACGGGATCGTCGAACCAGCGTGCCACCGTGGCGTCGATGCTCGGTTGCTCAAGACCTCCGCCTTCCAGCGATGCCGCGCGCTCCATCACCGCGGCGCGCTGCGTCGGCGTGCGGTCGTACACCGCGTTCAGCGCAACCACGCTCGCCACTCGCTGCGGATACTGCAGCGCAAACTCAAGCGCGATCAAGGAGCCCATCGAGTGACCCACAACATGCGCTGTATCGATTTTCAAATGGTCCAGCAGCGCGGCGAGCTGTGCAGCGTATTCATCGAGTGCGGGTGAGACCGCCGGCAGGCGGCTCGCGCCGTGGCCCAGCATGTCGTATGACACGACCCGAAAACACAAATGCAGCGCGTCAACCTGCGGCGCCCACACGCTGCGATTCATCCCCACGCCGTGGATCAAGACGAGCGCCGGCCCATCGCCCGCCACGCTGTAGGCGGTGCCGTTAAACACGCCGCTGATCGACGCACGGCCAGTCACTGTTTCATGCTTCATTGGACCCAAGCTCCTTCAGATCCTGATAGCGGTCGCCAATCCGATGATGCGGCCGCCCGCCAATCGATGCACCCAGCGCAATCACGAGTTCATCGGGGCCGGGGGCATCGATGATCGAGAACTGGATGGTGAGGTAATGCGAGCGCATGCCTTCATCGCCCTTGTGCATGAGTGGAATGGTCACCGGACAGTTAGGACCGCCACGCAAATTCGTGAAGCTTAAATAGCTCTTCGCACCCACCGCTTCGCGGAACTTGTTACCAAAGCGCAGCGTGTGGATCAATGCCGACGCATGTTCGACTTCGCCCGACGTCCCGACAATCGCGGCTTTTCCATACCCCTCCACCGCCTCTCCCGATCCGGCGATCCGCAGGATTTCGGCCGTCAGGATCTCGCCCAGTTGCGGCGCGAGTCCGTGAATCTCCGGACGCAGGTCTTCGACGAAACCACGTCCCACCCACGGATTGCGCAGCACGGCTGCCGCGGCAAACAGCTTCAACGGCCGCTCGGCCGCCTTACCGCCTTCAATGAAAGTGTCTTCCACATAGGTAACCAGCTTGCGAATCTCGAGTTTCATGGGGGGTTTCTCCGGTGGCAAAAACGCCGCGGCTTCATGCGACGGCGTCGTCTTAATATTATGGTATTCCATATTACTGGATGCAAGAATTTTTCGACGATTGAGGGGTTTACGAGAGCACGCCGAGTAGTCTGGATAACCTGAGGGCGAAAAAAAGCCGTCGATATCGACGGCTTCGGTCACTGCAAACGCTCGTTATGCTGCAATCAGACGCTGGCTTCGGCAGCCCTCTCGGCGAGCGTGGCCATCACGATGCCTGCCGTGCGGCGCACATGTTCAAGCGATGCCGCAGCGGCAGCGTCGCCGTCTTTCTTGGCGATAGCGGACAGCAACTTGTTCATTTCCCGATTGGAGTCCGCGCCCCGTCCCGGCGACGCAATCGTCACGGCGCGCAACTGGTTGATCCGTGCGTTCAGCGACTTGACCACCTGATGCATCATCAGCTTGTGGCCGCCGGTGAACATGGCTTCGTAGAACCGCTCCGTGTAGGTCAGCACGCGTTTGAAGTCCGACTCGTCGAACGCGTCTTCGATCTCCTTGCGGATTTCGCGTAGCTGTTTCACCAGCGCCGGGGTTGCATGCTCGGCACACGCGCGCGCCGCTTCGGACTCGAGCAACGCGCGGATTTCGTAGATTTCCTGAACCTGCTCAGGGTCGAGCCGCGCGACGATCGGACCGGAATGCGCCACCGTCTCGACCAGGCCTTCAGTTTCGAGGTGCCGCAGAACTTCACGCACCACGGTCCGGCTGACACCCAGCTGGTCGCATAGCGTGCGCTCGATCAAACGGTCGCCGGGATGATAGATGCCCTGCGAAATAGCATCGCGCAATTTTTCCAGCGTCAGCTCACGCAACGTCGGCGCGCTTCGGTCGACACGCATTTGATCGGTCATGGTTTTCTTGTCTCCGGTCTGATATCCGGAATCCCTGGTTTTTGGAATCCCAAAGTATTGCACACCCGTACGGCATTCCTTTCTGCGGGCCTTGTCGAGCTCGCATTTTCAGGCGGCGAACACCCGCGCGCTCTCGTTCTCCCATTCGAGCCAGGCCCGCGCACCGACCGCCAGGCTCGGCGCGCGCGAACTGATGGATGTCCGCACCGCGATCTCCTGTTCCCAAGGCGTGGCGACTGCATAGTGCATGGTGTCGCCGAGATAAGTGACGTCGCGGACAATTACCGGCAAGCCGCCGTCCGCCATCTCCGACGGTTGCGCGCGAATGCGGATCTGTTCCGGCCGAAGCATCAGCGCGCCATTGTCGCCATCGTTCAACGCGTGATCGAATCCACCGACAGAAACTGGCTTGCCGTTCGGAAACACCGCGCGTGACGAGCCATTGCTGCCCGCCAGCGTAACCGGCAGGAAATTCGAATTGCCGATGAAACTTGCGACAAAGCGCGATGCCGGCTTCGCATAGAGCTCCTCGCCGCTGCCCACCTGCTCGATGCGCCCTTTGTTGAACACCGCGATCCGGTCAGACAAACGCAGCGCCTCTTCCTGGTCGTGGGTCACATACAAGATCGTCACGCCGGTCTGCTGATGAATGCGCCGGAGTTCGGTCTGCAGTTCCTCGCGAAGTTTTTTATCGAGTGCTGAAAGCGGTTCGTCCATCAGGAGAACGGGCGGATCGTAGGCGAGCGCGCGGGCAATCGCCACGCGCTGCTGCATCCCGCCCGACAACTGGTCCGGCATGCGGTCGCGGCAATCGCCGAGGTGCACGAGCTTGAGCATCTGCTCGACCTTCGACTTCACCTGCGCGTCGGGCAAACGCCGCACGCGCAGCGGAAACGCGACGTTCTCGCCGACCGTGAGATGCGGGAACAGCGTATAGCGCTGAAACACCATGCCGATGTTGCGCTTGTTCGGTGCGACCGACAGCAGCGACTTGCCATCGAGCAGCACGCGCCCTTCGGTGGGCGACTGAAAGCCCGCGACAATGTATAACGTCGTGCTCTTGCCCGAGCCCGACGGCCCGAGGAAAGTCATGAACTCGCCCTTCTTGATATCGAGCGAAACATGGTCGATAGCGACGACCTGGTCGTAGGTTTTACGAAGCCGTTGGATCTGCAAAAACGGTGCGCTCACGATTTACCTCTCTTAAGGACAAGCCCCAGCAACATCAGGATGACAGTCAAGCCGACCAGCAGCGACGACGCTGCGGCAATCACCGGCGTCAGGTCCTGCCGCAATGTGCTCCAGATGCGCACGGGCAGGGTCTGCAACGTCGGACTTGCCATGAAGATCGACACCACCACTTCGTCCCACGACGCAAGGAACGAGAAGATCGCGGCGGCGAACAGGCCGAGACGAATGGCAGGCAGCGTGACGCGCCACTTCACTTCGAACGGGCTCGCGCCGCAGATCAGCGCGGCATCTTCGAGCGCGGTATCGAAACTCTCAAGCGAATTGCTGATGGCGATGATCGAAAACGGCAACGCAATGATCAGGTGCCCGATCACGAATCCGACCAGCGTTCCCGTGAGCCCGATGCGCAAGAAAAAACCATACAACGCGACGGCCAGAACGACGACGGGCAGTACCATCGGTGTGAGGAAAAACGCTTTCAGCAACGCGCGGCCGCGGAAATTGCCACGCGTCAAAGCAAGCGAGGCAAACAGTCCCAGCACGACCGACAACACCATCACCACCACGCCCAGTTCGACGCTGGTCATCAGCGAGTCGAGCCAGCCCGGATCGGTAAACAGCATGCTGTACCAGCGCAAGGTCCAGCCCGGCGGCGGAAACATCAGCCACTGCGAATCGCCGAACGACAACGCGACGATGAACAGCACCGGCAGCAGCAGGAACAGCGACACGACTGCGCCGACGCCCAACAACGCCCAGCGCAACGGTCCGAGACGATCGAAATCGAGCAGCATGTCAGTGAACTCCTGAAGCGTCCGGTGCACGACCGGAAAAGCGCAATTGCACCGCGTAAAGCGACAGCGTCACGAGCAGCAGCACGAAGGCGGCGGCACCCGCGAGCCCCCAGTTCAGCAATTGCTGCACGAGTTGCGCGATCAGTTCGGCGAGCATCATGTATTCAGGTCCACCAAGCAGAGCAGGCGTCACGAAATACCCTAGCGCCATCACGAACACCATCAATGCACCGCTAGCGATTCCCGGCATGGCGAGCGGCACCAGCACACGCCAGAATGCCTGCCAGCGGCTCGCACCGCAGATAGCGGCCGCACGCAGCGTAGTGGGGTCGATGGCACGCAGGGTCGCGTGCAGCGGCATCACGAGGAACGGCAACATGATGTAGGTCATGCCGATCGTGACGCCGGTCAAGTTGTTGACGAGCGTCAGCGGCTCATGAATCACGCCGAGCCACATCAGCAAGCGGTTGATCGGACCCGTCTGCTGCAGCAGGACCATCCACGCGAAGGTGCGTGCGAGCAGGTTGGTCCACATCGAGAGCAGCAGGATGGCGAACACCAGCTTGCTGACCCAGCGCGGTGCAATGGCGAGCAGCCACGCAGTCGGAAAGCCGATAACAAGCGTGACAGCCGTCACCACCGAGGCCACGAAAAACGTGTTGCCGAAGACCCGCAAGTAAGTTGTCGAGCCAAATAGCTGTGCATAGTTTTGCAAGCCCGGCGACGGGTCCAGCACGCTTCTCAGCAACAGAGAAAGCACCGGCAGCAGAAAGAACACGATCAGCAACAGCAGGGCCGGCAGCACCAGCCGTGCCCTCCTGAAACCGGCGCTCACCTTGGGTAGAGACACCGCAGGCTCCGCTACCGTGCTTACTGCGTTCGACATGACAACTCCTTCAAGATGGTCGGCAGCCATTGCTTATTCCACTTCAACCCGGCGTTATTTCGATTGCCACGCGTACCAGCGCTTGGCAATTTCGTCACGATGATCGGCCCAGTACTTCATGTCGAGGTTGATCTGCGTCGCCTTGTACTGGTCCGGCTGGGTTTTCGCGACATCGGCCGGCAACAGCGCGGCGGACTTCAGGTTGACCGGCGCGTAGCCCGTCTCAGCCGCGAAATTCGCCTGCGCCTGAGCGCTGGTTGCAGTCGCGAGGAACTTCATTGCGTCGGCCTTGTGCTTCGCGCCCTTCGGGACCACGAGCATGTCGGCAGCGGTCAGGTTCTGGTTCCACGACACCCCCACATCCACGCCGGTCTGCTGCAACGCATGCAGGCGGCCGTTCCAGAATACGCCGAGCGGCGCCTCGCCCGATGCCATCAACTGCTGCGACTGCGCGCCGCCGCTCCACCAGACAATCTGGCTCTTGATGGTGTCGAGTTTCTTGAATGCGCGGTCGAGGTCGAGCGGATATAGCTTGTCAGGTGCCACGCCATCGGCGAGCAACGCGACTTCCAGCACGCCTGGCGCGGACCATTTGTAGAACGTCCGTTTGCCGGGGAAGCGCTTGGTATCGAAGAGATCGGCATAGTTAGCAGGACTGCCGTTCTTGAACGAAGCCTTGTTGTATCCGAGCACGAACGAATAATAGAAACTGCCGACCGCACCCGGCGACATGAAACGCGGATCGAGCTGGCTCTTGTTCACCACCGAATAATCGATCGGTTCGACCAGCCCGTCGCGCAACGCGGCATAGGCGAAGTCGCCTTCCACGTCGACCACATCCCACTGCACGTTGCCGCTGTCGACCATGGCCTTGAGCTTGCCATAGTCGGTCGGACCGTCCATCAGCACCTGGACTCCCGATGCCTGGGTGAAGGGCGTCGCCCAGTCTTTCTGTTGAGCTGATTGCGTCGTGCCGCCCCAACTGGCGAAGACAATCGGCGCGGCAGCCGCGAACACGGGCGCGCTAACAGAAACAACAGCGGTAACGATCAATGCGCGCGCGAGGGCGTGCAAATTTAAAGGTTGCTGCATGACGACTGCTCCTTGAGAGGAAACGGCTGGTTTTTACTTGAGCGGGGAAAATGCAGCGGGCTTCATGATCTTGCTTTCCATCGTTTCCAGCAGCGCCTGAATCTTCGGTGCAAAGGCCTGCCACGCGGGGTCTTCCGCGAGGCGCTGACGGCGTGCTTCGCGGTCATCGAGACTGGTATAGGCCCACATGTGGACGATCTGGTTGAGCGGGCCGATCTCGGAGAAGAAGTAGCCGACGAGTTCTCCCAGATGCTCCTTCTGCAAAGCAATGCCCTCTTCCTCAACAAGTTTGAGATAAGCCGGGACTGCGCCCGTGCGGATCTTGTAAGTGCGGATTTCGTAGTACATGGCGGCTCGTTCGTATTTGTCTTCAACGCATGACGAAGGGATCGGCAATCGGCTCGTCCGATGTCCGGATCCACACGGATTTGGTGCGGGTGTAATCGAGCACGGCGTCGAGTCCGCCTTCGCGTCCGAGACCGCTCAACTGGTAACCGCCGAACGGGACGATCGGCGAGACCGCGCGATACGTATTCACCCAGACGATGCCGGCGCGAAGCTTGCGCGTGAGCCGGTGCGCGCGTGTCAGGTCGCGCGTGAACACGCCTGAGGCGAGTCCGTATCGTGTGTCGTTCGCAAGTGCAATGGCTTGCTCTTCGTTATCGAACCTCATCACGCTGAGCACGGGGCCGAACAACTCCTGCGCGACGCTCGGTACATCCGACGTGGCGCATTCGACAATGGTCGGTTCGAAGAAAAACCCTTTGTCCATG
The DNA here is from genome assembly GCF_964252755.1 of Caballeronia sp. LjRoot29. Classification (NCBI taxonomy): domain Bacteria; kingdom Pseudomonadati; phylum Pseudomonadota; class Betaproteobacteria; order Burkholderiales; family Burkholderiaceae; genus Caballeronia; species Caballeronia sp. LjRoot29. The sequence goes on along the minus strand of NZ_CAXUPU020000007.1, from coordinate 155,350 downwards.
CCTTCGGGACGATGCCCGCCGGTCAGCAGTTTTGCGCCCGCGGCGAGGCTCGCGGCCAGCACCGATTCGATGTGGTCACGTTGTTTTGCCGTGGCCAGCGGACCCATTTCAGTGTCCACGTTCTGCGGATCGCCTAGCTTGATTGCCCGCGCTTTCTCGACCAGTTTCGCCAGCAGCCGGTCGCGAATCCCACGCTGCACAAGGAGCCGCGAACCCGCCACGCAACTCTGGCCTGTCGCCGCGAAAATCCCTGCGATGACCGCGTTGCTGACGCTCTCGACGTCGGCGTCATCGAAGACCAATACCGGCGATTTGCCGCCCAGTTCCAGCGACGTCGCCGCGAGGTTCTCGGCCGAGTTCCGCACGATATGGCGTGCCGTTTCAGGGCCGCCCGTAAACGCGATCTTCGCGACCAGCGGATGCGTAGTGAGCGCGTGTCCGCAGTCGGCGCCGAAACCCGTCAGGATGTTCACCACGCCCGCCGGAAAGCCCACCTCATGCACAAGACGCGCAAACGCGAGCAAAGGCGCAGGACCTTCTTCGGATGCCTTGATAACGATCGTGCAACCCGCAGCCAATGCAGGTCCAATCTTCACCGCCGATAAAAACAGTTGCGAGTTCCAGGGCACGATTCCAGCGACGACACCCACCGGCTCGCGTCGAAGAAACACTTCCATGTCAGGCTTGTCGACGGGAAGATAGGCCCCCTGGATCTTGTCCGCGACGCCCGCGTAATAGCGGTAGTACTCGGCGACATAACCAATCTGGCTGCGTGTCTCGCGAATGATCTTGCCGGTGTCGGCCGTCTCGAGTTCAGCGAGTTCTTGCGCGTTGGCCGCGACCAGATCCGCCAGCCGATACAGCAGCTTGCCGCGCTGGCTTGCATTCAGGTTGGCCCACTCGGGCGAGAACAGCGCGCGATCGGCTGCTCTGACCGCCCGGTCGACATCCTCCGCGCTGGCCGCGGGCATGCTCGCCCAAACCTCGCCCGTCGCCGGATTAATGCTGTCGAAGGTCTGCGACGCGTCGCTGAATTTGCCATCGATGTAATGCTGGAACGTCTGCACCATGTCATCTGCTCCGGTTTAGCGGGCGTCGAACGCGGGCATCACGTCGGCAATAAACAGTTCCAGCGAACGGCGCTTGCGCTCGAAACTCATGTTGCTGTCGAGCCAGAAGCTGTATTGATCGAAGCCGAGTTCTTCATACTGTTTCAACCGGGCGATGACATCGGCGGGCTGGCCGATCACCAGGTTCTTGCGAATCTGCTCCGGCGTGTATTGCGGGAACGAAGCGATGTCCACTTCCGTCAGCGGTTCAATGAACCCCTGCTTCACCGGCCGCTCATTCTTGAACCACTTGCTGAAATAACAATAGAAGCGGCTCAGGTCCGCCACGGCGGCATCGACTTCCGCGGCGTCCGCACCCACGAAGGTGTGCATCAGCATCATGATCTGCGGACGCGGCACGTCGGGGTTCGCCCTGCATGCTGCGTTGAATCGATCCATCAGGTTCACCACTTCGCCATCACCCGCCGCCAGCGACGTGACCTGCACATGGCAGCCATTCCTCACCGCGAATTCATGCGAATTCGGATCGCGCGCTGCGAGCCACATCGGCGGATTGGGTTGCTGGACCGGGCGCGGCACCGGCGTGGTCGAAGGCCACGACCAGAACTCGCCCTGATGCGCATAGTCGCCCTTGAACAGCTTCTGCAGCGCTGGCACGAGCTCGCGCATCCGGGCGCCGGCGCCGAATGCATCGAGGCCCGGCAGCAAGCGTTCATATTCGAAGGAGTACGCACCGCGCGCAATGCCGAGGTCGAGACGCCCGTTGCTTGCGACATCGACCATGCCGGCTTCGCCCGCGAGGCGGATCGGATGCCAGAACGGTGCGATCACCGTGCCGGTGCCGAGACGAATGCGTTCGGTGCGCGCGGCAAGGTACGAAAGGTTGATGAAGGGGTTAGGCGCGATCGTGAATTCCATCGCGTGGTGCTCGCCGACCCACGCGGTTTCGAAGCCGCCCTTTTCCGCGATCTGGACGAGTTCGGTGAGTTCGTCGAAGAGTTGCCGATGCGGTGTGTGCGCGTCGTACCGCTCCATGTGGAGAAACAGCGAGAATTTCATGATCGACCTATGTGCAGGAAACATGCAGGAAACAGTTCGTCTTGCTGCGGGTGCGAGGAACTCGAGCGACCCGCTTCGCGTCGACCGCTTGAACGTTGCGGCTGGTATTACGGTATTCCATCGAATGTCGCAAATCAAGTGTTTCAATATTATGGTATTCCATAATATTAGATGCGCGCAGGGATGGGTTTAGAGACGTGGAGTGAACAGGAAAGCCGGTCTTTAAAGGACGCGGGGGCCATGTGGGCTGGCGCAGTGTGCGCGGGAGAAATAAGCTGAGGGATAGCGCGCCGCAGGTTTTACGATCGTTCCAAGTAGCCGAAGACCGCGCGGATCACCCGGCGTTCGAGTTCGCCAATGTCCGTTTCACCGCGCTCTCCTGCGGAATCGGTCAGCGCGCGGGTGATCGCGAGGATGTCTGAGGCCAGGACGGCGATGTCCTCAGACGAACGCTCCGGCCGCTTCTTCAGCACCTCGACAATGGCTGCATGAATGGTGCTGGCGACACGCACGGCATGGGCCGGGAACGGCAGCCGGGCCTCCTCGAAATCGAGCAGCCGTGCGAGTTTCGGACGTGTGAGTTGATGCTCCGTCGCCGCACGGATCATCGACCTGAGCGCGTCTGCCCAGTCTTCCATGCGGGCCGCCTTCACCACGGCGTCCAGCAAGAGCGCCGATTCCTGCTCGATCAACGCGATGGTGATCGCGTCCTTGCCGGGGAAGTACTGATACAGCGAGCCGATGCTCACGCCCGCGCGTTCGGCAATTGAATTGGTCGTGTAACCCTCGAAGCCGTGCTGCTCAAGAATGTGAGCCGCCGCTTCAAGAATGATGCTCACAGTTCGGCTTGAACGCGGCTGAGCCGGTTGTTTCCTGGGGTTGAGACGAGTGGCGGAGCGCGGTGGTGTCATGTCCGGAATGCGAGTAGCTGATGTGAGCTTGTGCTCGTATTATCTATCAAACGTTTCGACGAATGTTTTGTTCGATCCCTTTTGGTCCTCTGAGACCTCCTTTGCCTTTCGACTTCATTTCATGATAATTAGTGATCCTTATATTTGTTCCGCATTGATCCGTGGCGTTACGGATCAGTTAGCCGCATCGGCTACGCCACCCAGACCGGACGAGACGGTCAACCAGCTCATACATCGTGTCACCCAGGCAAGCACGTGGGCAAGCACGGTGATGCGAACGGCGCTCCGCCAGTATTATCCGGACATTGGGTGGTCCAGTTCGGAAGCGCAGCCGGATAACCCCGATGAAACTTCGGCAGCTCCGTATTGGATCTACGACCCGATTGACGGCGCGTATCACTATGTTCAGGGACTGCCGTTATGGTCGAGTTCGCTGGCGTTGATTAGCGAAGGGCGTCCGGTCTTTTCAATCGTCTACGATCCGTCGCAGCGTGAGTTGTTCGTGGCACCGGAATCCGGCGGTGCCACGCTTAATGGCGGGCCCTTGCGGGTATCGGGAAAGTCGGATTTGCGCAGTGCGGTGGTGGCCACCGCGTTACCGCCTTTTGGATACGGCGACGAGGATGAGCATCATCGATCGGTTGCGTTACTCGGCGCAATGTCCAGGCGTGTATTTGTCGTGCGGCAGATGGCGTCCGCGTCGCTGCAGCTGGCTTATGTGGCTGCGGGACGGCTCGATGCGTATTGGGAGACGGGTAATGACTTATACGACTGGATGGCGGGCGCGCTGCTGGTCAGGGAAGCCGGAGGTGAGGTAACTGATCTTGCCGGTGCGCCGTTAGGCTCTAATGCGAATGGCATTGCAGCCGCGCCAGCCGGGCTTAAGGTTGCGTTGCTTGAGGGGCTTGTGGGCTAGGGATTGTCGGGCCCCCAGCGTTGACCTTGTCGCTTATATAGGCCCTGAGGTTACGGCCGAATCGGCGCAAAGATTCGGCCGGTCGCAGCGGCTCTGTTCAAAAGAAGAACCGTGGGATCACCAGCAGACATAACCGCCGTCGGCCAGCACGATCGATCCGGTCATCAGGCTGGCCGCGTCGCTGGCGAGAAATAAAATGACCGCTGCCACTTCATCGACGCGTCCCATCCGGTTCATCGGCGTCCCGCCAACCCAGTGCTGCAATTTTTCCTTGTCCTGATAGACATAGGTATTCATCTCGGTATCGATATACGTCGGCGCAACCGCATTCACCCGCACGCCGCGTGCGCCCCACTCCGCTGCCAGCGACTTCGTCAGATGATGCACCGCCGCCTTCGACGCGTTGTAGTTCGCTTGCTCCTGTGGCCGGTTGACGATAAACCCCGACATGGAACCCACGTTCACAATACTGCCCGCGCCGCGCTCAAGCATGCCTTTGCCAAACGCGCGGCAAGCCCAGAACACGCCATTGAGATTGACGTCGATGACCTTGCTCCAGATCTCGTCGGTCATGGTCTCAGCCGGATGATTCGAGATCGCGATGCCCGCGTTATTGACCAGCACATCCACGCGGCCGTGGCGCGCGACAACCGCGTCGTTGACTCGCTGAGCAGCGCCGGGGTCGGTGACATCGAATAATTCGGTCTCCACACGATAGCCCTTCGACGCAAGCGTTTCGGCGGCCTTGGCAAGCAAGTCAGCATTCATGTCCGTGAGCACAACCAGCGCGCCGGCTTCAGCCAGCGCCTCGGCAGTGGCGAGACCGATGCCGCGTGCCGCGCCGGTGACAACAGCAATCTTGCCGGTCAGCTTGAACTTGTCGAGATACATGCAATGTTCCTTAAATGGATTTGGCGGGCGCCGGCTTGCCGGCTTGCGCCGCGATCCGGCTGATCTCGTCGAACCCGGGTCCGCGCACCGGGATCTCAACGTGAAAGACTTCCGCGATCACGCGCGTCCAGCCATAGATAAAGTAGGTCCAGCCGTCCTCTATCTGAAGTGAGCGTGCGGTTTGTTGAGTCCGCGCCTGATCGAGAAAAACCAGGTTGCCACGATAATTCAACTCCCACACGACCGCGCGCTCGGGGAACACGGCTGCGTCGCTCAACGGTGACCCCGGGGCGTCCTTGCCCAGTCCGGTGGCGTTGATCACCAGCGCACCCGGCGACAAACGCTGCAGGACGGCGTCGTTGTCTTCCGTCCTCGACGCAACGATATATTCGCACGGAACATCGAATTTCAGCTCACGATGGATACGTTCGATTTCTTCCAGCCTGCCAGCCGATCGATCCGACACAAGGACCCTGGAAGGTCGGTTTGCGCCACGCTCCTTCTGCATCAGATGCCAGGTCAGCGCGATGGTCGACCCGCCCGCACCGATCGAAAAAACTTCTGCCCCAGTGATGGCGAAATGATCCCTGGGGAGGAAGCCGTCGAGCGCGAAACCCGACGTGATCGAATCCTTGGCATGACAGATTAATTTTCCGCCCTGCTTCGAGAGGCAACTCGTTTCACCCATGATCTGCGCGGTTGGATCGATGACATCGAAGAGATCCTTGCACGCCGCGTACAAATCGATCTTGTGCGTAGTCACCAAAGCGCCGAGCGACAGCGGATCATGCTCGAGGAATTCGACAGCTTCCCGGTAGGCTTCAGGTGACGCATGCGGCTGGAAATCAATGCCCTTCATTTCCACATCGCCAAGTCCAAGATGCCTGGCCCATTCCGGGAACACACGCATGATCGAACTTTGCGCAGTGGTCACGCCTATGAAATAGAACGTGGGCCGCTTGGCGGGTTCATAAGTGCTCATCGCGGCACCCCTTCCGCGGCCGCAACACCACGCGCCAGCAAGGCTTCGACTTCCTGCTGCGTGCGCGGCTTGTACTGCGGATTAGGTACGCTGCGCCATGAACCCGCACCGTCATCGACAATCCGCAGTTTCATGCCGTTCGACTGCTCGATGATCGCGTAGTCCTGACCCGAATCCGCCGGATAACAGAACAGCATCACGAAGTCCTCCTGCCCAAGATTGACCGACCGGTGAATCCATCGCGGCGGCACATAACAAGCCGTGTTCGCCTTGATCTCGACCACACGCGTATCACCGCTCGGCGACTCCATCACCATCACGCCGAAGCCCTTGAGCCCGAAGTACAACTCAGGCCGGTCGATAGCCGCGTGTATGTGCCCCCGCGTCATGAAGAATTCATCGCCCACTTTACCCGGACTCATGCGCGTCACGCCGGTAATCAAGTCGCCCGGGTTGCTGTTGGGCCGGTGATCGGTGACCTCATACACGACCTCATCGCCGCGAGCGGCTGCGAGCACGTCGAACGCGGCGGAATCGGCGTACAGGCCGCCCAGGTCGCGCAGGAATTTCTGATAACGCGAATCGGTGCCGGTCATCAAGCCGGTCTCCAAGTCGACATCGAAGGAACGCGGTTCAGGCCATTGCATCGGGTCCATCTCCTTGAATTTGCGAGTCGCTTCGCCCTTGATGAAATCGAATGACATTCACAGAAGGCTAAACGTTAGTTTTAATAATGATAACTTTAACTAAAACCCAAAAAATTGGGGTTTTCCCCGAAACGCCATCACTGCTTTTTCGCTTAATGATAGCTATACTATCGTTCATGATGTGCAGACACAACGTTACTCGCACTAACGTTCGCTAACCTTGTGTCCTGCGCAAATTCGATTGCAAGGCGTGACGGCGCATCAAGAGCGCCGCCCGTCAACCCGCCGGAGTGATTCGATGCACGAACAATCGTCCCCCGCGCTCAACGGGTCCCAGCGCGCTGTGATTGCGCTGCGCGAGGCGCTTGGAGCAGAGGTGGTCAGCCTGCCGCACGAGTTCGCCGGGAGGAAGAATTCGGACTCGAGCCGCATGCCAAGTGCGGAGCCGCTTGCGCTGATCCGGCCGCGCAATACGGAACACGTCGCCACTGCGCTGCGGATCTGCCATGAGCACGGGCAAGCGGTTGTCACGCAAGGCGGTTTGACGGGACTCGCCGGCGGCGCCACTTTCCTCGGCGGGGAAGTGGCGTTGAGCCTGGAATTGATGAACGGGATTGAAAGTATCGACGCAATCAGCGCGTCGATGACGGTGCTATCCGGCACGCCGCTGCAGATAGTCCAGGAAGCCGCGGACGCCGCGGGCTTCATGTTTCCGCTTGATCTCGGCGCGCGTGGAAGCTGCACGATCGGCGGCAATCTCGCGACCAACGCGGGCGGCAACCGCGTGATCAAGTACGGGATGATGCGCGACCAGGTGCTCGATATAGAGGCCGTGCTGGCGGATGGCAGCATCGTTGGCGGCTTGCGCAAGATGATCAAGAACAATACCGGGTACGACTTGCGCAACCTCTTGATCGGCAGCGAAGGAACGCTGGCCGTCATCACGCGCGCCGTGCTGCGCTTGCGGCCGAAACCACGCGCCGTATCGACCGCATGGTGCGGCTTGCCGGACTACGACGCCGTGACCACGTTACTGCGCCGCGCGCAGGAAAGCTTGCCCGCCGGCGTGTCCGCATTCGAAGTCATGTGGCCGGGTTATTACGATTTCGTGCTGTCGCGCTTGCCCGAATTGCGCGCACCGCTTGAAGGAAAACATGCGTTCTACGTGTTGCTGGAAAGCAGCGGCGCCGATCCCGAACGTCAGGCCGACGCGTTCGAGGACTTTCTCTCGGGCATGCTCGAAGAAGGACTACTTAGCGATGCCGCGCTCGCTTCGTCGGAATCCGATGCCGCCGCGTTCTGGGCCATTCGCGATGCGCCCGGTGAATATCAACGGCTGATTCCCGGCCGCGTTTCTTTCGACGTCAGCTTCTCGATCGCCGACGTGGGCGAAGCGGCCCGCCGATGCGAACAGCAGCTTCGCGAACATTGGCCGGGCGCGACCATCCTGATCTACGGACATCTCGGCGATGGCAACCTGCATATCGTCGTCCAGGAACCCGACTGGCCGGCCGATATCGCGCCAAAGGTCCAAGCCGTGGTGTACGCGGTAACCGGTGAAATGGGCGGCTCGGTATCGGCGGAACACGGCATTGGCACAAAGAAACTGAAGGTGCTGGCATTGTCGCGCACGCCTGCTGAACTCGCCGCCATGCGTGCAATCAAGGCCGCGCTCGATCCACTGAATATTCTCAATCCGGGAAAGTTGTTGCCGCACTGATTCAACAGTTTTGATGTTTTTTAAAACCGCCAAACCCTAACAACAGGAGGAGACATGACGCGGTTCGTGAAGCAGGTGATGTGTGGTGTAGCGCTGGCAGTGGCCAGCGCAATCGCAACGGCCCCGGCGTTTGCTGCCGACAAGATGAAAGTGGGCATTTCCATGAAGGTGCTCAATGCGCCTTATTTCTCGGCTGCAATGGAGTCGGCCAAGGCGCGGGCTACGGAGAACGGCGCCGAGGTCATCACAGCCGATGCCCAGGGCAAGATGGGCAAGCAGATCTCGGACGTGGAAGACATGTTGACGCGCGGCATCAAGGTACTGATCATCGACCCGGCCGATCCCAAAGGCCTCGTTAATGCAGTCAACACTGCAACGGCTGCCGGCGTGAAAGTGGTCGTGATCGACAGTACGCTCGATCCCAAAGCTAACTACCTGACGCTCGTGCAATCGTCGAATCGCGAAAACGGTGCGCTGGTTGGCTCGTGGGTCGTCGACACCATGGGCGACAAGCCGCTGAAGATCGCGCTGATCTCCGGCGAGAAAGGCAATCCGGTCGGCAAGGAACGGCGTGACGGCGTGATCGAAGGGATTGTCGAAGCGCAGCTCGCCAAGACCGGCAAGGTCAACATGCAGATCGTCGGTCAGGGCTGGGGCAACTGGTCGGACGAAGGCGGCCTGAAGGCGATGGAAGATTTGCTGGTGGCCAACAAGGACATCAACATGGTGCTGGGCGAAAACGACAGCATGGTCCTGGGCGCACGCCGTGCAATCGAAAGCGCGAACCGTCAGGGCATCACGCTGGTTGCAGCCGCCGACGGCCAGAAGGAAGCGCTCAGCCTGATCAAACAAGGCAAGTACGGCGCGACCGCGTTGAACGATCCGGCACTCGTCGCACGCACGGCGGTGGACATCGGCATGAAGGCGGCCAAGGGTGAATCGACGAACGTGCCGAAGATCTCATACACGCCTTCCGCCGTGATCAACCAGAGCAACGTCGACAAGTTCTACAACCCGAAAGCGATCTTCTAAAGACTCGCGGGTTCATGCAACGCGCGCCGGCTTCGCCGGTGCGCGTGCATTCTGGAGACACCTTCATGATTCCGTTTATCGCCCTGACCGGCGTTGACAAGCGCTTCGGCGGCATTCACGCCATTGAAGACGTCGACTTCGATGTCCTTAGCGGCGAAGTCCATGCGCTTGTCGGCGAGAACGGCGCGGGCAAGTCGACGCTGATGCGAATTATCGGCGGCGGCCATCAACCCGATGCCGGAACGATCCAGGTCGAAGGGCGCGAGATGTCCTTGCGAAATCCGCATGCGGCCATGGAAGAAGGCATTGCGGTGATTCATCAGGAAACCGCGTTGGCGCCGGACTTGTCGGTCGCTGAAAACGTGTTTCTTGGCGCGTTGCCAGCCGTGATCGAGTGGCGTTCGTTGCGCAAGCGCGCGCATGAATTGATCGCGAGCCTTGGCTTTGACATCGACCCTTCAGCGCTGGTCGGCAGCCTGTCCACCGCGCAATGCCAGGTGATTGAAATTGCCAAGGCGCTGAGCCGCCAGGTCAAGCTGCTGGTGCTGGACGAACCCACTGCCGCGCTCGCGCCGTCGGACGCCAACAAGCTCCTTGAGATCGTGCGCGACCTGCGTTCGCGCGGCGTGGGCATCGTGTATATATCGCATCGGCTGGAAGAGGTGTTTGCGATTGCCGACCGCATCACCGTGCTCAAGGACGGCAAGCGCGTGGACACCGTCAAGCCTGCCGATCTCAACATGGATGAACTCATTCGCAAGATGGTCGGCCGCCCGCTTTCAGTGCTGTTTCCGCAGCGTCACGCAACGCTCGGCGCCGAAGTGCTGAAGGTCACCGGCCTCGTACGCGGTCATGCGGTGCGCAACGTGTCGTTCACGCTGCGCGCGGGTGAAGTCGTTGGGCTGGGTGGACTGATCGGCTCGGGGCGCACGGAAGTTGCCCGGCTGATCTTTGGTGCGGACACCCGCGACTCCGGCACCATCGAACTGAAACAAAAGCTGCTGGCGATTCGCTCGCCAATGGCGGCGGTCAGGGCCGGCATCGGCTTCGTCCCTGAAGATCGTAAAGGCCAGGGCGCGGTTTTATCGATGCCAATCCGCGTCAACGCCACGCTCGCAGCGCTTAAATCCGTCAGCCGCCCGGGTGGCTTTCTGGCCTTCGGCCGCGAGCGCGCGTTCGTTCAGAAGTTGATGGAACAACTGCGCATCAAGGCCCGTTCGATGGACGCCGATGTCTCCACGTTATCAGGCGGCAACCAGCAAAAAGTCGTGCTCGCCAAATGGTTTCATGCGGACGGCGACCTGATCATCCTCGACGAACCCACACGCGGTGTCGACGTGGGCGCCAAGGTGGAAATCTATACGCTGATCAACCAGCTCGCGGAACGGGGCAAGGCGGTACTCGTGATCTCGTCGGAGCACCAGGAGTTGATGGGTCTGTGCGACCGCATTCTCGTGATGGGCGAAGGCGAGATTCGCGGTGAACTCAAGCCCGCCGATTTCAGCGAAGAGCAGATCCTCTCGCTTTCCTTGCGTCGTACGCCGGACGAAGCGCCGGCAGCGCTTGCTCAATAAACCAGTCACGGAGACTCGCATCATGAATTCCAGCGCTGTCAGTCATAAATCTCATCAGGCCCAGTCCGGCCAGGCGAGACATTGGTGGTCGGTTGCGCGCCGCTTCAACACGGTTGCGATCCTGATCGTGCTCGTGATTGCCGCGTCGTTCGTATCGAGCGATTTCTTCTCGGTGGCGAATCTGTCTAACATCTCGCGTCAGGTCGCGGGCGTCGGCATCATGTCGGTCGGCATGCTGCTGGTCGTGCTGACCGGTGGTATCGACTTGTCGGTCGGCTCCATTGCGGCGCTGGGCAGTGTGGTGTCGGCCATGCTTATTCCTCAGTACGGCCTGAGCGTCGCCCTGCTCGTCACGCTCCTGGTCGGCGGTGTTTGCGGCTTTGTATCGGGCGCGTTGATCGCGTGGTTCCGTCTGACACCGTTTGTTGTCACGCTGGCCATGATGACCGTTGCGCGAGGCGTGGCAATGATCGTCTCCAACGGCTCGCCAATCCTCGTCGATGATCCCGGCCAGGCGTTGCTCGACTTCGGCCGTCACTCGTATTTTGGGGTTCCGGGACCCACGCTCGTCATGCTGATCGTATTCGTGATGGGCGGCATTGCGCTGAACCGGCTGCGTGCCGGCCGCGTAGTCCGCGCGATCGGATCGAACGAAGAAGCTGTGCGGCTTTCGGGCGTACCTGTTGCGCGGCATGTGCTCGGCACCTATGTCAGCTCAGGGTTGCTCGCGGCGCTTGCCGGCATCATTTCGACGTCGCGTGCCGGAGTGGGTGCGCCGACCGTCGGCGTGGGCGACGAACTGACTGTGATTGCAGCGGTCGTGATCGGCGGTGCGAGTCTGGCAGGCGGTAAAGGCGGCGCCGTGAATACGCTGATGGGCGTGCTGATCCTCGGTGTGATCGGCAACATCATGAACCTCGCCAGCGTGCCGGGTTACCATCAGCAAGTGGTGATGGGCGTGATCATTGTCGCGGCTGTCCTGTCCCAGCGCGGCGCCCGTTTCTGGCGCCGCTAGCGGCTTATCCCATTCGTCCAATTCGTCCGATACACTTGGCAGCCTGGCCTTACGCCAGCACGGGGCGCCGCTTGCGGCGCCCCGTGCACAATGAACGAAGGAACATCGAGTGCCCGATTACAACATCCTCGAACTGATCGACCGCGCGCGCCCCGGCCTTCGCCGCGGCAGCCGGCAAGTGGCCGACTACATCCTTGCAAACCTGGCTTCGATCTCCGACATCAACCTGGCTGAGCTTGCGCGCAACGCGCAGGTCAGCGAGCCAACCGTGCTGCGTTTTTGTTCGACGCTCGGATGCAGCGGGTTCAAGGACTTCAAGATCCGCATGGTGCAGAGCCTCGCGCTCGGCGCCCCTGCCACGCACTCGGTACTCGCCAAGGGCGACGACCCTGAAACCATCGCTACCAAGATCTTCGACTACACCATCACGAGCCTCGACTGGGCGCGCAAGAAGCTGGATTTTGCGGCTATTGGGCGCGCAGTGGATTTGCTGGCAAAAGCGCAGCGTATCGAGTTCTTCGGGTTCGGTGCATCGGGCATTGTCGCGCTGGACGCGCAGCAGAAGTTTCCCCTCTTCGGCGTGCCATGCGTCGCGCATCAGGATTCGCATCAGCAGTTCATTGCCGCGTCCATGCTCAAGCCCGGCGATGCGGTCGTGGCCATCTCGAACACGGGCTCTACCCGCTCGCTGATCGAGGTCGCGCGGACCGCCCGTGAACGCGGCGCAAGCGTCATTGTGATTACCGGATCTAATAGCCCGCTAGTGAGCTTCTCTGACGTCGCGGTCATTGCGGAGACGCTGGAAAATACAGATGTCTATACGCCGACCACGTCCCGGCTTGCCGCGCTCGTCATTATCGATATCCTTTCAACAAGCGTCGCTCTGCGCAAAGGCGACGCTCATACGCTCGCCGTGCTGGACATGAAAAAGCGCTTGGCCGACATGCGCTCGACCGGCGTTATTTAATAGCGGCAGCTTTCGTTGCTTGCATCAAATGATAAAGGCCTCTCCGGTCTTTGCATCAGGCGCTTGCCGCGCCTGACGGCTCTGGATAAGGGCCTGCGCGGACACATAAGCCTGAATCTCACCGAAATTGCGAGTCTTTCAATAAGTTGTTGTTCAAATAACACGCATGCGAATTGAATGTTCCGTGTAAGCCCGAACGTAAATATGATTTCACACAATTGAAATCGGGCCACATTAAGGTTCGTCGAGCCGAACGTTCATTACCCTTCGAAAACCTTACACCTCGATGGATAAAGGTCGAACCGCCTGCTCGTGATCGGGTCGCTCCCATGCTGCACGGTTTGGAATGCTAATTATTTCGGCTATATGAATTTTTAGCATGTTGCTTTAGAAAGCAACGGAATAACCAAACAATCAAACATCGGTGGGACTTTACGACCCTATCAAATAGGATGTCTCCTCTTTTCCCAACTGAAGCACAACAAAATGAAAATCCAAAAGACCACGGCTGCCATCCTTGCTATCGGAGCATTGTCCGGCACCGTACACGCACAAAGCAGCGTAACGCTGTACGGCATTGCCGACGGCGGTATTCTCTTTAACAACAACGTCAAGGGTGCGAAGCAATATGCGTTGTCCAGCGCCAACTCGTCACGTTGGGGTTTGCAGGGCGCTGAAGACCTGGGCGGCGGCCTCAAGGCAATCTTCACCATTGAAAACGGTTATACCCTCGGCACGGGCGCATTGAGCCAAGGCGGCCTGGAGTTCGGCCGCAAGGCCTTCGTCGGCCTGAAGAGCGATACCTACGGTACGGTGACGCTGGGCCGCCAGTACTCGGCCAGTAACGACGCTACTGCTTCGTTCGCGTCGGGCGCTGACTGGGCTGCATCCGGCCTCGGCTACGGCACGCGCGCAGGCGACGTCGATAACGTCGATACGTCGAACCGTATCCAGAACGCCCTCAAGTACACGAGCCCGAATTACCGCGGCTTGACGGTCGGCCTCCTGTACAGCCTGGGCGGCCAAGCCGGCCAGTTCTCGCGCAACGAAGTGACCGACGCAGCTGTGTCGTACGTCAATGGCCCGCTCAAGCTGGGTGCCAGCTACAACTTCACCAAGGACCCGTATTACGCCACGTTCGGCAACCAGGGCAACTCGTCGACGCCGACTTCGGCTGCGGGTGGGAACAACAACATGCCTAGCCGGATTTACGGCGGCTACGCTTCAGCAGGTTCGCAGCAGATCATCACGGCCGGCGGTTCGTACGTGCTGGGATCGGCAACGATCGCCTTGCTGTACTCGAACACGCAGTTCCAGAACCTCGGTCAGGTCAATGCAGTGGGCAGCTTCGGCACCAAGTACAACGGCGGCACTGCTACGTTCAATTCAGGCGAACTGAACGTAAAGTACGCGCTGACCCCGGCCCTTACGCTGGCCGGCGCCTACATCTACACGCATAACAGCGGCGCCGATGGCGTGGGCAGCGCGAAGTACAACCAGTTCAACCTGGGCACCATCTACTCGTTGTCCAAGCGTACGTCGCTCTACGCGATCGGCTTCTTCGAAACCGCATCGGGCGTGGATTCGACGGGCAAGCAGGCTGTAGCAGACTTCAGCGGATCGTCCTTCTCGTCCAACAATCACCAGTTGGCAGCGATTGTCGGCATCACGCACAAGTTCTAAAAAGTCGTGCAACGCTTAGGACGGTACTCCTAAGCTTTTTTAGCAGCATGTGGCCTTCTCTTTTCGGTTTCCGCGAGAGAGAAGGCTTTTTCCGTTTTACACGCCTGAAGCGTAGCCGCCATCCACGGGCAACGTGACGCCCGTGATGAACGCCGACGCCGGCGATGCCAGGAACACCGTGGCGCCTACCAGGTCGTCCACTTCGCCCCAACGCTTGAGCGCGCTGCGCGCTGCTATCTTCTCCGCGCTAGCCGGTACTTCCCAAAGCGCGCGTGTCATGTCGGTGCGATGGTAGCCTGGCGCAATCGCATTCACCCGCACCCCTGCCGGGCCAAACGAATGAGCCAATGAACGCGTCAAACCAAGAATGCCAGTCTTGCTGGCGCAATAAGCCGGCACATCCACGTCGGCGATATAGCTCAGCATCGACGCCACGTTGACGATCGCTCCACGGGCGTGCTCGAGCTTGCTACGGGCGGCCATGGCGAGGCGCATGGCTGCCGTGAGGTTGACATCGATCACCTCGCGAAAGACATCGTCACTGTATTCATCGACGGGACGCGCCACGCCGGCGGCATTCACCAGCACGTCGAGCACGCTCAGGGTAGCGACGAAACTTTTGATGGCGTCGTTATCGCGGACATCCAGTTGCTCGAAGCGGATGTTTTCGAGTTCGGCGTCCGCGCGCAATCCTTCGAGCTTGCTGGCCGAGCTGCCGGTTGCGATCACCTGCGCGCCTAACGCTGCGAAACCTTTCGCGATGGCGAGGCCGATGCCGCTGGTTGCGCCCGATACGAGGACCGTCTTGCCGTCGAAGAGACCGGGACGGAAAGCAGTTATTTCCGCGCCTTTGAGTTCGCCTGTCATGATGTTGCCTCGCTATTGAAGGTGTTGATCGGATCGCGCTGCGTACTGGCCGGGGTCTTCAACGCGCATGTACCGCAAGTTGAACGCCCAATGCATCGGCGAGTTCGTATTCGGAGTGCACGATTTTCGCGCCTTCGGGAAAGGTACTCGCAGCACTTTCATGCTCGGGCCACGCCAGTACCCGCATGCCCGCTGCGATAGCCGCGCGGGCGCCGGTCGGACTGTCTTCCACCACCATCGCTTCCCCGGGATGCACGCGTAGCAGCCATGCAGCGCGCTGATAGGGCTCGGGATCGGGCTTGCCGGCACGCACGTCGTTAATGCTGATGGAGATCAGTTGCGGGTCCTGCAAGTCGAGCGCGAGAAGCCCCGCTTCAAGCAACATGCGCGGTGAATTCGACACAATGGCTTGGCGTATTCCCGCTGCACGCACTGCGTGATAAACACTCAGCGCGCCGGGTCGTGGCTGCATCTTCGGGGCTTCGGACACGTAGTGCCGCGCCCTTGCCATCGTCCATGGTTCGTAGTCGAAATCGATACCAAAACGCTCGCAGCAGAACGCGTGCACTTCGCGGCCGGTCTTGCCGAATATCGACGCATGTAATTCATCGCCTGCTGTTATTCCATGCTGTGCCAACACCGTCACCAGTGTGCTCAAATGCAGTGCTTCGCTGTCGGCGAGCGTGCCGTCCATGTCCCACAAGACAGCTTTGATTGCTTCCTTCATGCATGAGCCTCGGCAAGACGATCCAGGTCGTCGTAGAACTGTTGCGAACTCGTGTAGAGCCGCTCGAAGATCGGCATCATCCGATCGTAGGTATCACTGGCCCGCGGATCTGGCAGGACCTCGCGTTCGAACTGAACGAAGGCCGCGACTGCATCGCCCAGACGCGCGAACTGGCCGTGCGCCGTCGCGGCAAGAATCGCACAGCCGATCACGCCGCATTCGAGCTGCGCAGGCACGAGGATAGGCGTGCGATACATGCTTGCCTTGATCTCCAGCCAGAGAGAAGCCTTGGCGCCCCCGCTAGCCGCGACCAAGCGCTCCATGCGCACGCCCGCCGATTCAATCACGCCAATGTGCCGCCGCACGCCGAAAGCAACCCCTTCCAACACCGCGCGATGCAGATGCGCCGTCCCATGCTTCGCCCCGATACCGAAGAACTGGGCGCGCGAATTCGAATGCTCGCCAAGCCGTTCGCCGGTCAGGTAAGGCAAGAAGAAAAGCCCTTCGGAACCGACGGGTGCATCAGCCGCTTTTTGTGCAACGGCCTCGTAGCTCAAGGTGTTTTCGTGAAATGCGCGGCGCGCCCAGCGCACTGCATCGCCGCCAGAATCGAGCAGCATGAACCTTCCCCAGAGCCCTTCCGCCGAGATCATGTTCGAGACTTCCGGGTGCAGCATGGGGGTGTCTGCGATCACCGTGATGATCGACGATGTGCCGGTAATATCCGAGCCGAGACCGGGTCCATATACGCCTGAGCCGAGCATCGAAAGCGGATAGTCGGCCCCGCCGACCAGCACGGGTGTTCCTTCGCGCAAGCCGGTTGCGTGCGACGCTTCGGAGGTGATCGTTCCCAGGATCTCTTGCGGCGAGCGGATAGGTGGAAGCTTGCTGCCGTCGAGACCCAGCTGATCGAGCATGGGCTGGGACCATGACCGCATTTCAGGGTCCATCAGGAAGCTGGTGGATGCGTCGCTCCAGTCCCAGGCGCGCTCGCCTGTCAGCCGGAAATTGATGTAGTCCTTCGGCATGAACACCGTTGCGGCACGCGCGTATGCGTCGGGCTCGTTCTGCTTGAGCCATTGCAATTTGAAGCCCGGCCATGCGGGTGTTGCCGGGTTGGCCGTCAACGGCAGATACGATGCAGCCGGTTGACTCGCGCGAAAGGCAGCCACTTGAGCAAGCGTGCGTTTGTCATTCCACAGCGGTGCGGTTTCGCGGGTGAGCTGACCATCCGGCCCGATGAGAACCGTGCCGTGCATCTGGCCACATGCGCAGATAGCCGCGATGTTTTCAGCGGCATGGGGGGTGCCGCCAAGGACCTCTTTAATGGCAGCAGCAACGCCCAGCCACCAGTCGGCCGGACGCTGTTCGGACCAGCCGTAGCGCGGCACGATCTGCTCGTGTTCGCGCGCCGCCATGCTCACAATGACGCCATGCGTATTGACCAGGGCAGCGCGGGCGCTACCCGTGCCAACGTCGATGGCAAGGTAATACGTCTCCATTACTCGAATCCTCAGGTACTGCCTGAACGAGCAGGCAATCGCTCGCAGGTTTGAGGTGCGAGCGATTGCGTCTATATTTTATTAACGTTATTTTGACTACGTTTTTTGATCGTGTCAATTGACGCATATCCCATTTATAAAGGGACTAACCTCTCGCGCCGCCTCCACGCTCTTTATCATTATCGTTGTTTTTGCTAACTTTATTTAAGCAACCTGAAACCTAGTGACCGCCCGCTCCCGCAGCCGCTGCGGCGCCGTCCTTGCTCGGCTTGGTGATCCAGATAAGCGGGATGATCGCGATAAAAATGACTGCCGAAAGCCAGAAGATATCGTTGAGTCCAAGCATGGCGGCCTGCGCGTTGAGCGACGATTCGAAGAACGCCATTGCTTGCGACACGCTTCCTCCCAGCGTGCTCTGCAACGCATTGATACTCGCACCGAAGTTCGGATTGTTGACGCTCGTTTGTTCAGCCAGTTGAGCGTGATGCAGGATCGTCCGGTCGTTCCAGCCTGTGCTCACGAGGGACGTTCCAACCGCACCCGCAAAGACCCGTGTGAAGTTTGACAGCCCTGCAGCGGCGGGTATTTTGTCAGCCGGCAAGCCCGACAAAATGATCGCCGTCAGCGGCACGAAAAACAGCGCGGTGGGAATGCCTTGCAACAAGGTAGGAGCGACCAGGGTCCAGGTATCGACGCCCGTCGTGTAGAACGAACGCATGAAAAACACGCCGGCAAAACCAACGAACGCCAAGGTGGCGAGCACCCGCGCATCACTCTTCGGCATGATCTTGGCCATCACCGGCGTAAGCAGCACGGCGAAGATACCCAGCGGTGCGGTAGCGAGACCGGCATCGACTGAACGATAGTTAAGGTACTGCTGCATCCACGTCGGCAAGATCACGAGGTTCGAAAAGAAGAGCGCATAGGCGACTGAAATCGCGACGGTTCCACCCAGGAAATTACGTCCCTTGAAGAGCCGCAGATTGATGATCGGATTTTTTTCCGTCAACTCCCAGATCATGAAGAACACGAAGCTGATCAACGCAAATAGCCCCAACGCGACAATCACCGGCGAGGTGAACCAGTCGAGGTCCTTGCCTTTATCGAGCATGATCTGCAACGAACCGACCCACGCGACCAGCGAGATCAGGCCCACTTTGTCGATGGGAATCCGCTTCACCGGCGTTTCGCGCGTCCGGTAGATCGCCCACGTCACGCCGGCTGCAAACAGGCCCACTGGAATGTTGATGTAAAAGATCCAGGACCACGAGTAGCTATCGGTGATCCAGCCACCAAGCGCCGGTCCAACGATCGGGCCTACCGTCGCGGTCATGGCCCACAACGCCAGCGCGTGCGAGCTCTTTTCCTTCGGGTATGAACCGAGCAGGATGGCTTGCGAAAGCGGGATCAGCGGACCGGCGACCGCTCCTTGCAGGATCCGCGCGCCAAGCAGCACGGGAAGGTTGGGCGCCAGACCGCACAACCATGAACACATCACGAACAACAGGATCGCCCAGACGAACAGCTTCACCTGCCCAACCCGTTGCGTGAGCCAACCGGTCAGCGGGATCGAAATGGCGTTGGCTGCGGCGAACAGGGTAATGACCCACGTGCCTTCATCGACGGAGACACCCAGGTTGCCCGAGATGGTCGGAATAGCCACATTCGCAATCGACGAATCCAGCACGTTCATGAACGTGGCAAGTGCGACAGCAAGCGTGGCAAGCGCCAGTTTCCCGCCAGTGAGCGGCGCGGGCGGGCCGGATTGAGACGACGTATTCATGTTTTCTCCCAATGACACATTTAATCTGACTTGTCAGATATCCGGTTAAAAAAATGCTGTTTAGCCAGCGCGATGGAATTGGGCTTGATCGCGCTTCGCCACAGTCTTGGGAGGGGCTATCGGCATGTTGTCGGCGATCACCTTGGCGATCTCCGCGTTGGCCTGCTCGCCGTATTGCTCGAACACATCGGTCCGGTAAGACGTGTTGGTGGCAGCGGCCAGTTGCGTACCGGATTCGTCGCGTGTCTCGACTTCGACGTCCATCGACAAGCCGATGCGCAGCGGATGCTGTTCAAGCTCACGCGGGTCAAGCTGGATGCGCGCCGGCAAGCGTTGCACGACCTTGATCCAGTTGCCCGTTGCATTCTGTGCGGGCAGCACGGCAAACGCGCTGCCCGTGCCAGCGGAAAAACCCACCACGCGGCCGTGATACTTGACGCTCGAATCATAGACATCGGCCGTCAACGTCACCGGCTGACCGATGCGCATGTGCCGCAGTTGCCCTTCCTTGAAGTTGGCGTCGACCCAGACGCCGTCGAGCGGCACGATCGCCATTAGAGGCGTACCGGGCGCAACACGCTGCCCGACCTGCACCGACCGGCGCGCGACATAACCCGTCACCGGCGCGGGCAAGGTATTACGGGCATAGCTTAAGTAAGCATCCCGAAGCTTGCTTGCAGCAGCCTGCACGTTCGGGTGTTGTTCAATGGAAGTGCGGTCGGTGAGGACGTGGTTCGCTTCGGCTTGCTGGCGGATGGCATCGAGCGAGGCTTGCGCGCTTTTGACGGCATCGCGCGCATGCGACACGTCTTCGGCGGACACCGCCCCGGTGTTCTCCACCGCCTGACGACGTTGCAGATCCGAGTTGGCGCGGGCGAGATCCGACTCGCGTTGAGCGATGCTCGCCGCATAAAAGTCGTTGTTCACGTAGAGGCTGCTCACTTGCCGCACGGTCTGCCCGAGCGTGGCTTCCGCATTGCCGAGCGCGACTTTTGCATCGGCCGAGTCCAGCGTCACGACCGGGTCGCCGACCTTGACGATCTGCGTATCGTCCGCGTTCACCGCGACAACCGTGCCACTGACTTGCGGTGTGAGTTGTACGAGATTGCCGCTGACGTAGGCGTCATCGGTTGACTGGTAGAAGCGCGCATCGGTGTAGTAATACGCGCCGTAGGCAGCGGCCGAGATGACGATTGCTGCACCGAGCAGGGAAAGCAGCAGCTTGCGTTTCGTACGCGGTGCGGCCTCTTGCGGCACGGGGCCCTTGACCATTTTGTTTGAATCCGCCGCCACGCGGTCGGACTGGATGGTGTCGCTCATTGCAATTTCTCCTGATGGGTCCGTTGAATGCCGGCTCAGCGCGCGGCAACAGTTTGTGATGACGATGAGGCGCTGGTGTCGGTGTAGCCGCCGCCGAGTGCTGCGGCGAGCGCGATCTGCTGGTCACGACGGTTCATCTTCAGATCGACGACAGCCTGGTCCGCCGACAACGCGTTCATGTCAGCGTTGAGCACGGTCAGTTGATTCGTGAGGCCGCCCTTGTACTGGACGATCGCGAGTTCATCGGCACGATGCGCGGCGTCCTGCGCGGTTTCTGCATCGACGAGTTGCGCATCCGTCGAGCGGATCTGCGCGAGTTGCGTCGCGACGTCGCTCAGCGCGCTGACGAGCGTCTGGTTATAAGCCGCTACCGCGTAATCGAAATCGGCGTAACGGCCTTTGAGTTGGGCGCGCAATGCGCCGGCATCGAAGATGGGCAGGTGGATCGCCGGACCTGCCGTTGCGGTCCGGCTCGCGGCTGTCAGCAAGCGGCCAAAGCCGAATGCGTCCAGGCCAAGCGATGCACCCAGGTTAATGTCCGGATAGAACTCAGCCTTCGCTTCCTTCACATCATGTGTGAGGGCGTCCACACGCCAGCGCGCGGCCACCAGGTCCGGACGACGGCTGACGAGATCGGCGGGCAAGTTGTCGGGGAGCAGCACCTGATCTCCTACGCCAAGCGCCGGGCGTTGGATCGTCAAGCCGCGATCCGGTCCAGCGCCCAGCAACGCGGCGATCTGATAGCGCGTCGTGAGAATCTGGCCGTCGAGCGCAGTCAGGGATGCGTGACTGGTCGCGACGTTTGCCTGCGCCGTCTTGCGCTCCACTTCGGTGTCCAGTCCGGTCGCAATCCGGCCCGCCGCAATGCGTTCGATCTGATCGCGTTGTGCAACTTCCTTGACGGCGATATCGCGCTGATCGTAAAGCCGTGCAAGCTGGTTATAAGCGCGGGCAATTGACGCAGTCAGCGTCAGCTTCACGACCTCTGCATCCGCTGCGCTTGCCTGCGTTTGCGACACCGCCGCCTTCAACGCTTCCCGGTTCTTGCCCCACAGATCGAGGTCATACGAAGCCGACGCCAGCAGCTTGTTTTCGGTTTGCCACGAACCCGCGTAAGGCGGCGGCACGAGCGCGGTGGCCGAATATTGCTGGCGGGTCATCGAATAGTCCGCGCCTACTTTCGGCATGGTATCGGCCCTCGCCGTTTCACTATAGGCATTGGCCGACGCAACCCGGGCACGCGCCTGATCGAGGGACGGACTGTTCTTCAATGCTTCGGCAATCAACCCTTTCAACTGGGCGTCACCGAATTGATCGGCCCAACCCGCTGCCGGCCAATGACCGCTCTCTGACGGGATGCTTTGTGTCGTCTCGTACGATTGAGGCTGGGACATCTGCTGGTCGCTGTGAATGCCCGCGTAGTTCGCGCACGCCGACAGCACCGCGGCAAGCATCACCGATACGCTCGCCCTCAACACGCGCGAACCGATCAACTTCTGATTTGATTGTGATTGCATTTTCTGACCTGTCAGATAATTGGACAAAAAAACGGCCGGTTTATTCGCGACTCGTTTGTTCAGCTTATTTTAATCAGCTAACCTACTCATCGATAAATTTACGAAGCAGGCGGTTCAGTTCTTCGAACTCGGTCTTGCTGAAATTCTTCAGGTGCGCGTTAAGCACATCCGGTGCGACGCTCGGAATTTGGCCCGCCACAGCCTCGCCCTTTTTCGTCAGCGCCAGGTTTACCACCCGGCGATCTTCAAGGCTGCGCGAGCGTTTCAACAGGTCTTTCGTTTCCAGCTTGTCCAACATGCGCGTCATCAGCCCGGTATCAATTCCCAGCGCCTTCGACAACTCGAATGGCGTTGCAGCCGAACCGGTTTTGAGCGACATCAGGATACCCATCTGCTGGCTGGAGATATCCAGGTGCTTCAGGACTGCATCCATCTCGACCGTCATGATGTTGCGCGCCTTGGCGATCAAGAAACCGATACTTTCAGTCAGCCGAAAATTTTGCTTGCTGTAATGGTTCATCGCTGTCTCCGTTGATGAACCGTATATTATTTGACATGTCAGATACTGTCAAGATAGATTTATCGAGGCGGGTGGCGGCGCTTATGTCGGCACATTTTCGAAAACGATCTTTCCCGAGTTGCGGGTGGGTTATGTGGCGCCGCCGGCGTCGTTGCATGAAGCCATACAGAAAGCCAAGCAGATTAGTGACTGGCATAGCTGCTCGATGACGCAGGCGGCGCTAGCCAAGTTCATGCTGGATGGCGATTTTGCCAAGCATTTGCGACGTATGCACCAACACTACGAGGATCGTCGGAGGATGCTTGTTTCGTCGCTGCAGAACGAACTTGCTGAATGGTTCGAGCCCCGGATTCCCGCAGCGGGAATTCATATGACTGCTAGGTTGAAGGGGGCGTTGAAGGAAAAGCATCTGACCGGTGGTGTGCTTGATCCGTCTATTGGGTTGTATGGGATCTCTGGGTTCTATATGAATCGGCCAACGCACGAAGGGTTGATTTTCGGGTATGGCGGGATCGGGGTGGATGAGATCGGGGTCGCTATGAAGAAGATAAGGATGCGATTGTTGAGGATGACGTGAGTTGGTCAGGGTTAGTGCCAGTTGCCAGGTTCTGGGGTTAGCGGTCGGAGTCGATGCCGGGTTGCACGGGTTCCGCGTTAGCGGTTCTGGTTCAATGCCGGTTGCTGCTTTCCAGGTCTTCGCGAGTTTAGTGTTGGATGTTTTCTTTATCACTATTAGCCACTGTGCGTGGCGGCACGTCATTTCTTGGTCCTTAGCGACAAAGAAACGAAGCAAAGAAAACGCTTTCACCGCTCTACCCTAAGTGTCCACAGCGTGCAGTTCCATTTCATAGGTGCCCCAAAAGCACGGTGCTCGCCAGAGCTTAGGATGTTTGAACCCCTCCTTCTCGCGAATCCTGACAGTAAAACGCTTCGCCCCGTACGCTCTCGGGCAAGCACTAACGACTGAACCCGCCCAAGGAGCGCCCCGCGCTATCCGCGGAAAACCAACCTCCAAATTTGTATGCATGCCGAACCATTTGAAAACCCGTCGAAAAACGGTGCTGCAGAACGTGTAAGGCCTTACACCCGAAATAACAGCGCGAACCGACGAGCTAACCCGCGAAGAACCGCACCCATAAAAGCGCGTGAGGCCGTGCGGGTTTGTGGGGCACTGGTGCTTGCCCGAGAGCGTACGGGGCGAAGCGTTTTACTGTCAGGATTCGCGAGAAGGAGGGTTTCACACATCCGTGGCTCTGGCGAGCACCGTGCTTTTGGGGTACCAATGAAATAAACTGCACGCTGTGGACACTTAATTTTTAGAGAGGTGAAAGCGTTTTCTTTGCTTCGTTTCTTTGTCGCTTTGGACAAAGAAATGACGCGCCGCCACGCGCAGTGGCTAATAGTGATAAAGAAAACATCTAACACTAAACGCGCAAAGCCCTAGAAATCAGCAACCCCGCATTGACCCCACGACCGCCAGCCCAAAACCTGCCACCCACCTCCAAACCCCGTCCACCGGCGCGAGCAAACCCCTCATGGCTGCGCACCGGCATAATAAGCAGCAGCCGCATCAATTTCCGCGGGCGTCATATTCCGCGCAATATTCCGCATCTGCTCGTTGATATCGTTATGACGTGCGTCGTTCGCGAAAGCCTGCAATTGCGCCCGGGTATACGCAGCAGGCATTCCCTCGAGCCACGGACTCCCCACCTTGTGATCGATACCGCCGTGACATGACGCACAAGAAGCAATATTCCGCATCGGCGCCCCACCCGACACTATATCCGGCACAGGCACATTCGGCGCCGAATCGGAACGCAACGCAACGGGCCTCGGCAAATACGCATAGTAAGCAGAAAGATCACGCATATCCTGATCGCTCAGATTCGAGACCATAGGCGACATCACCGCATTACGCCGCGCCCCAGACTGAAAATCGAGCAACTGCTTGTAGATCACGGAAGCATACTGACCCGCGAGATTCGGCGAGTTGGCGTCGCTCATGCCCCGCACACCATGACACATCGTGCAACGCATCGACAAGGTCGCGCCCCGGCCAATCGACGTGCTGCTGGACGCTGGCAGCAATTGCGGCGTCATGGCGACCGCACTGGTCTGCACCAGCGGCACCGGCGTGGCCGATGAAATCCGCAACCATTGCTGCGGTACGCCCGCCGCACTGCAGATCGCATTCCACACGCCCTGGAAGGGCTGATCGCTCTGCGCCGAAGGCAGCCATATGAAACCCACAGCCACCGAAAACACAACCATGCCAAGCATGCCGCCAACCGTGACGGTGAACCACCGGTTGCGTAACGAGAACAAGCGTTCTTCGCTCATCGCTGCGGCCCTCCAATCTGAATTGCGGGGACGGATGTATCGGAGCGGAACAACAGCGAAGCAACCGGATAACCATAGTTGAAGAGCGTCAAGCCGATCATCAGCGCAAGCCACAGGCCAAAGCTGTTCAACGCAACCGGAATAGTCTTCGATTCATGCACCGCCGTGCTGAACTTGTACTCTGCAATCACACTCCGCGGTCCACGATGGTTGCGAATCAGCACGATGAAAAACAGCACTGCCGAGATCACCAAAATCACGCCGCCAATAGTCGAGACGATCACCGACAAAGCCTGCTCGGCGATCTCCGGATTGGTGTAATCGAAGAAGGCCATGCGTCGTGGCATGCCGAGAATGCCGGCAAAATGCCACGGGAACGTCAGCACGATCATGCCAATGAACCACAGCCACAACTGCCGTCGCATCAGCTTCAAGTGCGTCATCGCGCGGCCAGTGAGATGCGGCCAGAGGTCATAAGCAATCGCGAAATACATGATGACAATCGCGCCGCCGAAGATCAGATGGAAGTGACCGGTGATCCACTGCGTGTTGTGAATGGTCGAGTCAAGCTGGTAGCTCATATTGATGATACCGCCCGCCCCGCCAAAGCCAAGCATGACGAACGAAAACGCCAGCGCAAGCATCAGCGGATTTTCCCAGGGCAACGCCTTGATCCACCCGAAGCTGCCCCGCCCGCCACGCAAACGCGCCGCGATCTCAACCGACGCGCAGATGGTGAACACCGTCAGCAAGGTCGGCACTGCGACCAGTGCAGTGAACACCGAATGCATGAACTTGAAACCTGAACCGACCTGCGGATCCGCGAACAGATGGTGGATGCCGATCGGCATCGACACGACCAGGAACAGGATGAACGAGATACGCGCCATCGAATCGCTGTACAGGCGGCCGCCAATCGCTCGCGGCAAGATTGTGTAATACGCTATATAAGCCGGCATCAGCCAGAAGTAGACAATCGCGTGAAGCGACCACGAAAAGAACACGCGGGCAAGGCCGGCATCGATCGTCGTCTTGAAGCCAAGCGCGACAGGCAGGATCTGGAACAGGATCTCAATGGCCGCACCGACCGCTGTCCAGCCCCATAAATAGGCGCCGGCCAAGGTCGCGAACATCGCCAGAGGCACCGGCACCCCCTTATGCTCGCGCTTCCATACGGCAAGATTGATCGACATCAGCGCGACCCAGATCCACGATCCGACCACCACCAGCACAATGCCGATGTAATAGAACGCGTTGCCGATCATCGGCGGATAGAAGGTGTAGAGGACCGAGGCCAGGCCCATCGCGACGGGCACCATTGCGGTCACCGTACCCACGGCCACGAGAATGAAACCGGCCCATGCCCAACGCGCACCGACCAGCGGTTTCTTTAGCGCCAGTTCGGTGACCGCGTAACCGAAGCCCATTGCGATCAGCGTGGGAAATACATAGGCCATGGCCGAGCCATGCGCCGTGACCGAACGATAGTAGAGCTCCGGATTCTTCAGCCACGGATGTAGCGGGCTGCGCACCCACATCTGCCACGCGCCGAGCAGCAATGCGCCGCCGAAGCTGACGAAACCAAGCCAGAAATGCGCGAGAACGAGTCGCTTGCTATTTAACACAGCTGAGTCTCCGCGAACCGTTAGCGTTTGCCATCTTGAGGAAAGCCGTTTTATCGATCACCTTGACGTGCGCCCACATGCCCTGATGTCCCGTGCCGCAAAACTCATGGCATGGCATCAGGTGCTCGCCGGGCTGCGTGAAGGTGCTCTTGAAGGTGGAGATATAACCTGGCTCGATCATCGAATTGATATTCGTGTTCGTGATCAGGAAGCCATGCACGACATCCGCGCTGGTGGCGCGAAAAGTGATGGGTGTATCGGTAGGAATGAGCAGGCATTGCGGTGTAAACGAGTACTGCTGAGCGACAATTCGTACGGTTACCGAACCATCTGCTTCAACTGCGCTGCCCAGGTTGCTCTCGATGAATTCACCGCTTACGTTGAGCGTTTCAGGCCGCACGGTCTCCACTCGGGACGGCGGCATCATGGCCCAATGCAGTCCGGTGAAGATCGTCATGGCGACCAGCACGCTGAGAATGATGACGACCAGAAGCGCCCACTTGCGCTCGATGCGCGCGGCTATATCGGCAGACGCATGCGACGGGTGTTCAGTGCTCATTGGATAACGCCGCGGGGTAAGAAGACGAAGAAATAAAACACAAACCACAAGCCGATCACAACGGCTGTTGCCGCGCTCGCCAACGCAATGGCGCCGTGCGGGCCGTCACGCACGATCTCATCGACGGCGGCATCTTCTTTCTCGGAATCAGTCATGACGTCCTCAATAAAGTGGGGCTGAGCGCAACGTGTTGACTTCCTTCTCACCAACCGGCGTGCCGTGATTTCCCCAGGCCGTGCGGATATACGTGACTACCGCCGCGACCTCGACATCGGAGAGCGACTGAGCGAACGGCGGCATGCCGTAGGGCATCGGATTCTTCTTCGTGCCGGGCGCATATCCGCCATTCAGCACCATGCGAATCGGGTTCACCGCCGAGGTCATCTGGATCGACTGGTTGTTTGCCAACGGCGGGAAATGCGGCGGCTTGCCCTGCCCTTGCGACGCGTGGCACAACGCACATTGGGCGTCGTAGATCTTCTTGCCCAGCGGCGAAAGGCTGGTCTGCTGTTCTGCAACAGCGGCGGTGACGGGCGCAGGCTTGTCGCCGGCACGCGCAGGCAGCGTCTTCAGGTAGACCGCCACGGCGCGAATGTCTTCGTCCGTCAAATACTGGAAGCTGTCGTACACGACCTCGGCCATGGGCCCGTACACTGCCCCTCGGTTCGATACGCCCGACTGCAGCAGGTCCGATATGTCCTCGATGCTCCAGTCGCCCAGCCCTGCTTCTTTATTCGACGTAAGCGAAGGCGCATACCAGTTCTGCACCGGGATCAAGCCGCCTTCGAAGCGCTTGGACGGTGAATTACCGCCTAGCGCATTGATCGCGGTATGGCACATCGTGCAATGGCCGAGCCCTTCGACCAGATAAGCGCCGCGATTCCATTCCACCGATTGCGTGGTGTCAGGCTGGTATTCACCAGGCTTCATGTACAGCAAGCGCCAGCCGTACAGCAACGAGCGCTGGTTGAACGGAAACCGCAATTCATGCGCACGATTAGGCTGATGAATGGGCGGCGTGGACAACAGGTAGGCGTAGATTGCGTCGGAATCGGCGCGCGTGACCTTGGTATAGGAGGCGAACGGCATGGCCGGATACAGCAGCTCGCCGTCGCGCGACTTGCCGGTATGCATCATGGTGTAGAACTCATCCGAGGTCCACTTGCCGATACCGGTTGCCTTGTCCGATGAAATGTTCGGCGTATAGAGCGTGCCGAACGGCGTTTCCATCCCGCGGCCACCACCAAATAGTTTGCCGGCGGGCACGGTATGGCACGCGATGCAATCACCGGCGCGAGCAAGATATTCGCCGCGGGCAATCACTCCCGGATCGGCGGCTCGCGCATTCAAGGTCACAACGCAGGCGCAAAAAAGCATAAGGGCACGGAAACTGAGCACGTCTATTTCCTCGCCTATTGATTAGGAACAGTGCCGCACGCGAGCGGCATCTTGAGCGACCCAGCCGCAGCGGGTGCTGGATTCTCCGGCGCCGGCAGCGAAGCCAGGTACGCCGCGATAGCCGTGATGTCACGATCAGCGAGTTTAATAGCAATGCCATGCATGCAGTCCGGCGCGAGCGTGGTGCGCGTGCCGTAACGCCATGCGCCCAGCTGCGCGCTGATGTAGTCGGAGTGCAGACCCAGCAAGCCGGGAATGGCCGGCTCCATGCCGGTCAGCGTCGCGCCGTGGCACGCCACGCAGGCGGGAATCTTGCGCGACGCGGCACCGGTATTGACCAGGGTCTTGCCTAGCGCGAGCGTTGCCGTATCTGCAGTCACGGGCGCGGGCGCCGGAAAGGGCGGATGCTCGGCGGCAAAGTATTCCGCAATTTTCATAAGATACGGGTCAGGCAAATACGCCAATAAATAGTTCATTGGCGGGTACTTGCGACGACCGTCTCTAAAGGCGAGCAATTGGTTGTAGAGATAACCTGCGGGCTTGCCTGAGAGCCGAGGGTAATAGTCGTTGCTCGTGCCTTCACCCTGCGCGCCGTGACAGGCCGCGCACCCAAGCACGCGCGCCTGCATGGTGTCAGGCGCTTTTTCGGCCGGCGCCTCGCCAGCGGCGAATGCATGCAGGCTAGAGCTTGCGAGCAGCACTAGTGTTATGAGGACGCTGCGTATGCCCACCGTTGTATCCCTCGATCGGTTTTTTGTGTCTGCAGTATTTCGCTACAGCTAATTTTTTATAACCAACGCGACTGCTCTGGAGAGTGAGCTTAAAGCACTTAAGCTAATTTGCCGAGTACTAAGATTCACACGATTTTATGCATTATTGACCAATATTGAATTGATTCAACTTGTCGAAATACTGAGCTTGATCATTCAATGATCCAAGTCAATAAACGCGCACTATTTCCCGGGCTTAGGCTTTTTTCTTTAAGCGTTTCGCTAGGGCTTGAACGGCTCGTTGACGGATAAGCCCGCCGCTGTTCGCCAGGCTGTCACGCTTGGGACAACCCAGGCGCCACCAAGTCTGGAGAGCTTCTCCACTGGTTACCTGGAATCAGACAAAATCGGCTATTTATAAGGTCCAGTGAAACGCCTAACCTTATTCATGTCGCGACACATTGCGCACCCATCTAAACCGAAGGAGCTGTCATGCAAACTCGTCTGGATTTCTATAAAGCCAAGCCGTCCGCCATCAAGGCCCTGGTTTCGGTTGAAGAGTACATCGGTAAGTCGTCGCTGGAAAAATCGCTGGCGGAACTGGTGCGCCTGCGTGCATCGCAGATCAATGGCTGCGCGTTTTGTGTCGACATGCATACGACCGACGCGCGCAAGGGCGGCGAGACGGATCGCCGGCTGGCCGCCGTCGTGGTATGGCGCGAGACGCCGTTCTTCACGGACCGCGAACGCGCGGCACTGGAATGGACCGAAGCGCTCACACTGGTCTCGCACGACCATGTACCCGATGCCGTGTGGGAAGCCGTGCAACCGCATTTCACCGAAGAAGAGATCGTCGACCTGACGTTGCTGGTGACATCGATCAACAGTTGGAACCGCTTTGCGATCGCATTCCGCAAGATGCCGGTCTGATCAAACGAACACCGGGCAGACGATGAATCGGTCTGCCCCTTGGTCACTGCGCCAGGTTACAGGATATGCCCGCGCCGCTCACGACCCCGCATAGATATTGCAGAAGCTCACAGGACCAACACACGTTTCAGGACCTTGCGAACCGTTCATCCTCGCACGCGGTGCGCTGGTGTTCGCGCCGGCAGCAACACCGCCATACGCGCTTGCGTTCTTGCGTTGACTCTCAGCCTGGTTCTGAAACACAGGGGGAACATCCGGGTACGATGAGTTCGACACGTACTCCGAACCATTTTGCTGCGCTTGAACCAGTTGCTGCTGGACTTCTGAGCGGGTCAGTCCTTGCGCGAAAGCGCTTGAGGAAACCAGGACGGCGGCGGACAGGGTAAGCCAGGACAGTGTCTTCATTTTCGACTCCAATATATGTTTAACGGGTTGGTACAAGGGCAAACCCATTTCCCACCGGATTTATTCCTGAGTTGTCGAAAATAAATAGATGCAGGCTGAAACCACGTCATCAGCACTTCAAACAAACGTGGCTTCGCCCAAGAAAAAGCCGCCGGAGCATTCGCTCCGGCGGCCTTATATATTCGCTTCGAGAAAAACGAAACCGGTTAGAGCGCTTGCACCTGCACAGGTGCACCCGGCTTGCCAGAGACTTGGGGCGCAATCACCAGATAGCGCCGCTTGTCGGCGGCAGTACTCGTACCCGGCACGACTACCTGACGGATCTGCCCAATCGCATTGACGATCGCCGATCCCGCCGGGTTCGTCATGAACAGCGCAAGCGATTCCACGTTGCCGCTGCCATCGGCATTATCGGAAAGACCTAGCACGTAGGGCGATTTAGGCTGCAAGCCGGTCGCCGATGCCTGCAATACCTGCAGCAAGCCTTGGTCAAACAATGCGACGCTGGTCGGCGCCCTATCCGTCTGGCTCGCGCCGACCGGCACCATGCTTAGATGAGCGCTCTCGCCTGCCAGTCCAAGCGGTTGCGTGTTCTGCGACCCATCGCCTTCAGGCACCGCGTTCGGCACGTAGACGACCGCTTGCGGCGCTTGCCCAATCGGAATGGTTGCGATGACCTTATTCGTCAAGGTATCGATAGCGATCATTCCGTCGGCATTTTCCAGGCCGACATACACGCGGCTGCCATCGCCTGACGGCCAGATTCCATGTGGCAGCTTGCCAACCGGAATGGTGGCGACCTGCGTGAAGTCGTCTGTGCGAAATACCTTTACCTGATTCAGCCCACCGACCGTTACATAAGCGAACGTACCGTTCGCGTTATGCACGATATTCACGTGGTTCGTAATCGGACCTGTATCGATGACCTTAAGCGTGGCGAACGGAGGACGAGCGTCGAACACCTGCGTCTTGCCTGTATCTTTCAGCGTGAACCAGACCTGCTTGCCGTCGGGTGTAGCCGCAATGTTCGGGCAGAAAGGGCTGACCTGCGCGACCTTGCCGACCAGCTTGTGATCGGCTACGGAGATCACATCCACTTCAGGATTAAACGATGAACACACGTACCCATACTTGCCGTCGGGCGAGAAAATCTGCATGCCCGGACCCGCCGGCGTGGTAATGCGGGTCTTCTCTTTAAACGTGTGGCCATCCAGCACCGACACATAGTTTTCTCCCCGCACGGTGACCCAGACCTCGTTGCCGTCCGGCGTAAAGAATGCTTCATGAGGCGCCCGCCCAACGTAGGTCACATGCTTGACGGCGTTGGTCTGCGTGTCAATGAACGAGACCGAATTCGAGCCGATGGAAACCACCGCGATCGTTCGATGGTCCGGCGAAAAACCCATGCCATGTACGAGAACTTGTCCCTTGTACAAGGGGCTGAAATTGCCCGGCGACGGATCGCCAAGACGGATCACGCCCACCAGTTTATTGTCGACGGGGTCTGTGACGGAGACCGTATTCGAGAACTGTTCAGCCGCGTAGACGCGGTCGTGGTGGCTAATCGCGATGTCAGGTGATGACGCGAGATCGGGCGCTTGGCCTGCGCATGCAAGCTGCGGAATGGCCCCGAACGCGGTGGCCGCGAACACAGTTAGCGCGGCGGAAAACAGCGTGGATCGTTTCATTTCATCTCCTGGTCCATGCGCATCGGCATGGACATGTTTTTGCTGGACGCGGGTTGAGAAGCGGTGGTGTGTCCCGGTACCTGACCTTGATCCGGGGCTGGGGCCGAAGGCGGCAACGGCAGCCCGAGCGCGAGGCGCATGGCGGTGATTTCCTGCTGCTGTTCAACGATGATTTCCTGAGCGATGCGACGCAATTGCTCGTTGTGTCCATAGCGCAGTTCGGCTTGCGCCATATCGATCGCGCCTTGATGATGCGGAATCATCATCGCGGTGAAATCGCGATCGACGTCGCCGCTCGGCTTGATCGACATACCGTCCATCATGCGTGTCATCGCCTGATCGTTTTCAGCAAGGAACGGCTTTTCCGGCGCTCCGCTCGCCGCGTCGGCGGCATGGGCCACGGAACCGATTGAACCCAGCGCGATAGCGGCAACCGAGATCCCGGCGGCAGCGATGCATCGCGCACGCAGGACCGTAATGAAATTGGAAGGCACGGAAACTCACCTCGAAGAATGGGCGTGAAGGACATCAATGCCTGCGCTAACCCTTTCCACGCCCTTTTATTCCACATTTTTTTCAGCCAATAAAAAAAAAGCATCAATCAGGCGCGGCCAAGGCCTGTCGACAATTCAGCACGATTCAGCACGAATCGTCGTAATCTTGTATAAGGTTTCCGCTTAAGGGCGACTATAAAAATCCCCCACGACAACTGGAGTTGCAGATGACGACGCTTACCATCAATGGCGAATCTCACACGGTCGACGCCCCTCCCGACATGCCGCTTCTCTGGGTACTGCGCGATCTGGTCGGTCTCACGGGCACCAAATTCGGCTGCGGTATCGCACAATGCGGCGCGTGCACGGTCCATCTTGACGGCCAGGCCGTGCGTTCCTGCGTGCTGCCGATTGCAGCGGTGGGAACACGCAAGGTGACGACCATCGAGGCTGTCAGCACCACGCCCGCGGGCAAGAAAGTACAGGACGCATGGGTCGCGCTCGATGTCGTGCAGTGCGGGTACTGTCAGTCGGGTCAGGTGATGTCGGCGGCTTCGCTGATCGCCTCGAACCCGAACCCCTCGGATGCCGATATCGACGCTGCAATGGCAGGCAACATCTGCCGCTGCGGTACGTACAACCGTATTCGTGCCGCGGTCAAGCACGCCGCCAAGGGGGCGTGACATGTCGCGAGGATTACTCGATGCACAGAACCGCCGTGCACCCGACGGCGTCAATCGGCGCACGTTTCTAAAGCTGGGAATATCGGTAGGCGCGGCAGTTGGCGGCGGCCTCATGCTGGGTTTCAGCGTACCCGCGGCGAGCCAGGGCGAAGCACCCAACGCCAAGTCAGTGATCGGCGGCGACGCCAACGAAGCGCCGCAAAGCGGGGTATTCGAGCCCAACGCCTTTGTGCAGATCGACGCAACGGGCAAGGTGACGCTCGTGATTCCCAAGGTCGAGATGGGCCAGGGAATCTATACGTCCATCCCCATGCTGATCGCGGAAGAACTGGAAGTGCCGCTGGACAGCGTGGTGATCGATCACGCGCCGCCCAATGAAAAGCTCTTCATGGATCCGTTGCTCGGCGGCCAGTTGACGGGCGGATCGACATCGATTCGCTATGCATGGGAGCCCATGCGAAAGGCCGGCGCCACCGCTCGCGTGATGCTTATTTCTGCGGCGGCGCAGCAATGGCAGGTCGACCCGGCGTCGTGCCACGCAGAGAAAGGCGAAGTGGTGCATGCCGCAAGCAATCGTCGCATCGGTTACGGACAACTCGTCGATGCCGCCGCGAAACTGCCTGCCCCTCAGAACGTGGCGCTCAAAGACCCGAAGGATTTCAAGCTGATCGGCACGGCTGCCAAGCGTCTCGACTCGCCGGAAAAAGTGGACGGCACCGCCATGTTTGGGCTCGATGTCCGGGTGCCGGGCATGGTCTACGCCGCCCTCGTGAATAGCCCCGTGTTCGGCGGCACGCTTGTTTCCGTCGACGACACCAACGCGAAGAAGATCCCCGGCGTTCGCCAGGTGATCCGCATCGACAACGGCGTGGCTGTGATCGGCGACCATACGTGGGCTGCCAAGCGCGGCGCGGCAGCGCTCGACATCAAGTGGAACGAAGGCCGTGGTGCAGACTTTTCCACGGCCAAGGTAGTGCAGCAACTCGCCGATGCATCGAAGCGTGATGGCGCCGTGGCGCGCAAGGACGGCGACGTCAAGAAGGGCTTTAACGACGCCAAGACACGCGTTGACGCCGTGTACCAGCAACCCTTCCTCGCGCACGCCACCATGGAGCCGGTGAACTGCACGGTGTCCGTGCGCAGCGATGGCTGCGATATCTGGGTCGGCACGCAAGTGCCCACGCGCGCGGTGGATACCGCCGTGAAGATCACCGGCCTCACCGCCGACAAGATCACGGTGCACAACCACTTGCTCGGCGGCGGCTTCGGGCGCCGGCTGGAAACCGATTTCATTGCCCAGGCGCTGAAGGTCGGCAAGCAAGTCGGCACGCCCGTGAAAGTCACCTATACGCGCGAGGAAGACGTCCAGCACGATATGTATCGCCCGTATTACTACGACGTCATCTCCGCCGGTCTCGATGCGAATGGCAAGCCGGTCGCGTGGCAACATCGCATAGTGGGGTCGTCCATCATGGCGCGGTTCGCCCCGCCTGCGTTCAAGAACGGCCTCGATCCAGATGCGGTGGAAGTCGCTTCCGATCTCCCCTATGACCTGCCGAATCAATTCATCGACTATGTGCGGCAAGAACCCATGGACGTGCCCACCGCGTTCTGGCGCGGCGTCGGTCCGACTCGCGGAACCTTCGTAGTCGAAAGTTTCATGGACGAGCTGGCTGCACAAGCGAAAGTCGATCCGGTGAAGTATCGCCACGACCTGCTGGGCAAGACCCCGCGCGCGCAGAACGTGCTCGATGTCGCCGCCCGCGAAGCCGGCTGGGGCAACACGCTACCTAAGGGCCAGGGACGCGGGGTATCGGTCATGCACGCGTTCGGCAGTTTCTTCGGCATGGTGGTGGACGTCACCGTGAACGGCGACGGCGAAGTAGCCGTGAACCGCGTGGTCTGCGCGGTGGATTGCGGCATGGTGGTCAATCCAAACACCATCGAGGCGCAGATCCAGGGCGGCATTATCTTCGGCATCACTGCAGCGCTGTATAGCGAGATCACGATCAAGGACGGTCGCGTCGAGCAATCCAACTTCACCGATTACCGGATGCTGCGGATTGATCAGACGCCGCCTATCGAGGTGCATATCGTCAAGAGCAGCGAGGCGCCCGGAGGCATTGGCGAACCGGGTACGGCAGCACTCGCGCCCGCGTTGACCAACGCGATTTTTGCCGCTACCGGCAAGCGCTTGCGGCAGTTGCCCGTCGGCCGTCAACTGCAAAGCGCATGAGGGCACACACAATGATCAAACATCTTGTTGCCTCTCTCGGGCTTAGCTTAATCACGTTCAGCCTGCCCTTGCTGGCTCATGCCGCTGCGAACGACGATCCGCTGGTTGCCCGCGGCGCCTATCTCGCGAAGGTGGGCGATTGCGTCGCCTGTCATTCCGCGCCCAAGGGCAAGCCATTTGCCGGCGGCCTGCCGATGTCCACGCCCATGGGAAAAATCTATACGACCAACATCACGCCGGACCCCGGTACGGGTATTGGCAAATGGAGCGAGGAGGACTTTGAAAAGGCGCTGCGTCAGGGCGTGGCCAAGGACGGTCACAACCTTTATCCGGCCATGCCCTACACGTCCTATGCAAAGGTCCGCGACGACGACGTGAAGGCGCTCTATGCGTACTTCATGAAGGGCGTTGCGCCCGTGAGCCAGGCGAACCGTCCATCGGATATTCCGTTCCCGCTGAACATGCGCTGGCCGCTCAAGTTCTGGAATATGGTGTTCCTCGATAAAGGTGTTTATCGCGACAAGGACGGCAAGGATGTCGGGTGGAATCGCGGCGCTTACCTGATTCAAGGTCTGGGCCATTGCAGCGCGTGCCATACGCCTCGCGGCATTGCGTTCCAGGAAAAGGCGCTCGATGAAAGCGGCAGCGCGTGGCTCACGGGTGGTGTGCTCGACGGCTGGTTTGCGTCCAACCTGACGGGCGAGCAGAACGTTGGACTGGGACGCTGGTCGGATGCTGAATTGACCACGTTCCTGAAGACGGGAGCGAACGCGCATGCGTCGGCGTTCGGGTCCATGACGGATGTGATCAATCACAGCACGCAGGGTATGAGCGATCAGGACCTGGCTGCCATGTCGGCGTATTTGAAGTCGTTGCCGGCCGCGGGCGGTACGAACGCGCCGGCCTATGCGTACGACCCGAAGGCCACGACGGCGCTGCTGCAGCATCCTGCCAACGATGCAGGCGCGAGGGTTTATACCGCGTACTGCATGCATTGCCACGGCGTGGATGGCCACGCGTTCGCACCGCTGCTCGCGCCCTTGGCGGGCAATCCGAACGTGATGGAGAAGGATGCGTCGTCGCTGATCAACGTCACGCTGAACGGCACGCAGGACCTCGTGATACAAGGCATCCCCGCCGCGTATCCAATGCCTAAATACGCGCCGGTGCTCAACGATCAGCAGATCGCCGATGTGCTCACGTTCATTCGCGCCGGCTGGAACAATGGTGCGCCGGCGGTCGGGGCAACTGATGTGGCTAAGCTGCGCAAGAGCACGCAGGCATCGCAGTAAGTTGTTAAAGGTATTGTCTAAAGCGGCGGTGGATTTTCAAGTCCACCGCCGTTTTGCGTAAACACATTGTCAGCCAGGCGTTCGCGTTCATAATAAGATTCCTCGATGAACCGGGAGACGGCCATGCATCAGGACGTTGAAGTTGGCGACTATCTTCTGACCATAAACGTCGAGCCACAATACGAGCCGCCCGACGTAGAAGAGATCATGGGTTATAGCGCTCGCGTGATGGTGACCCGGCATGATGGAACGCCGGTTCGAGGTTCGACGCACGCGGAAGATTCCGGCGATCTGACCGGCAATCACGGGCCCTACGCCACGGTCGCGGAAGCGGTTGCTCACGGCGAAGCGTGGGGCAGACACTTCGTCGCTCGCGTATTGGACGGAGCAGTGTAGCTCCTGCTGTTTAACGCCGTTCCCTGAAGCTGGAGGTTTCCATGTGGGAAAGAATTGACTACGAAGGCTTTGAGATCTGGGTGCTGCCGATTCTTGCATACGGACCGCCCACGCCAGACACCCCCTACCACTACAACGGGTACGTGTGCCGACCCGGGGCCGACGTTCATCATGCCGGGCAACGCACGCAGTTTTATGAACTCGGCAACGTGTTTGAGACGGAGGCCAAGGCACTGGACGCGGCCTATCATGCGGGCCGCGACATCGTCGACAAGATGAGCGAGAACCGCTAAATAGCGGCTGAAAAGCGGCGGATTTTAAGGCCGCCGCTGCTCTTCCACTACTGCGATGCCACGCTCAGCAGCACCGGTTTGTCGCGATACATCGCCGGGTAAAGCCGCTTCAGGTTCTCGACCTTCGGCATGTCGTTGATCGCGATATACGGTGCATCCGGATGCAGCGTCAAATAATTCTGGTGATAAGACTCAGCGGGATAAAAGCCCTTGAGCGCATCTGTCTTCGTCACGATCGGCGAGGAAAATACATGCGCCTTGTCGAGTTGCGCAATATAACTTTGCGCGATGCGTTTTTGCATGTCGTTTGCCGGGAAGATTGCCGAACGATATTGCGTGCCGCTGTCCGGGCCCTGCCGGTTCAATTCCGTCGGATCGTGAGCGACCGAAAAATAGATCTGCAGCAACTTGCCGTAGGTAATTTTCGTCGGGTCATAAGTGATCTGCACCGACTCGGCATGACCCGTATCGCCTCCGCTGACGGTCTCGTATTGCGCGGTCTGAGGCTGCCCACCCGAGTAGCCCGACACCACTTTCGTCACGCCGTTGACGTGCTGAAAAACGCCTTGAACGCCCCAAAAACACCCGCCTGCGAGCACTGCGGTTTCCTGGTGCGCTCCGTTCACGGGTTCATCCAGCGCGGGCGGGGCAATAACGACCGCGGCTTCGGATGAATGGGCTGGATGCATCGATGCGAACAGGATACCGACGCCCAGGCCGATAGCCGTCAATAGCGCCGCGCCGCGCGAACGCAGAAACGTGGCGGGATTTTGCTTCGTGGAAATCATGGAGAACCTCCGGGTTTGAGGACAACGCGCTTTGGCGAGTGGCCGGCGGCTAGATGCCCGACGCGCGCCTGAGCGTGGTCCTTTTGCGCCATGTTAGCGCGCCCGGAGACGTGTGGAAGCTTGATGACAAAGATGTCATCGAAAGGTCAGGGAAAGGTCAGCACGAGGTGCGGAAAGAACGAATCACACGCGCCGGCACAGTAAAAATTGCCAGGTCGATACACAGGAAATCTTGCGCATCGACCGGAGCCTGCACCCGTTCTTTACGTCGCCTGCGGAACCGGTGCGCGGCGCGGCGTGACCATCGATACAACAAACGAGACCACAATATTCAGCGCCAGCGCAATCAAGCCGATATACAGCGGATACGTCGCCCCGCCCAGATGCAGCGCGAACACCGGCTTCAAACCCTGCGCGATCGCCATGCCGGTTCCGAGCACGATTCCGGCCAGCCAGCCGAGGAACAGCCCCGGCGTGTTCAGGCGCCGTGTATAAAGCGAAAACACAATGGCCGGGAATATCTGCAGGATCCAGACGCCACCGAGCAATTGCAGATCGATTGCATATTGCGTCGGCAGGAACACGATGAACAGCAGCGCGCCGAATTTCACCACGAGCGAGACCAGCTTCGCTGTCTTCGCTTCCTTCTCGGGCGTGATGTCACGCGCCATCAGCGGCCACAAATTACGCGTGAACAGGTTCGCTGCGCCAATCGACATGATCGCCGCCGGCACGAGCGCGCTGATTGCAATGGCCGCGGCCGCGAAGCCAACGAACCACGACGGGAACAACTGGCCGAACAACGCGGGCACGACGTCGGACGCGGAGTGCACCTTGATGCCCGCAGCAATTGCCATGTAGCCGAGCAACGCGATCAACCCGAGCAGCAACGTATAAGCCGGCAGGAAGATGGCGTTCTTGCGAACAGTGGCAGCCGATGACGACGACAACACCGCGGTCATGGTATGCGGATACATGAAGGCCGCGAGCGCCGAGCCTAGAGCAAGCGATGCGTACGCGGTGAATTGCGTCGGCTTGAGGATAATGCCCGTCGGACCGCCCTTGGCTTTGAAGAACTGATCGGCGGCATCGAACACGTGCGCATAGCCGCCAAGTTTCGATGGAATCAGCCAGACCGCCGCGATCACCACGATATAAATCATGATGTCCTTCACGAAGGCGATCATGGCCGGCGCACGCAAACCGCTGGTGTAGGTGTAGAGCGCGAGGATCACGAACGCGACGATCAGCGGCAACTCGCCGCTCACGCCTAGCCCCTTGATCACCACCTGCATGCCCACCAGCTGCAAGGCAATGTACGGCATGGTCGCGACAATTCCCGTGACCGCCACGGCTGCCGGGAACCACTTGCCGCCGTATTCGCCATGCACGTAATCGGCTGCCGTAATATGGTTCTTCGCGTGCGCGACCTTCCATAACTTCGGCATGACGGCAAACACAAACGGATAAACAATGATGGTGTAAGGCAGCGCGAAGAAACCATAAGCGCCAACGGAATACACCAGGGCGGGTACGGCAATGACGGTATAGGCGGTATAGAAATCGCCTCCGACCAGGAACCATGAAATCACCGTGCCGAACTGGCGGCCGCCCAAACCCCATTCATGCAGTTGCGTCAGGTCGCCGCGTTTCCAGCGCGCCGCGAAGAATCCCACTACCGTCACCAGCAGGAAGAAAGCGATGAAGACGGTCATGGCAACCGGATTGACCGGAACGATATCGCTCATTTGACACCTCTATATACGATGTAAATGATGAGCGAGGTCAGCGGCACCCATAGGAACTGGTACCAGTAGAAGAAGGGGAAACCGGCGAAAGACGGACGGGTATCGTTATAAAAAGGCAGCCAGAGCAAGGCGACATACGGAATGAGCAAGACCAGCCAAAGCCAGGAATGCTTTGTCTCTTCTGATGTTTTCATAGTAATTGATTCGTGATGGAGGTTCGACCTGTCGCGCTTCGCGGCAGCCGGGCGCTGCGGCGAAGCCCGGAATAACGGCACCCGGAATTATGTTCGAGATTTCGAAGACGTGCTGAATGCCCCTAGCAGGAGGGGCTTGGGATGTTAGCCGGCTAAGCAGATTAAGGCGGCCTGCGGAACGGAGGGTGATTTAGCTTAGTTCCTTTGCAAGACCGTAAAGGAACTAAGCGTGGAACCGCTTAGGGCTGTTGCCCAAGCAAATCCGCAAGCGCGATCGCAATGATTTTTGTCGCGACCTTCAAGTCTTCCAGCGCGACCCGCTCATCGGCCCGATGTCCATTAGCCTCAAGCAGCATCCGTGGACCGGCGCCATAAATGACGGTCGGTACGCCCGCTTCGCAATATAAGCGGGCATCGGTATAAAGAGGCACGCCCTCGGTAGGAATGTCGCGCTGCAACGTAACCACGGCTGCGCGCTGCAACGCTTGTGACAAGCGCTCTGCGCCGTCAAGCGAGCGCAACGGCGACGTCACCAACACCTCTTCTATCTCCACCCCAGTTCCCGGCAACCCTGCCACCGACGCCGTGATCAGCACCTTCAATTCCCTAAGCACGTCTTGCGGATTCTCTTCCGGCACCACGCGACGGTCGAGGCGCAAACTTACTTTGTCAGGGACCACGTTCGTGTTGATGCCACCTTTGATCAGACCCACCACCAACGTAGGATGATCG
This sequence comes from Caballeronia sp. LjRoot29, assembly GCF_964252755.1. Taxonomy (NCBI): domain Bacteria; kingdom Pseudomonadati; phylum Pseudomonadota; class Betaproteobacteria; order Burkholderiales; family Burkholderiaceae; genus Caballeronia; species Caballeronia sp. LjRoot29. The sequence continues at coordinate 114,136 of NZ_CAXUPU020000007.1, read as the reverse complement.
ATGCCCGGCGTCTTCGAATGGATCTCGCGCAACGCCGCCCGATGTGCGTACAGCGCATTCAGCACCGCCGTAGCGGCCTCCAGCGCGTCATGCCCGGTATCGGGCCGCGCCGCGTGCGCCGACTTGCCCCGGACCGTGACTTCCAGATGGATCGCGCCATTGTGCGCGGTCGTGATTGAATAGGAAAAGCCTGCACAGATGGCGTAATCGGGCTTAACGATGCCCTGCTTCAGCAACCAGCCCGGGCCGATCAGGCCGCCGGTTTCTTCGTCGTAGGTCAGGTGCAGCTCTACCGTGCCGCCGAGCGGCGCACCACTTTCGATCAACGCCTTCAACGCGAACGCATAAGTGGCGAAGTCAGACTTCGATACCGCCGCCCCGCGCCCGATCATGAAACCGTCGCGAATCTCGGCACCATAGGGGTCGGCGGTCCAGCCATCGCCGGGGGGCACCACGTCGCCGTGTGCATTCAGTGCGATCACCGGCCCCGCGCCGAAGCGATGGCGCACCACCAGGTTCGTCGCGCTGATCATGCCGGCGCGCGTGACATCGTCGGCCGGCACTGCGTGGCGTTCGACCGTGAAGCCGATCCGTTCAAGCCACTGCGCCGCCATCTCAGCGTGATCCGCGCAATCGCCGGGCGGATTGTCCGAAGGTTTTTGCACAAGCGCGGCGAGGAACTGGACCTCCTGGTCAAAGTGATGATCGACGCAGTCGGTGAGGGTCGAAACGAGAACGGATGAGGTCATGAGCGGCGGTCTATCGAAGTAATTGGCTGGGGTTGACTGCATGGTAACGAGTAACGCTGCTGTCGGCGAGCAGCGCCAGCTTAGCGGACCGGCCACACGAATGGGTGAGCCTACCCGAATGCCGCCCATAACAGATCGCAATCAATTTATTGCGCTTAAGCGCGGTTTTCATCGAAGAATATTGCATTGCGGCGCAAGCGCCGCGTTTGTTTCGCAATCAATTAACCGCCATTCTCAGCTAAGCTTTCAGGCATGAGGACGCGCTCCGCCAGGCGGCGGAGAGACGCGGATTTCCGTCAGGCACGGACACAACAATTCACCGGAATACGCTTCAATGAACCACAGAGACAATGCCGCGGCGCTCGACCGCGATGATCCCCTGGCCGCTTTGCGTGACAAGTTTTCGCTCGGTCACGACACCATCTATCTGGACGGTAACTCGCTTGGTGTGCCGCCCAAGGCCTCAGCCGCACGCGCGGCGGCCGTCATAACCGGCGAATGGGGTGACGGTTTGATCCGGTCGTGGAATACGGCGGGATGGTTCGCGTTGCCCAAGCGGCTTGGCAATAAGCTCGCTCCGTTGATTGGCGCAGCCGAGGACGAAGTGGTGGTCACCGACACCATTTCCATCAACCTCTTCAAGATCCTGTCGGCGGCGTTGCGGTTAGCCAATGAACGCGATCCCAAGCGTCGTGTCATCGTCTCCGAACGCTCGAATTTCCCTACCGACCTCTACATTGCTCAAGGCCTGATCGAACAACTGGATCGCGGATATGAACTGCGTCTCGTGGATCACGCATCCGAACTCGCAAGTGCTATCGACGAGAACACGGCCGTTGCCATGATTACGCACGTGAACTATCGCACGGGCGCCATGCACGACATGACCGCGTTGACCCGCGTGATTCATGAAGCGGGTGCGCTCGCGGTGTGGGACCTGGCGCATTCGGCAGGTGCGGTGCCAGTCGATCTCAACGCCGCCGGTGCGGATTACGCCGTCGGCTGCACCTACAAATATTTGAACGGCGGGCCGGGTTCGCCTGCATTCATCTGGGTGCCGAAGCGGCTGCAGAATGCTTTCTCGCAACCGCTGTCCGGCTGGTGGGGCCATAAAAAGCCGTTTGAAATGAGCCCTGAATATAGGCCCGATGACGGTGTCGGACGGTTCTTGTGCGGCACGCAACCTATTGTCTCGATGTCGATGATCGAATGCGGGCTTGACGTATTCGCGCAGACCGACATGGCCGCGTTGCGCCGGAAATCGCTGGCGCTGAGCGACCTGTTCATTGAACTGGTCGAGACGCGTTGCAGCGAATTTCCGTTGCAGCTCGTGACACCGCGGGCACATGCCGAACGCGGTTCGCAGGCGAGCTTTGAACATCCGCATGGGTATGAGGTCATGCAGGCGCTGATCGCGCGCAACGTGATTGGCGATTACCGCGAGCCGCGCATTTTGCGCTTCGGCTTCACGCCGCTTTATTCGCGTTATGTGGATGTATGGGACGCGGTTGAAACCTTGCGCGACGTGCTTGCGACTGAAGCATGGCGTGCACCCGAGTTCGCCGAACGTGGCGCGGTTACCTGACCCCAGCGGAGAACGCGCGATGGCACAATCACAAGAAAGCGAAGGCACCGGCGGCTGTCCCATGGGGTATGGAGCCACGGGAGCCGCGGACGACGCTGCGCAGAAGCCCGAAGGCTGGCATGACGCACAGCTCGACTTCTCCAATTCGATGAGCTATGGCGACTATCTCTCGCTTGACACGCTCCTTTCAGCGCAGCACCCGCTCTCGCCGGATCACAACGAAATGCTGTTCATCGTGCAGCATCAGACGAGCGAGTTATGGATGAAGCTCGCGCTGTATGAGCTGCATGCGGCGCTTGCCGCCGTGCGTCGCGATGACCTCCCGCCTGCGTTCAAGATGCTGGCGCGTGTCTCGCGCATACTTGATCAACTGGTGCAGGCGTGGAGTGTTCTCGCCACCATGACGCCCTCTGAATACACGGCAATGCGGCCTTATCTGGGGGCATCGTCCGGATTCCAGTCGCATCAGTACCGGCAGATCGAATTCCTGCTTGGCAATAAGAACGAGCAGATGCTCAAGCCTTATATGCATCGTCCGAACGTGCTTGCCGAGGTCAAGGCGACGCTTGACGGCCCTTCGTTCTACGATGAAGTCATCCGCCTGCTTGCGCGCCGTGGTTTTCCGATTGCACCGGAGAGGCTTGAGCGCGACTGGACTCAGCCGACCACGCACGACGCCAGCGTGGAAGCCGCGTGGCTCACGGTTTATCGTGAGCCGACGCAACATTGGGAGCTCTATGAGATGGCGGAAGAACTCGTTGATCTTGAAGACTCGTTCCGGCAATGGCGCTTTCGCCACGTCACCACGGTTGAGCGGATCATTGGCTTCAAGCAAGGCACGGGCGGAACCAGTGGTGCGCTCTATTTGCGGAAGATGCTCGATGTCGTGCTGTTTCCTGAGTTATGGCACGTCCGGACGTTGCTCTGACAAGCGGTCCGCTTTGTCCGATAATGTCTCGCATGAAAATGCTCCCTGCCCCCAGCCTCATGCGCCGTGCTTTTCTGGCGTTGCCCGCAGCCATGCTGCTAGCGTCGTGCGCAACACCTACCGCGCCGATATCACTCGATACCGCCATTGCGGCGCCGTATCGTGGAGAAAAAGCGCAGGCGCGCGATGTTTATAGACATCCGAAAGAGACACTCGAGTTCTTCGGCCTCGCGCCTGACCAGAGCGTGCTGGAGATTGCGCCGGGCGGCGGCTGGTACACGGACATCCTCGGGCCTTATCTGCGGGCGCGCGGCACGCTTTACGAAGCGCAATATCTGCCGCCGCAAGGGGCGCTTCCTGCCGGCGAGGCAAAGAGCAACGCCTTGTTCGAGCGCAGGCTCGCTGCCGCGCCGGACGTCTTTGGAACGGTCGTGGTCGGCTCGTTGCAATCAGGGCAGTTCAGCGGCTTTCCCGCCGGGCTGCAAGTGGATCGCGTGCTGACGTTCCGTAATATTCATAACTGGATAGAAGACGGTCAGGTCGATGCCAACCTGCGTGCGTTCTATTCGGTCTTGAAACCCGGCGGCGTGCTTGGAGTGGAAGAGCATCGCGCAATACCAGGTACATCGGTTCAGCAAATGATCGATACCGGCTATATGACAGAAGCCTATGTGATCGAGCATGCACAGGCGGTGGGTTTCAAGCTCGTCGCGCGCAGTGAGATCAACAGCAATCCCCGCGATACGAAGAACTATCCGAACGGCGTGTGGTCGCTGCCACCGACCTATCGCGGCGGCGATACCGACCGCGCGCGCTTCGCAGCCATTGGAGAATCGGATCGCATGACGTTGCGGTTCGTTAAGCCATAAGGAGGGATTTTCGTTCGCACTCGGGGTTGGACGGGGGTGGTTTTGAGGTTGGCAGTGGGGGGCGGGGGTTGGGTTGCTAGGTTCTGACGTTAGCGGTCTGAGTCATTGCCGGGTTGCTGCTTTCCAGGTCTTCGCGCGTTCAGTGTTGGATGTCTTCTTTATCACTATTAGCCACTGCGCGTGGCGGCGCGTCATTTCTTTGTCCAAAGCGACAAAGAAACGAAGCAAAGAAAACGCTTTCACCTCTCTAAAAATTAAGTGTCCACAGCGTGCAGTTTTATTTCATTGGTACCCGAAAAGCACGGTGCTCGCAAGAGCCACCGATGTGTGAACCCCTCTTTCTCCGAACACGGATACCCCACGCTTCGCCACCAGTGTTTGAACCTGCCCAAGGGACACCCCGCGCTATCCGCCTAGAACCACCCGCCAAATTTGTACGCATGCCGAACCATATTGGCAACCCGCGAAGAAACATGGCTACCGAAATGCGTGAGGCCGTACCCAAAGAATTCCGTGCAACCGGCGAACCGACTTACTAAAGATAGAGCAATAAATACACATCGGGTTGTGATCCGCGAAGCTGGTCACGCGTCTCTGCTGCGCAGTCAACTCGACCAAGCGATCAAAAAAGGCGGAGCGCTCCAAAAGCGCGTGAGGCCGTGCCGGTTCTTGGAACACGGGTGCTAGCCCGAGAGCGTACGGGGCGAAGCGTTTTACTGTCAGGATTCGCGAGAAGGAGGGGTTCAAACATCCGTGGCTCTTGCGAGCACCGTGCTTTTGGGGCACCCATGAATCAAAACTGCACGCTGTGGACACTTAGGGTAGAGCTGTTAAAAGCGCTTTCTTTGCTTCGTTTCTTTGTCGCTAAGGACCAAGAAATGACGCGCCGCCACGCGCAGTGGCTAACAGTGATAAAGAAATCAGCTAACATAAAACGCGCGAAGACCTGAAAAGCAGCAACCCGGCATTGAACCAGACCGCTGACGCCAGAACCTAGCACTCCGGCATTGACCCCGACCGCTCCCCCAGAAATCTAACTCACAAGGCCATTAATGATTGAAGTCCATCATCTAAACGAATCTCGGTCGCGCCGAATTACGTGGCTACTCGAGGAACTCGAACTCGACTACACCGTCCATGCCTACAAGCGCAATCCAAAAACCCGCCTTGCGCCGCCCGAACTCGAAAAGATCCATCCACTGGGCAAAGCGCCCGTGATCCGCGATGGCGATGAAGTCATCTTCGAGTCCGGCGCGATCATCGAATATCTGGTTCGCAAGTATGGCAACGGCCGGCTCGCGCCCGCAGCAGACTCGCGTGACTACAACCGTTATTTACAGTTTCTACACTATGCAGAAGGCTCCGCCATGTTGCCGCTCATGCTAAAGCTCTACACAAGCCGGCTTGGCGATGGCGCAGCGCCGTTGCAGCCGCGCATCGAAAGTGAAATGCAAAGGCACCTCGGCTTTCTGAACAGCGAACTCGCAGCACAGGACTATTTCATTGGCAATGAATTGACGGGCGCCGATGTTCAACTGTCGTTCGCGGTCCAGATGGCCGTGAAGTTTTGCGGCGAAGAGGCGTACCCCAACCTCACCGCGTTTGTCCGGCGTATTGAAGCCCGTGAGGCGTATAAAAGGGCTATCGAGAAGTCGGGAGAGTAAAAAGTTCTGAGCATCGTTGGCAGAGGCAAGGAACGCTTGCTTAGCCAACGACGCTCACTCTGATCCACGGCGGCTATTAACGGTTTCTCAACGGCCACGGCCGGCTGCAACGCTCGCAAAACTCTCCGCCACGGCATCGCCAAAAACAGTGGCTGCACCCTTCAAATTGCCCAACTGAACAGGGTGAATTAGCCAGATATCCAGACTAAGGGAAAAGTCTTTCACGTCAACAACAGATAGTTCGGCATACGAATCACTCCGACGAAGCACCGTCTTCGGCACAAGCCCCAAACCGAGCCCCGCTGCAATCAGCTTCAGTTGCATCTCCGTGCCGTGCGTATCCACGCTTAACCTGAGTTCGCGCCCCGCACCTTGCATCGCCCGGTTCAGCGCAGCACGGTAGCCGCAACCCAACGGGTTCAGAATCCATTCCTGCTCCGCAAGCGCCTTGATGGTGGAGCGACGTTCGACCACGGGCCTTCTCTTGCTCTGGACCACCAGCACTTCGAGCGTTGTGATAAGCCGTCCTGCCATGTTGGCTGGCAACGTGCTTGGAGAGGGCAGCAGCAACGTGGCCGCGTCGAGTTTCCCAAGACTGACCTGCTGCAACAAACCCGTGCTCCACTCGGTATGCGACTGAACCTCAAGCGCAGGAAACGCCGCTTTCAAACGCATCACCGCGTCGAACAAAACGATCTCCGCGATCACTTGCGAAAGGCCCAAGCGAAATACCCCGCTCGGCACAGCGTCTTCCCGGGAGATATCAAGCAGTTGATTCACGCTGCGCATGAGCGGAACAGCGTGTTCGTAGATCCGGCGCGCAAGCGCGGTCGCTTGAGGCGGCTTGCTGTTCCGGTCCAGGAGTTCCAGGCCAAGGACGGATTCGAGATGCTGAATCCGCCGCGATATAGCCGATTGCGTCAGCGACAGTACATCTGCCGCCCGAGTCAGCGAATTATGGTCAATGACCGCAACCAGGGTTTTAAGGTCTTCGAATAACATGCTCGATTCTCATGGTTCGTATGAAAACTATGCGCTTGATGCAATCGCAAGCCTAGTCTAATCTTCAATGGCGAATCGTGAGAAGCGATATTTTTTACGCAGCAACGCGTCCTTATTCCCTACTTAAGCCTGAGGTCAAGACCATGCCACTCGTTCGAATCAATCTCGCTCAGACTGCGTCACCGGAAGTCGTTCAGGCAATCAGTGACGTCGTGTACGACGCAATGATCAATGTCGTCAAAGTGCCCGAGCACGACAAGTTTCAGATCATCACGCGCCATGCGCCTGACGAATTGATCTACCCGGCGGAAGGTTACCTGGGCGTGAATTACACGCCGGGCATCGTATTTATCCAGGTGACATGGAACATCGGCCGCACCACTGAGATGAAGAAAGCGTTTTATCGCGCGGTGGCGGATGGCATACATGCCAGGACGGGCGTTCGAAAGGAGGATGTCTGGATCAACCTGGTCGAGGTAAATCGCGAGGACTGGTCGTTCGGCAATGGCGATATGCACTACGCGCCGAAGTAGCCGCCACGTCCGTGCAGCAATGAAACGCCGCCGGTCGCGCACGTCCATGCAAGTACGCGGCCAGCGGCCATTCGATCCTGTGCTAATGCGGACGCCTGTGATTCAAAGCGATGAACACACCCATCAGCGTGACAAAGGCCAGCACAAGCAAGCTTGCGTTGAGCAGCACGTGCGGATAGCCAAGTTCGCCGACATCAATAAATGGATAAGGATAGAAATCCGACGTACTGCCGCGCCAAAGCGTGATGCAAAGATAAGCGAGCGGATAGATCAGCCACAGCAGGCATTGCCGCAAACTCAGATGAAAGCGCGGCACGAACAGCACCCAGTAGATTGCCGACAACAAAGGAATAACGGTGTGCAGGCATTCGTTGAGCATCGCCCGATATCCTGAAGGCGTCCACAGGTGACGCAGCAACAGGTTATAAGCCAGTCCGACAAACACGATGTACACCACGACCGCCGTCACCACTGGCGGCTTGCGGAAAAATCGTCCGAACGGCGAGCGGCCAAGCACGGCGACACACGAAAAACAAAGTGCAACAGCGAATATGGTCAGGTTCGTCAGATAGCTGCCAAGGCGCTCAATTCCATCGAACACGCTTAAGCCCCTGTTCAGCATCCGGTGCACCGTGATATCGGTTTGCGCGGCGAGCGCGAGCCACGCTATTGTCGCGATGCACGCAGCCAGCAATAACGACGCCGTTGTGGGCGTATGCAAGGGCAACGCGGGCTCTGCCGACGCCTCTTGCGGACTTTGCATGGGGCTAAGGGACTGGCGTTCAGGTGGCGAGGAAATAGGCTTGGGCATGCCGCGATTTTATACGCGGACAGTTAGCGCTGCAGAGCAGCAAGCTCAGGAGATCTTGAAGATATTTTGCGCGCCGCGTACGTACAGTCCCTCGGCTTTCAGGAGAATACGTTCGCGGTACGTATCGAAGGCGGCGAGCACGGCGGATTCGCCCGACCCCATTTGCGGATTGAAACTCGATAGAGCGGCATCGTCTATCTGGAACGAGATCTCGCGCGAACCGTCATACCCCCAGAAGCACACGCAGTGCCGGGAGTTGTCGTAGGAACGGCTTGGGTTCGGGAAATTGAGTTTCATACGCCATCCTAGTCCTATTACCGTGACGCGCGCGACGGTGTTATTCCTGGTAATTACCCTGCCCCGACCATTCCCGCAACCAACGCAATGTTCCGACTGCAGGGAAATCGGGAAGCAATTACCACAAGCGGCTAGCAAGTACTTAAGCCTTAAGCCCGTCCTCTCGCTGTACGGTTTTTGTAATGCGTTTGGCGCGTCCATGCTCTCGCATCGCATCCCGCGGTTCAAGTAGACTCTGGTGCCACGCTATCGATTGAATCCTCGGCGCCTTGCTTGCAACTGCGTCGCTGGCTCTACCTGAAATACCCTCGCCTTGTGAAACCTGCCAACTTCCGCATCACCGCCGCCGTTGTAGCCAGCGCCCTTTTTATGCAAAACATGGACGGCACGATCGTCGCGACGGCCTTGCCTGCCATGGCGCGTGATCTTGGTGTCGACCCGGTGCATCTGAGCAGTGCCATTACGGCTTATCTAGTGGCGCTGACGGTGTTCATTCCCGCTAGCGGATGGGTTGCCGATCGCTTCGGGGCGAAGCGCGTCTTCATGTGGGCGATCGCAACGTTCACGCTGGCGTCGCTCGCCTGCGCCGCGGCCGCGAACCTCCCGCAGTTGATTGCTGCACGCATCGTGCAGGGAATCGGCGGCGCCATGATGGTGCCGGTCGGACGTTTGATTTTGTTCCGTGGAGTGAAACGCGAGGAGCTGTTGCAGGCCACCACATGGCTCACCATGCCGGCTCTTATCGGCCCGTTGATGGGTCCGCCACTCGGCGGCTTTCTCACCGATACCCTCTCGTGGCGCAGCATCTTCTGGGTCAACGTGCCGGTGGGTATAGTCGGTCTGTTGCTGACTTGGCGCTTGCTGCCGGCCGCGCCCCCCGAACATCACGCGCCACCCGACATTCGCGGCATGATGTTGATCGGCGGGTCGCTGACGCTGTTCATGACCGGCATTGAATGCGCGGGACGTAGCGTCTTGCCGCCGTTTGCGTCGCCTGCGTGCGTGGCCACGGGCGTGGTGATGTTCTGGATGGCCGTCAGGCACTGCCGTCGCGTGGACGATCCGGCCGTCGATTTTTCCCTGCTCTCTATACCCACTTTTCATGCAGCGACAATTGCGGGAAGCTTGTTTCGCGCCGGTGCCGGCGCGCTGCCGTTTCTTGTGCCGCTGACGTTGCAAGCCGGGTTCGGCTATAGCGCTTCCGCTAGCGGTCTCGTCACATTCGCCAGCGCGCTAGGATCGTTTTGCATGCGCCCGATGACATCGCTTGCGCTAAGGCGCTTTTCTGTCCGCACCGTCTTGTGCGCGGGCAGCGTTTCATTTGCGGCCGTGCTCCTGGTGTGCTCGTTCATGTCGCAGAACTGGCCGGCTAGCGGCATCTTCTTGTTGCTGCTTGTGGGCGGATTGTCGCGCTCGCTGAGCTTCGCCACCATGGGCGCCCTCGCTTTCGCCGATGTTCCCAAGGCCAGGCTTGCCGCCGCTACTTCATTCCAGGGGACTGCTCAGCAATTGATGAAGGCGGTCGGCGTGACAGTCGCGGCGGGGACAATCCAAGTCACCATGATCCTGGCCCCTGGCACGCATGCTGAACGGTGGCAGCTGGCCTCGGCTTTTATCGTTACCGCGCTCGTTGTAATCAGTTCTTATCCGATGTTCATGCGGATGCCCGCTGAAGCAGGTGAGGGAATTTCTGCCAAGCGAGGATCCGCACGCGGGCGCGCGGGCGAGGTCAAGTGACGCTAACTAAGCACCAATCAACACCCCGGTCCTGAACGGGACTGCGCCCGTTACACGGCCCATCGGTGCGCCGGCGATGACAAAGCGGATCGCCCGGCGCATATAAAAGACACCATCGTTTTTCGTCGTGAGTGTAGTCACCTCGTCCGTGATCGGATCGATGATGTCGAAGACCGGATCACCCGCTTTCAAATGTGCCCCGACCTGCGCGCGATACACCACCACGCCGCTTGCGGGCGCAATGAACTGCTCGCTGCCGGCCAGCGGCGTTGCCGGATGATTGAGCGGCGGCAGCTCGCGTGCCTGGCCTTCAATCACGCCGCGATACTTCAGGTAATCGACAATCCCGTCCGCATCCTGCTCGGCGAATTCATAGGACACGTCGCGCTGGCCGCGATGCTCGACCGTCAGCGCAACATTAGGCGCGGCGATCGGCGTGCCCTCGCCCACAAGCGCGCGAACGTCGTTCCAGAGTTGCGTATGAACCTCGTCGAATGACTGGCCGCCCGAGTCCGCACAGAGCAATACGCCGCTTGCACCCAGATACCGCGCGAGCGGTTCAACCGCCGGCCAGCTCGCAGGGCTCGTGTACAAGTGCATGGTCGCCTCGAGCGAACAATGCAGGTCGAGGATGACGTCGGCATCGGCAGCCATGATCAGCATCTCGCGACGCAAGGACTCGAACTCGTTCTTCGGTTTGACGTCGGCGAGCATGTCGCATACTGCACGCCGCAATAAACGCGTATTGGCGTCGGCGTCCTGCGTCCACTTGCTGCCAATGCGCTCGACCAAAGCCGAGGCAGCAGGCAGCGGAAAGCTGCGATTGAAGTTGTGGCCGCTATTCAACTCGAAGCGTCCAAGGAACTGTCCAAGCACATGCTGCGAGAGTCCGATCGGGTTCGCCACCGGCACGAGGATCACCTCACCCAGAATACGTCCCGCCTTTTCAAGTTCGATCAGCCGTTGCTTCAGGCGCCACGCGGTCAGCATGGCGGGGATTTCGTCCGCGTGCAGCGACGCCTGGATATAGATCTTCTCGCCCTTGCCCGGCGTACCGAAGTGAAAGCTGACGAACTCGCGACGCGTGCCAATGGACGTGGAAACCAGCGGCGTGGTTTTGATCTGCATCGAATACTCCTGGAATCTTGTTAGTTGCCGTAGACGTCGAAGTCGAAGTACTTGCGGGCGATCTTTTGGTAAGTGCCGTCGGCACGCATGCCGGCGATCGCGCTGTCGATGCTTGCCTTGAGCGCAACATCGTCCTTGCGCAGGCCGATGCCCGTGCCGTGGTCACCCATCTCAAGCGGTCCGCCGACAAAACCGAAACCCTTGCCTCTCGGTGTCTTCAGGAAGCCGTTATCCGCTTCCACCGATCCAAGCAACGCCGCGTCCAGCCGGCCAGCCTCCAGGTCTTGAAAGACGCCCTCCTGACTTTGATACGCGACCACTTCCACGCCACCCGACTGCCAGTTCTTCTGCGCATATGTCTCGAACTGCGTGCCGCTCTGCACCCCAATGCGCTTGCCGCGCAGACCTTCCGCGCTGACCGTCACGGGTGCACCGGTTTTGGCGATCAACCGTGACTTGAACTGGAACAGCTTGGTCGAAAACGCGATCTGCTGCATGCGCTTTTCGGTGATGGCCATCGACGAAATGATTGCGTCGATCTTGCGTGCCTGAAGCGCCGGGATCATGCCGGAGAACTCCATCTCGACCCATTGGCAATGCATCGCGATGCGGCGGCAGATTTCGTTGGCAAGGTCGACATCGAAACCGGTCACGGTGCCGTCGGGCATCTTGACGTCCATCGGCGGATACGTCGGATCAATGCCGAGGCGCAATACGTTCGCGTCTTTCGCATAGGCCGGCATGGAGACGGCCAAGGCCGCGATCACGACGGTGGCCAGCAATGAAGAGAGGGTTTTCATCGGCGCTTGCTCAGTGGTCAGGACGGTGATGGGGATAACACGCCTTCATGGTACGAGCGCAAAATGCCACCAAACAGGCCCGATTTACTTATCATGATCACTTTTACCTGTCACCCCGGGCGGAAATCGTGGACCTGACCTTGACGCAACTTCGCGTATTCGTGGCTGTGGCTGAAGCCGGCAGTCTCAGGGCGGCGGCGCGCAGCCTCGGCATTGCGCAAAGCGGCGTGACGCAGCAGTTGAGGAAACTCGAGACGAACGCGGGTGGACCGTTGTTCGAACGCGGGCATCGCGGCGCGCGCCTGACCTCGGTGGGGGAGCGCTTGCGGATTCGCGCCGACGTGATCCTGGGCGAATGCGTTCGAACCGAAAACGAAATGCGCCAGTTGCGCGGCGAGTTGACGGGTCAGGTCTCACTCGGCGCTGCTGCGGAAGCCATGATGCGATTATTTCCCGCGCTGCTGGCGAGCTTTCGCGAGCGCTGCCCGCGTATCGATGTTCACCTGACCAGCGCCACGTCGCGGGTCCTGACGGCGTGGGTGCGCGACGGCAGCCTGGACTTTGCTTTGGCGCTGGCATCGAACGAAGCGGATATTCACGATCTCGAAGCAACCACGCTGTTTGAATCGCCTGTCACCGTCATCGCGCGGCGTGGTCATCCGCTAGGTCGCGCGCGTTCGCTGAAGGCGCTGCAGGATTGCGAGTGGGTCAGCACCCGGCCACGCCATGCAGGCGATGTCGCGAATCGCTTGTCCACTTTGTTTGAGGACGCGGAGCTCGAACCGCCGCGTATTGCGGCCACGACCGAGGCGGTATTCGATACGCTGCATTGCGTGGCGAACAGCGATTATCTGTCGCTCGAACCCGTGCGCCTCGCGGCACATCCGTTCTTCAGGGACCACGTGGCGGTCGTCCCGATTAAAGAGCAGGCATTGAGTACGCGCGTGTGCCTGCTGCGACGCGCAGGCGTGCCGTTGACGCCGGTCGCGCAGGAGCTGGCGTCCATGGCGGTGTCGTTTTCGAGAATGCTGCCCGGGACCACGGTGACAGGCGAGGCGCCTGGTCAATGACACTCGATACGATTGCGCCCACGCTCCTTCGCGCGATATAGAGCCGCGTCGCTGCGGGAAAGCGGTGCGTCGGCGGTCGCATCGGCCGCGTTCATCACGGCAATACCAATGCTGACCGTCAGCGCGATTCGCCAGTCGCATTCCGCCAGCGGCGCTTCCACCATGCGTCGTTGCATGCGTTCCGCGAAAGCCCTTGCATCGATAAGATCGGCATTCGGCAACATCACCGCAAACTCTTCACCGCCCACACGGCCCGCGATGCCCTGCGCGCCCAGCTCAGCCTGAAGGATGGACGCGAAATGCCTGAGCGTCCGGTCGCCGACCGCGTGTCCCCATGTGTCGTTGATCAATTTGAAGTGGTCGAGATCGCACATGAGGATGGCCGCATAACCCTCTTTCGCGTGCCGGATGCGCGCCAGTTCCGCCTCGATCTGAACCATGAAATGGCGGCGATTGGGCAACTGCGTCAAGGAGTCGATGGTCGCGAACTCCTTGAGTTCAGACTCTATGCGCTTGCGTTCGGTCACGTCGGTAATGAAGCCATGCCACAGCGTGCCACCGTCTTCCAGACGCCGGGGTTGCGCGTCGCCCTGGCGCCAGCGCAGACCCTGTCGTGGCAATTCGACACGGTATTCAAGGTGCCACGGCGTGAGGTTCGCCGCGGATATTTCAAGCGAAGCGCGGTAAGCCGCGAGATCATCCGGATGCACGATTGTGTTGATGACCGCCGCGTTCGCGGCCACCTGCTGCGGCGTGAGCTCGTAGATCTCTTCAATGCCCGCGCTTGCATACGAAAAAAATGATTCGCCGTCCGGCAGCAATTGATATTGAAAGACAAGTCCCGGCACTTCGTTGGTCAGGCTGGTGATCAGGTCGACATTCTCCTGCAGCCGCTCTGACATCGCGCGCATGGCCGTGATATCGGTAGTGGTGCCAATCATGCGCAACGGCTGACCCGTGCCGTCACGGCTGACGACCTTGCCGCGGCTGGAGATCCACTTGTAGCTGCCGTCCTTGCACTGGATGCGATGTTCTACGTCATAGCTTGGCGTCTTCCGATCGAAATGTGCCTGAATGGCCGCTTGAACGTAAGCGAGATCGTCCGGATGAACGCGTTGGTAACTGTCGTTGAGTTGGTTGGTCAGCTCCCAATCCGCATAACCCAGGATGGCTTTCCATCCCGCCGAATAGTGGATCTCGTTGGTAACTATATTGCGATCCCAGATGCCTGTGCCGCTGCCGGCAATGGCAAGCGCCATGCGTTTCTCGCGCTTGCTCAGCGCGTCCTGGTCTTCTTTTAATTGAGCGGCCGACTGATCGCGCGCGAGGATTGCCTCAGCGAGGCGGGCAAAATCCCGCAAGCATTCGCGCTCGGCATCGTCGAGTTCGCGAGGCGAAGTATCAAGCAGACAAAAGACGCCAAGCGTTTCCCCGTTCTCATTCCGCAACGGACATCCGGCATAAGAACGAATGCAGGGATTGTCCACGACAAGCGGATGATCATGAACGCGGTTATCGGCAAGGGTGTCCGGTATGACGAGAAGATCGTCAGCATGGGATTCATCGCCAGGTACTGCCTGCCGGCAAAATGAAAGCCCGCGAGGGGTATGTACGAAGACACGATCAGCAGCAAGACCATCGCATGAGCTGAGCTCCTGCCGTTCTCCGTCGACCCGCATGACGAGTGCAAGGGTCACGCTGAAATGGCGTCTGGCAAGACGAGTCAGCTCGTCGAACCGTTCATCCGGGCGCGTGTCCCCGTCGGGCGGAGGCAGGGCATGAGCCGGGTTGCTTGCGTCGTCGAATTTAATGGGGGCCAGCATATCCAGTTCTTTAGGCGTGACTGGGAGCAGCGCATACAGTCTATAACGACAATTTCCAGACGGAGTTTAATCCTGCAATCCCTCGCGGGGTGCCGTTAATGGAAGCTAACTCAATTAGCGGATCGGTTTTGCGCGTGCATTCTCGTGCATAGCCGACATGCGGATGCCGCGATCGGCAGGGTTTTCCTTCACGCCGGCGACAACCTGGCGCCGTTCTTCAGGTTCGTCTCGACCGGCTATCATGTTGGCCTGGGTAACGCTTCGAGCTTCGGGAAACACGGTCATGACAAGAAAGAAATCCGCAGACAACGCGCCTCGCGAAACCGCTGCAATCCTGCGCCACTGGCATGACGCCGTACCCAACGACCGACTGGCCCACCTCGTCAAGGACGCCGCGCGTTCGCTGGTGCGCGCGCTGCAAATGCGCCTTGCCGAGCACACCGTGTCGTACGGGCACTGGACATTTCTGCGGATCTTGTGGGAGACGGACGGCTTGACACAGCGCGAGCTAAGCACGCAGGCGGGGGTGATGGAGCCAACGACCTTTGCAGCCGTCAAGGCGATGGAGGCGCTGGGTTATGTCGAGCGTCAGCAGATGCCGGACAACAAGAAAAACGTGCACGTGTTCCTTACCGCCGAGGGTCGTGCGCTGAAAGAGAAGCTCGTTCCGCTCGCCGAGGAAGTCAATGAGGTCAGCGTGGTGGGTTTGAGCGAGCATGACATCAAGACCGCGCGGAAGGTGTTGCTGGCGCTGATCGAAAACCTGGCCGACGATGAACTGGGGTCCACGAATCCAATGCGCCGCGTACCTTCAACGCGGGAGTTGGGACGGATCATTGCAAAGCGTGGGGATACGGTAGAGGACCGGTGAGGATGACGGCCATGCTGCGTTAAAAAGGATCTTGCGAGCACCACAGCGTTAATAACGCTGTGCGTTATTATTTGATTTATGATCACTTCCTTCTGCTGCCAAGACACACGCTCATTGTTTGAAGGAAAGCGGGTCGCACGATCTGTCAATTTCGAACGGGTCGCGATTCGCAAGTTGCAACAACTTCATGCAGCGGCCGATCTCAACTTTTTGCGCCTTCCGCCCGGCAACTTTCTCGAAGCACTGGAGGGTAATCGGAAAGGACAATATAGCGCACGCATCAATGATCAATGGCGTCTTTGCTTCTGCTTCGAATCGGGCAGCGCCACGCAAGTTGAAATCTGCGACTACCACTAGGATTACTTATGACTCGAGACATTCCACTGGACACACCCGGCGAGATCCTCGCGGAGGAATGGCTCGCCCCAATGGGCATTACTCAGTACGCGCTCGCGAAAGCCATAGAAGTACCGGCACGTCGTATCAATGAAATCGTGCAAGGAAAACGCGCCATCACGGCCGATACAGCCGTTCGTCTGGGTGCTTTTTTTGGCGTCGATCCGCAAAGCTGGATGAACCTCCAAACGCATTACGATACCGAACAGGCGCGGGAAAAACTCGGCGATCGACTCACGCAAATCATGCGTAACGGTGCGGCAAACGGAGCGATCGCGTCGCTGCGTTAACCCTTGATCGGCAGAGTGACGGCGAGTGGCGCGGCCCTGGCCACCCGCACATGAAAGCACCGCGTTTTCCCGCCATCCTCCCGCTCTAAACCGGCGACGGATTGCGATCGGCGAAACCGCGTTGATGCCAGTACGGATACGGCAACGGCAACGTGCTCGCTTTATCCAGGGCCGCAATCTGCTCAGCACTCAACGACCACCCAACGCTGCCCAGGTTTTCGCGGAATTGCTTCTCGTCGCGGGCGCCCACAATCACGTTCGCAACTGTCGGCCGCTGCAACAACCAGTTCAACGCAATCTGCGGCACGCTCTTGCCTGTTTCCTTGGCCACGGCATCCAGCGCATCCACGATGCCGTAGACATAATCATCGGCAACCGGCGGTCCCATGTCTGCCGTCTTGTGCAAACGGCTATTCTCCGGCCACGGGCTGCCGCGCCGAATCTTGCCTGTCAGGCGGCCCCACCCCAACGGACTCCACACAATGGTCGAGACCTTCTGATCCAATCCCAGCGGCATGAGTTCATGCTCGAAATCGCGGCCGGTCAGCGAGTAATACGCCTGATGCACCGAATGCCGCGCGAGGCCTTCACGGTCTGACACCGCCAGCGATTTCATCAAGTGCCAGCCGGAAAAATTCGAGCAGCCGATCACGCGAATCTTGCCAGCGCGCACGAAGTCATCGAGCGTGCGCAACGTTTCTTCCACGCGTGTCAATGCATCGAAACCATGCAGTTGATAGATGTCGATGTAGTCGGTATTCAAACGCTTCAGGCTGCCATTGACGGCTTCGGTCAAGTGATGCCGGGTCGAGCCAACGCTGTTCACGTCCGAGCCGAACTGAAACGTTCCTTTCGTCGATACAATCACCTTCGAGCGACGTCCGGCAATGGCCTTCCCGAGGTTCTCCTCCGCCATGCCGTCGGAATAAACGTCGGCACTGTCAAACATGGAGACGCCCGCCTCCAGCGCAATATCGACCAGGCTACGCGCGCCGTCAGCGTCAGTGCTGCCCCATGCCTTGAAGAAATCATTGCTGCCGCCGAACGTGGCGGTGCCCAGGCTCAGCACGGGCACCTTGAAGCCCGTTTCGCCCAGTAAGCGATATTCCATGTCCACTCCTTTCCATTGAAAGCCAATGAGCCGCTGCTGCGCCGGCGACGCGGGCAGGCAGCTTCGTTGATGCATCGGCCATGTTAAGAGATCGGTGAAAATCGCGCTTGGATGCACGGCGGCGGCAGACGGTCCCGCGCTCACGCGAGCGCGATCACGGTCTTTGGATTACAGCCGTTGGATGACATCCAGCGCCGCGCCCACCATGTCCTTCACCACCACCTGCACCTGACTCGCCGCTTGGGGCGCGTAGTCGAACGGCTCCGTCTCATCCATGTAAGTCGACTGGCACATCTCCAGTTGTATCGCGTGAACGCCGGTCTCGGGCGCACCATAGTGACGCGTGTTGTAACCGCCCTTGAAACGGCCGTTGGCGATCCACGTATACGAGTTCCGCGCAGCGGCATCGGTGACCGCTTGCAAGGCCGCTGGCGCTGCCGTGCGCCCATCCTGCGTACCGATGTTCAGATCAGGCAGCTTGCCCTCGAACAGACGCGGCAACACGCTTGCAATGGAATGCGCTTCCCACAGCAGCACGTTTGGATGCACCGCCCGCAACCGCGCGAGTTCTGCCTCAAGCACGTCGTGATATGGCTGCCAGTAAGTGACTACTCGCCGCGCTTTCTCGGCCGCATCGGGCTCAGTGCCATCGCGATACAGCGGCATGCCACGGAAGGTTTCGCCCGGGCACAGGCCCGTCGTCGTCTGGCCCGGATAGAGGCTTTCATCGTTTGATGGACGGTTCAGGTCGATCACGTAACGCGAAACGCGCGCCCCAAGAATTGTCGCGCCCATCTCGCGGGCAAAGTCATAGAGGCGGTCGAGATGCCAGTCGGTGTCCGCAACGGTCAGCGCAATGTCCGTGTACAACGGCCGCAAGCTCTCGGGAATTTCAGTGCCCAAATGCGGGATCGAAATAAGCAGCGGCGCGTCGCCACGATGCAAGGTGCAGAGATCGGTCATGATGGATTCCGGGCGGGATAAGCGTAAGAAAGAGGTTTAAAACAGGGCGGGTTGACAAGCGTTACTGGAGCGCGTCGTCGGGCAGGTTGGGAAGCGCCTGCTGCAGCGCCGGGCGAATGCGCTGATCAAGCACACCGCACGTCAAACTGATCAGTTCGGCCGCGAAACCATCCCATTCGCTCTCACGATGCAGCAGGAAAAAATCGCGGCGTGCAAGGCCGCCTGGCGGCAGCGGCAACACATCGATTTCCTCCAGATAATGACGCGCCTGCCACAAGCAGAGCGGCGTGGAAATGGCGAAACCAAGACCCGCGGCGACGAGACTGAGCAGCGGATCGGTGGCATCGAATTCATAACGACGCGGACTGTCGATACCCAGGTGCCGCGCAAAACGCTCGACCTGCTGACCGATCACCGAGCGCCCCGTATAACGGATCAAAGGAAGATTGCCAGCGAGCATACGCCAGTCCGCCGCGGGACGTGACGCGAGGAACCGCCGCGACGCAACCGCTACGAACGCCTCGGAGAACAACGGAATCTCCACAATACGCGGGTCCGAAATGACAGTCTGGGTGCATACAGCCAGATCGATCTCGCGATCATGCAACTGCTTGGTCAGCCCCGGCGTCAAGCCCGACCATAACGCAATCTGCCGGGACGAACCCGAGAGTGCACGAATCAGTTCAGGCCCCACAGTGGCGGCGAACGAGTCCACGCATCCGAGGCGGACCGACGCATTGCCTGCATCGGATACCTCGTCTATGCGGGCACTCACGCGTTGCGCGTGATCGAGCAAGGGCGTGGCAAGTTCAAGCAACGCTCGCCCTGCGCTATTGGCACGCGGCGGGCGGCTGTCCCGGTCAAACAGGCTTATGCCCTGCTCGCGTTCGAGCCCGGACACCGCCTGGCTGATCGCGCTCTGGCTCACGCCGAGCTGCTTTGCTGCGGCGGTCATCGAGCCTGTATCGCAGACGGCAACGAACGCCTGCAACGCGCGCAGGTCGATAGGATGATGCGGTCGTCTCATGGGCGCTCCGGTTTGGCGCGGCGCGGGTTTAGCAGGGACTAAAGGATGCCTGTGCTGGCAAGAACCGTGCGAAGCTGCAGCATTTTCCGTCGATGTCCATAAGTTTGCCTTATGCAAAATGTTCGCGGAAGCGGGGGTTTCCTGCAATCGGGATGAAGCACAAGGCATAAGCAGTTCGAGAACAGGCGTGCTTATCGTGTGATGAAAGCCAAGCCGCATACGTGTGAGACGCAGGCGGGCTTTATCGATAGGAGATGTCCAACGGTCAAGGGCGCACACCTCTCTGTCAGCGAAAAATGAGAAGCGTGCGCCCCGTTACGGCTCGTGGCGAGGAACCACAAAGAGAACGACTCTTGCGCGATGTGACGGCTTACCTGGATCCTTCAGGAAAGTCAGCGCCAATCGTCGTCTTTTCCCACGCGTCGAAGTCCTGAGTCAGCGAACTGACCTTCTTGCGCGCGAGTTCAAGCGCGGCTTTACCAAGCAACAGGCGCAATGGCGGGGTATCGGAGAGTGCCGCGTCAATGATGGCCTGCGCCGCGCGCACCGGATCGCCCGCCTGATTGCCGCTGCGCGCTTCGGTCTGCTTGCGACGCTCGCCTGCGGTACTCGCATAGTCATCAATGCGCGTAGCCGACTGCTTGATTGACGGCCCCGCCCAGTTGGTGCGGAACGGTCCGGGCTCAACCACGAGCACGTCAATGCCGAGCGGTTTCACCTCGAGCGCCAGCGATTCCGAGATCCCTTCCACTGCGTATTTCGTGCCGTGGTAATACCCGGTGGCTGCGAAACTCGTGATCCCGCCTATCGACGAAATGTTGACAATGAGGCCGCTTTTTTGCGCACGCATGATGGGCAATACGGCCTTCGTCATGTCGACCAGACCAAACACATTCGTCTCGAACATCGCGCGTACGGCGTCGTCTTCGCCCTCTTCGATCGCCGCCAGATAACCGTAACCCGCGTTGTTCACGAGTGCATCGATACGGCCGAAATGCTTCTGCGATTGCGCAACGACATCGGCGATCTGCTTGCGGTCGGTCACGTCGAGTTGCAGCACGAGCGCCCGGTCGCCGTGGCCTTCGGCCAGGTCGTTGAGCTTGGACGGATCCCGTGCCGTCACCACGGCGCGCCATCCGCGCTCGAGCACAAGTTTGGCCAGCTCACGGCCGAAGCCGGTCGAGCAGCCGGTGATGAGCCACACGGGGTTGTCTCGATTCATCATGGAAAGCTCCTGTATATCAATCTGAAAGTGGGTTGTATTGGTGCGACTGAATGAGGAAGGTGATGTCGGGCCGAAGCCTGGAGAATGCGTAGCCCGAATCGTTCCCGCGCGTAAATCCCCGATAAAGCTTACTCGCCAAACGCGAACGCAGCACGGGCCGCTCAGGGCTGCGTGCTGCAGTAAATTGCTCTCGATTGCCTGATTCTCTTGGCGGCGTGCGGCTTTAGTCCGTTAAGGCGGAATGTCAAGCCCAGCTGAAGCAGACCAAGCGCTCGCGCCTGCCCTACAAGTTCAGGCCGCCGCGCTCGCCACGATCGATGCCGCGAGCAGCGCCTGTGTATAGGGATGCGCGGGCGCTTGCAATACGTCCATTGTGTCGCCCATCTCGACTATCCGCCCCGCCTTCATGACGGCCACCCGATGCGCCATCGCGCGCATGACGGCCAGGTCATGCGTGATGAACAGATAGGTCAGCGTGTATTTTTTCTGCAGCCGTGTGAGGAGGTTTAGCACCTGCTGCTGTATCGATACATCGAGCGCACTCGTGGGTTCATCGAGTACAAGCAGTTCCGGCTCGACCGCAAGCGCGCGGGCAATCGCAATGCGCTGCCGCTGCCCACCCGAGAATTCGTGCGGATACCGCGGCAGGACATCGGCCGGCATGCCCACTTCTTCGAGCAGCGCCACTACACGCTGACGACGTGCCGCTGCCGTTACCTCCGGCTGATGCAATGCTATCCCTTCGCCCACGATCTGTTCGATCGTCATCCGTGGCGATAACGATCCGTAGGGATCCTGAAAGACGACTTGTAACCGCGACGACACGCTGCGCCGCGAGTTCGCGCTTTTGAGCGAAGACAAGGATTGCCCGTCGATATGAATCAGTCCTTCCGCCGGCCGTTGCAAGCCCAGGATGGCGGCTGCGAGCGTAGATTTTCCCGACCCGGATTCGCCCACGATGCCAAGCGTTTCGCCGCGTCTGAGCGTAATGCCGACATCCTGCAACGCGCGGAACGAAGACTTCGAAAATACGGACCGCCAGCCTTTCACCGACGTCCGGTAGTCCACCGATAATCCCTGCACTTCGAGCACCTGGCGCGCGTTCGACGCAACGGGATCGATCGCGCGTTCGGGTTCGCTGTTGAGCAGACGGCGTGTGTAGGGATGCTGCGGATTAGCGAACAGCTCCGCGGTCGAATTGGTTTCGACCAGCACGCCCTTCTCCATCACCGCCACGCGCTGCGCGAAGCGCTTGACCAGGTTCAGGTCGTGCGTGATCAACAGCACTGCCATGCCGCGCTCGGCCGCCTCCTGCTCCTGCAAGCCGATCAACAACTCCACGATCTGCTGGCGCACCGTCACATCGAGGGCCGTGGTCGGTTCATCGGCGAGCAGAAGGCGCGGGCGGCAAGCGAGCGCCATCGCGATCATCGCGCGTTGGCGCTGACCGCCGGAGAGCTGATGCGGGAAGCTGTCAATGCGCCGTTCCGGTTCTGGAATACCGGTACGCCGCAACAATTCGATGCCGCGCTGGCGTGCCGCGTTCGGCCGCAGCCCTTCGTGCAGACGCAGGCTTTCCGCAATCTGCTTACCGATGGTGAACAACGGGTTGAGCGCGGTCATCGGCTCCTGGAAGACCATGGCGATGTCGCGGCCGCGAATGCCGCGCATCTGCTGCTCGGTCTTTTGCAGGAGATCCTCGCCATCCAGCAGAATGCGTCCTGTCTGGCGAGCATTGTCCGCAAGACCGAGAATTGATAGCGCCGTGACGCTCTTGCCCGAGCCCGATTCGCCGACCAGCGCCACGCGTTCGCCACGTCCGATAGAAAGAGCCAGGTCGCGTACGACGGTCTTGTCGCCGAAACCAATCGATAACCCGTCGAGTTGCAACAGAGGGACTGTCACTTCTGTGCGCCTCCAAATGCGGAACCGCGTGTGCGGGTATCGAGCGCGTTGCGCAATGCGTCGCCCATGAAGGTCAGCAGCAGCAAGGTGGCGACAAGGCCGCCGAACGCCGCGCCGGAGATCCACCATGCATCGAGATTGTTTTTACCTTCGGCAAGCAGTTCGCCCAGGCTTGGTGCTGGCGCGGGTACGCCGAGCCCGAGGAAGTCGAGGCTGGTCAGCGCGAGAATCGCGGCGCTCATGCGAAATGGCAAGAAGGTGATCACGGGGGTCAGGCTGTTGGGCAATACATGGCGCCACATGATCTGCCAGTTCGACAAACCCATCGTACGAGCAGCGCGAACGTAGTCAAGCGAACGGTTGCGCAGGAATTCGGCACGCACGTAGTCGGACAGCGTGAGCCATCCGAACGCCGAGAGCAGGATGAACAGCAGCCATAAGGTTGGCTCGAAGATCGACGCGAAGATGATCAGCAAGTACAGGTCGGGCATCGAACTCCAGATCTCGATCAGGCGCTGGCCGATCAAGTCGGTGCGCCCGCCGTAAAACCCCTGCACGGCGCCCGTCAGGACGCCCAGCAAGACGCCCGAGACCGTCAATGCAAGCGCCATGAGCACCGAGAGCCGGAAACCGTACAGCAGGCGCGAAAGGACGTCGCGCCCGAACTGGTCCGTGCCGATCCAGTTCGCGGCAGAGGGCGGCGCAGGATTGGGCGTGGTCGCGAAATAGTCGACGGTGTCATAGTGAAAATGATTCGGCGGATAGATCGCGAAGTTGCCCTTCGATTCCAGCCGGTCGCGAATATATGGATCGAGATAGTTCGTGCGCGCCGGGAAATCGCCGCCGAATACCTTCTCCGAATAGTCCTTCAGAATCGGAAAATAATAGGTGCCCTCGTACCGGACCAACAACGGCTTGTCGTTTGCGAGCACCTCGCCAAGCAGGCTGATCACAAACAAGCCGACGAACACAATCGTGCTCCAGTAACCCAGCCGCTGCGCCTTGAAACGCAGCCATACGCGCCGGCCGGGTGACTCCGACGGCGGCGGTTTGATCGTGGCCGTCATGACCGGGTTCGCGGAGACGTTCATGCGTTCACCGGTCGAGCCGGTCGAACTGGATACGGGGGTCGACGAGGACATAACACACGTCCGCAATAAGCTTGGTCACAAGACCAATCAGGGTGAACAAGTAAAGTGAACCGAGCACGACGGGATAGTCGCGCCGGATCACCGAGTCGTAGGAAAGCTGGCCCATGCCATCGAGTGAAAACAATGTCTCGATCAGCAAGTTGCCATTCAGGAACGCCCCCACGAATGCCGCGGGCAATCCGGTCAGCAGCGGGATCATTGCGTTGCGCAAGACGTGCTTCCAGAGCACATCGCGTTGCGGCGCACCTTTTGCGCGCGCGGTCAGAACGTATTGCCGGCTGATCTCTTCGAGGAAGGTATTCTTCGTGAGGATGGTGATAATCGCAAAGTTGCCGACCACCGCTGCGGTCACCGGCAACGCGATGTGCCACAGGTAATCCAGTACCTTTCCCACGACACTAAGCTGATCGAAGTCGTCGGAGGTGAGGCCGCGCATGGGAAATACTTGCCACAACGTGCCGCCGCCAAACAGCATCAGCAGCAGTACGCCCAGTACAAAACCCGGGATGGCGTAGCCGGTCAGGACGAGCACGCTCGTGGCGGTATCGAAGCGGGAGCCGTTGCGCACGGCCTTCGATATCCCGAGCGGCACTGCAATAAGGTAGGTCAGCAACACGGTCCAGAGCCCCAGCGTGATGGACACCGGCAGCTTCGACCGGATCACCGCCCAGACACTTTGATGCTGGTAATACGACTGGCCGAGATTGAAACTTGCATAGTTCTTGAGCATGCTGAAGTAGCGCACGATCGGCGGTTTGTCGAAACCGAATTGCTTCTTGAGCTGCTCCACCTGTTGCGGGTCAACCCCCTGGCTGCCGTGATATCCGCCAGCCCCGCCCGCTTCGCCACCGTGATTTCCACCGTGGCGCATCTGGGTCAGGATCTGCTCGACCGGGCCACCCGGCACGAACTGCGTGACGAAGAACGTCAGCGTGACCACGCCTATCAGCGTGGGGATCATCAGCAACAGGCGTCTGAGGATATAAGCGGCCATGGCAATCTCAATGTGTTGAAGCAGCCGTAGCGGCACCGGACGGCGCCTTCACGAACCAGTAGTCGATCAGCCAGTCCTCGGCGTAGTAAGAAGTCGGCGAGACTTTTGGGAAACCCATGCGTGACCGATATCCCACGCGCGTATTCGGTGCGTAGTACTCCGGCACAATGTAATAGCCGTTGATCAGGATGCGATCAAGCGCACGCGTCGCCGTCTCCAGATCGCTCAGTGTTTGCGCTTTCAACGCAGCGTCGACCATCGCGTCCGCAGCTTTCGACCGCACACCCGGGTAATTCTCCGAGCCCGGCTGCGAGGCCGCTGCGCTGCCAAAACGCCGCGTCAGTTCGCCACCCGGAATGGTGACAGGCGCATAGATAAACGTGGTCATGTCGAAGTCGAATGCGTCCATGCGCTTCTCGTACAACGCGCTGTCGAGTTCTCGCAAGTGCGCCTGTATGCCGAGCGTCTGCAACTGCTGAATGTACGGCAGGATGACCTCGTCCATGCCGGGCTGGTCGTCCATGATCTCGACGGTCATCGGAGTGCCGCCTGCGTTGCGCAACGCGCCGTCACGGTACTGCCAGCCCGCATCGTTCAGGAGCGCCTGCGCTTCCCGTAGATTAGCGCGCAACGAATGGGGTGGAACCGTGTCGGGCTGCTTCACCATCGGGCCGAACACGGCGGCGGGGAGCATTGATCGATACGGCTCGAGCAGTTTCAGCTCTTTCGCATCCGGCCAGCCCTGCGCGCCAAACGGGGAGTCCTGAAAGTAACTTCCCGTGCGGCGATATTGATTGTAGAAAGCCAGCCGGTTCAACCAATCATAGTCGAAAGCCAGCGTCAACGCCCGACGCACGCGGGCGTCCGCGAACACTGGCTTGCGGGTATTGAAGAACATGCCCTGCATTTGTGCCGGGCCATCGGGTATCTCGACTTTCCTGAGCGAGCCGTTGCTGAAGTTCTTGCCGATGTATTTCCGCGCCCACGTCGATGATGAATACTCCACGCGCAGGTCCGTGTGACCCGCCTTGAAATCTTCCAGCGAGGTGTAGTGATCCGTGAAGAGCCGAAATGTGACCCGCTGGAAGCGATACATGCCGCGTCGCGACGGCAGGTCGGCGCCCCAATAATCCGGGTTGCGCCGGTACGTGATCTGCTTGTCGTTCTTGCGTTGCTCGATCAGGTAAGGACCGCTTGCCACTGGCGGGACATCGGATATCTGGTCGAACGGCGGCCGCGTGCCATCCGCTTTCATGCCCCACTTCGGCGAGAAAACCGGCAGGTCCCCCGCGATCAGTGGTGCGTCGCGGCGTGCTTCCTTGAAGTCAAAGCGCACCGTCAGGCGGTCCACAACGGTCGCGCGGCTGATGTTGGCGAACTGCGAGTTGTAGATGGGCGCCGCCTCGTGGCTCGACAACATGTCGTATGAATACTTTACGTCGGCGGCGGTGATCGGGTCGCCATTGGAAAAACGCGCGTGGGGATTGATATGGAACGTGGCCGACTTGCCGTCCGGAGCCACCGCTACGTCGTCCGCAATCAATGGATACTCCGACGCCAGTTCGTCCCAGCTTCGCTGCATCAGCGTGTCGAACATCAGGTTCTTCAGGTCGGGCGCCGGCGCGCCGCGGACCAGGAACGGATTCATCGAATCGTAGCTTTGCAGTTCGTCGTAATTCTGGAAATTCATGTCGCCGTTGGCCGGCGCGTCCGGGTCCGCATAATCGAAATGCGTGAAATCCGCCGGGTATTTCGGCTCGTCGTATTGTGCGATCGACGGCCGCGCGAATGCTTGGGAGGTAACGAGCAGTGCTGCAACGCTCAGCGTGAAAAGAACCCTATGCATTGTCGCTTGCCGCCATCGTCGTGAACCAGATTTGCACGTTACCAGTACTCTCACGGGATGATCCCGTTCGGTCATAGAAAAACACGGCGCTGCGCTCAATGCTTGATGATGTACATGTCTGCGCTGCGGTAATGGTCCATCGGGTTTTTTGTGGAATAGCCGCCCACGTAACTCTTGACCAGGCGCACCAGCGTGTATTGCAGCAGCGGCAGCATCGGATAGTCGTCCATGGCCACCTTGCCCGCTTCGGTCTGCAATCTCTGGCGCGTAGCCGGGTCCGTGGAGTCGGACGCCTGGTGCATCAGCGCATCGGCTTTGGGGTTGCACGCCTGGTTGTCGTTCTGCTCGGAACCGCATTGAACCAGCGTGAGGAAGGTGCTGGCGTCGTTGTAATCAGCCACCCAGCCGTTGCGTGCGATCTGGTAGTCGCCATCGTGCCGCTTCTTGAGCAGCACCTTGAATTCCATTGCCTGAATCTCGGTATCCAGGCCCAGTTTTGTCTTCCATTCGGAGGCCGCGAAGATGGCCATCTTCTTGTGATACTCGCTCGTGTTCATGGCGAACTGCAACTTGGTGCCCGGCTTCACACCCGCCTCGGCCAGCAGCTTTTTTGCTTCATCCACGCGTTTTGCCATCGGCCATGACGCCCAGTCGTATGCGCTGACATCGGCGCCCTTCACGCCCTTCACGATCACGCCATACGCCGGAATCTGCCCGTCGGCTGTCACGCGCTGCGCCAGGATGTCCCGGTCGATGACCATGGACAGCGCCTTGCGCACACGCACATCCTTCAGCAGCGGGTCCTTGTTATTGAAGGAGTAGTAACGCAAGCCGAGCATGGGCGCCGCGCGCATCTCGTTCGGATACTCCTGCTTGTAGCGGGCATAGGTGCCGGACGGAAGCTGGTTCACCCAGTCGTTACCGCCGGATTCGTACAGCTTCACGTCAGTGTTCTCGTCCTCTACCGGAAGGTATGTGACCTGGGTCAGCTGCACGTTGGCAGCATCCCAATACAGCGGGTTTTTCGCCACCACGAGGCGGTTGTTCACTTGCCAGTCCTTCAGCATAAAGGCGCCGTTGCTGACCAGCTTGCCCGGTTTGGTCCAGTCCTTCCCGTACTTTTCGACGGCCGCCTTGTTCACCGGACCCAGGTTCGTATTCGACATCAGGTCGGGCAAGAACGGCACCGGATTCGGCGTCTTGATTTCGAGCGTGTACGGGTCGAGTGCGATCACGCCAAGCGACGCCACTGGCTTCTTGCCTGCCACGATGTCTGCCCCGTTCAGCAGGAACATGCCATACGTGGTTGCATACGGCGAAGCCGTTTTAGGGTCGACGAGACGCTGGCATCCGTAAACAAAGTCAGCGGCGACAACCGGTTCGCCGTTGGACCATTTCGCATTTTTTCGCAGATGAAAGATCCATGTAGTGGGATCTTTCATCTCCCACTTTTCCGCGACGCCGGGCACCGTTTCGCCGTCGGTACGCGTGGCGGTCAGCCCCTCGAACAGGTCCCGCGCGACGGTATTAGCCGGCACGGACTCCGCTACGTTTGGATCCAGCGTCTCGACTTCAGTGCCAATGTTTCGCACCAACTCTTGCTTCGCGGCGAGCTGCACGCCGGGAGGAACAATTGCCGCCTGCGAAGCGCCGGCGAGCGTGAAGCCGCTCAGAACCAGTGCCGCAGATGCACGGCGAAGACGGATGGAAGAATGAGGACGAAGTGCGAGAAACATCTGGAAACTCCTGGTATTCGTGACTTCCGCGCTCGGCTTTGACTGCAGCCTGGAGCACGTCATGCGATGAGGCATCGAAAGATCAATACGTAAAAACGAAAGGTCCGGAATTCCAAAAACAAGGCCGCTCCGGCGCCGTATCACGCGCGCCGAAGCGACCGCTCCATCAGGCAAACAGACTACAGCGATTTCAGAACTTGTACGTTGCGCCAACTTGCGCGAAACGGCCGATGTTCGTGTAGATCGACTGGTCGTAGCCATTCTGATCCAGCGTGCCATTTGCAAAGACTGCATCGTACGGCGGCGCACGATTGAAGATGTTGTCGATGCCGCCGAAGATCGTCCAGTGCTTGAAGCCCGTGTACGTCATCATCAGGTTGAACTGGCTGTACGATCCCGCGTGGGACGGACCGGCAGCAACCAGGTTTTGCGCGTACGGACCCGTGAACTGCCACGTCAGCGCTGCGTCAAACTTGTTGTACGCCCAGTCCAGGGTGGTGTTGCCTTTCCAGCGCGGGAAGCTGCCGCCGAACGGCTGCGTGAGGGTGTAGTCATTACCCGCACCATTCACCGGCGACTGGCCCGGCGAGCCGAGCTTGAAGCTGTTGATGTAAGCCCAGTCAGCGGACAACGTGAACGTCCCGGTCTTCGTCGACAGCGTCTGGCGGAACGTGCCTTCAAAGCCGTTCGTATCCAGGTAACCCAGGTTCATGTACGGGATGACCTTGTACAGCAGATTCCCATCTGCGTCGGTTACGGTCTGGGAAGGCGAGCCTTGACCAATCACGTTGTCGACACGAATCTTGTACCAGTCCAGGCCCACATCCGTCGTACGGGTGGGCGACAGCTGGAAGCCGATGCTCAGGTTCTTCGTGCGTTCGGCTTTCAGGTCCGGATTCCCTTCCGTGATCGACGTGTAGTTCTGGCCAGTGGCCTGGTCGACCTGAATACCCAGCGTTTGCGAGTTGCTGTTCTCAACGAACGTCGGTGCGCGGAAGCCACGGTTGTACGAGGTGTACATCGTCAACGCCTGAACCGGCTGATAACGCAACGCGAAACGCGGCGAGAACGCACCACCCACATCGCTGTAGTGGTCGTAACGGCCCGACTGGCTGAACGTCAACGCGCGGACGATAGGAATGTCCACCTGGTAGTACACGGCAGCCACGTTGCGCTGGCCATTCACCGTCTGCAGATTCGGGTTGATGACCTGGCCCGTTTCGAATGCCGCACCCGGGTTCATCACTTCACTCTGGTGAGTGAACTGTGCACCGAAGCCGAGACCTACATCACCCGCCGGCAGACTGAAGAGGTGTGGCGTGGACAGCGTTGCGTCAACGGTATCGAGCTTCGAGATCGCGAGGTTGTTCGCATCCTGATACAGCCCGTTGAGGCCGTTCGGCGTTGCCGCAGGATTCGAGAAATCGAACGTCCCGTTCTGGTAAATATTGGTCAGTGCCGCGGTGTTGAGCTGGTTCGTATAAGTGTTCGAAACCGTGCTCTGCGAGTGACTGACTGACGTTGCCCAATCCCACTCGCCGTTCGGCAGGTTGAACGAACCCTTGATGCCCGTTGACGCGCGCCAGTAGGTGGCATACGTGTCTTCCGCTACCGCGCCCGGGAACGCATACGTGAGCGGCGTGGCTACCCCGTACGGGTTGTACGGATTGCCCGCCGGCACCGTGAAGTTGAACGGCGAAAGCAGCTTGGTGTTCGGATTCCACACGAGTGCGGGAACCTGCGGATTCCCGACTACGTTGCCCCACAGACCGTCATTCGTCGTGGTCTTGTTGCTGCTGATCAGGAAGTCACCAAACGCTGTCGTCTCGTCGTTGATCTTGAAATCAGCGTGAAGCTTCGCGTTCAGACGCTCGGTCATCGGCGCGATCGACGTGCTTTCTGCTGTGTTGTAGCCGCAAATCGTGCCCGGCAATCCCGATGTCAGCGAGTTGGTGCCTGCGGGATGCACAGCACCGCCGTTCGCACAGCCGCTCAACGCCTGCACGCTGCCGTCGGGCAGGTTCCAGTACGACGGCGCGAGCAACGAATGGCCGCCCGGCTGATTGGTGAAATCCTGGGCGCTCGTCGCGTCGCGGTCGGCAAGCGTGAAGCCGTTCGACTTGTAGTAGCTCGCTGCAGCCGTCACGTTGAAGCGGTCGGCGTTGAGGTCGCCAAAGCCGGCGAGCACGCCGAACTTGGTCGTGCCCGCGCCGCCGCCCTGGCTGATGGCGCTGCCGTAGCTGCCGTCGAGTTGCAAGCCCTGGAAGTCATGCTTCGTGATGATGTTGACGACGCCTGCGATGGCGTCCGAACCGTATTGCGACACGGCGCCGGTCTTCACGATTTCGATGCGGTCAATGGAGTTCAACGGCAGCGTATTCAAGTCGAAGAAGGAGTCGACGCTGTTCGAGAAGAACGCGAACGGAGCAACGCGCTGTCCATCCACCAACACGAGCGTGTATTTTTCGCTAAGGCCGCGCAGAGCGATGCCTGCCGCGCCTGCCGCGAAGTTGCCGGACTGGCCTTCGCCCCAGCTGTTCGCCGAGTTGGCCGAGGTCGTGCGCAGATAATCCGCGACCGTCGTGGCGCCGCTGTTCTGAATGTCTTTCTGCGTAACCGTCTGCACCGCATTGAAGCCAACCTTGTCGGCGCTGCGAATCAGCGACCCGGTCACTTCAAATTTCTTGATTTGCTGGACGCCCTTTTCAGCAGTCGGTGTCGCGGTATTGTTGTCTGCGGACGGTGTTGCAGCGGTGCCAGATGCTGGCGTCGCCACTGCCGCTGCCGGCGCGCTTTCCGTCGTGGTTGCGCCTGCAGCAGTTCCTGTGGTGGCCGGCTGGCTTTGCGCAAACGCCGGTACGGCGAATGCGGCTGACAATGCTAACTCAGCCCAGACTATTCGTTTGATGGCCAGCGCCAATGCCCGTTGTTTCATTTTTCCCCTTCTCGCTCGTAAGTAAGGCACAGCTGTGTGTGAGGCGAGGTCTTGTGAACCTCGCCACTCGATATACGGCGTTCTAGCGCCGCGCTCCGTTAAAGCTGACCCGCGCTTGAACTGACCCGCAAACTGGTCAATCACGCACCAGATTGCACATGCAGACAAAAAGACGGGACACTTCAAATACTTCAATATCGGACTACTTATTTGTTGCAAACGAAATGCGCAGCGCTGCTTAGTTTTTTTAACTTCAACTACTTTGTGTGATGGGCCGGGAAATGTCTTCCCATCCATTCCACCTTACATCTATCCATCAGTAATGCTTACAAATACGAAGCGACTGCTTCTAAAGAAAGTACGAAGCAAAGGGGCTTAGAACAATCTTGGTGTGCCCACCCAAACAATTACCGCTTCTTCACGAGCGGTGTTGCACCAGGCGTGGGGCACGGTGGACTCGTAATGCGCGGTGTCACCTGCCTGCAACACGAACGTTGTACCTTCCAACGTGAGCGATATCTGGCCGCTCATCACATACAGGAATTCTTCTCCTGCATGTGTCGTGACTTCCGATGGATTCTGTCCCACCGGCATCCTGACCAGAATCGCCTCCAGCTGGCCGCCGACGGACAAGTTCGTCAGCCTTCCAAAACGGTTCGCGGTTCCGTCAAACCCAAAGTAGCTCAGCTCGCTCCCTCTGCGCACTGACCTGTCTTCGGTAGGCGTGTCGACGAAGTACTGCACCGTCACG
This sequence comes from Caballeronia sp. LjRoot29, assembly GCF_964252755.1. Taxonomy (NCBI): domain Bacteria; kingdom Pseudomonadati; phylum Pseudomonadota; class Betaproteobacteria; order Burkholderiales; family Burkholderiaceae; genus Caballeronia; species Caballeronia sp. LjRoot29. The sequence goes on along the minus strand of NZ_CAXUPU020000007.1, from coordinate 81,939 downwards.
CCGAGAGCCCGCGCAATGCCAACCAGAGAGGTAATGGAAGGCGTTGCATGACCTCGTTCCACCTGCGATAAAAAGGGCTTTGAAATCCCTGCAATCGTTGCCACTTCATCCAGCGTGCGCTTGAGCCGTTGGCGAAGCGCGCGAATTTTACTTCCTATGGAAACTGCGACCTGTGCCTTGTTATCGAGTGGCAAAACCATAGCAAGACAGAATCCCGTGGTCAAAATTAGTTTGTATACCAAACTATGTTTTACTGAATGCAGCATCCTCCCTAAGACACGCGCCATATGCCCGGTTAGTTGCCGCGATGGATGGTTCAATCAATGCGATCGTCGGGATACTTTCGCACTTGCCTAAAGCGGGGCGATGCGCACGGCAATTGCACACGCGATCATCGCCCTTCGCAGGATGGGACATGTTCAACCGGGATACCGTTACTTGTTACTCGTTACTTCGACGCCACCAGCACCCACAATCGGGCGAGGTCGGCTGAACCGTCGGAGCCTTTCACCGCACGGAACGTTTGCACCGCACGGGTTTTGTCGCCTGCCACGAAGTAGGCCACGCCGAGATGCAGTTGCGCCTGATCAGGATGATCCAGTCCACCCTTCGCGATCGCCGCCTCCATGGCCGCAAGTCCTGGCTTGGTTTGACCGGCGAAGACCTCGTTGAAGCCGATATCAACAGGCGCCACAGGGTTCGACGAATCAGCCGGCGCTTGTGCCCGCTTCACAGCCAGCGCCTGCAACCGCTTTTCGCGATCCGTCTGTGCATCGTGACCCAGAACGCCTGATGTGAATCCCTGGTCGATCACCTGCTTGCCCTCGGCCGTGGTGCCCGCGACGATAGCGAGCTGAGTCATCTCCATGTAGTCATCGACGGTTGTGAGCGACCCGGTTGCGCGACGCAGCCGATAGGTGTCGATATCGAGCACAGACGAATAGCCCGGCTTCGTGCGAATCGATTGAAACAGGTCATCCCAGTAGGATTGCTTCGGGTGATACGCCACCAGCTTTTCGAGTGCACCGCGGTACGTCGTGTCATCCTTCACGCGCTGCGCGCACGTGCCGAGCAACTGCAGTTGCGACTCATCGGGCGCATGACCGGCATGCACTTGCGCGTCCACCGCGGGCTTGAGCAAACTCACCACATTGGCGCAATCGTTCGACAGGTAGTAAGACTGCACGAGCAACGTGCGCATATCGGGATCGCCGCCGCCTGACTTCAGGTAACGCTGCGCGACCTTGATAGCCTGCGGGTAGTTCTTTTCCTGGAAGTAGATGCCCGCAAGCGCCGCGGTCGTGCGTTGTTCATCGGCGCCGCTCAGGCGTCCCGAACTCAGCAACGTTTCGTAGGCTTGCGCAGCCACGGCGTTGTTGCCCGCCGCCGCCGCAGCAGCGCCGCGCATTTCTTCGACCATGGTGCTTTCATACGGCGTCTTGCCGGGAACCGCTGCGGCCTGATCGATCTTCGTCAACGCATCGTTGTACTTGTGCGCGCGATACAGATCCTGCGCGGCGTTCAGCGGCTTCGCCACATCCGGGCGCAACGTGTCCGCGGCATGCGCCGTGACCGGCAGCACGGCGAGCGCGGACAGTCCCCCAATGGCCGTCGCCATCACGGCGCGTTTGAATCGTTGATGGATCGTTAGCATTGCACTTCCCTATTGCATGTACTGCTCATTGCCGATCAGGCCGATTTTCGTCGCGCCCAATCGCTGAGCGGACGCCATCACCGCCGCGACATCTTTGTACGGCACCAGCTTGTTGGGCCGCAGATGAATTTCTGCCTGCACCGGTTCAGCCGCCACCTGTGCGAGCCTGGATTCGAGCGCCGCACGGTCCGGCACCGCTTGACCGTTCCAGGTCGTGGTGCCGTCGAAGTCGATATCGATCTGCACCACTTCAGGCTGCGTGATCGGCGGCGGCGGATTGCCGATCGGCATGTTCATCTTGATGGCGTGCGTCTGGATCGGAATCGTGATGATCAGCATGATCAGCAACACCAGCATCACGTCGATCAGCGGCGTGGTGTTGATATCGACCATCACGTCCGGCTCAGCGCTGCCACCGCCCGACGATACGTTCATTCCCATTGTGCGTTCCCCTGCAAAGCTAGCCTCCCCGCGGAGGCGGCTCAGTAATAAACGAAACCTTGGCGATACCGGCGCGCTCGCACTCGGTAATGACCCGGCCGATGAATTCGTAACGCGTGTTCTGGTCGCCCCGAACGTGCACTTCCGGTTGCGGCGTCTGGACCGACACGGTCTTCAGGCGTGCCAGCAGCGTCGGCGCATCCACCTGCTTCTCGTTCCAGAAGAAATCGCCGTCGCGGTTGACCGCAATGACAATACTTTTCGGTGTGGTCTGCAGCGGCTGGATCGTCTCTTTCGGCAGTTGCACCGGAATCGTATGGGTCACCACCGGAATCGTGATCAGAAAGATGATCAGCAGGACCAGCATCACATCGACGAGCGGCGTGGTGTTGATACTGGAGATGACCTCGTCGTCATCATCTTGCCCAACGCTCATAGCCATGACGAACTCCGCTTATTGGGCAAGCGCTGTTTCGCGAGCCGTAGCGCGCGCCGAGCGCCGGCTGCCGGCGAGCAAGACAGTGTGCAGTTGCGCGCCGAACGCACGAACACGCTCCATCACCGACTTGTTGCGGCGAACCAGGAAGTTGTAGCCCAGCACCGCCGGCACGGCCACCGCGAGACCGATTGCGGTCATGATCAGCGCTTCACCCACCGGACCTGCAACCTTGTCGATCGAAGCCTGACCGGCAATACCAATTGCCGTCAGCGCGTGATAAATGCCCCACACCGTACCGAACAGGCCGACGAACGGCGCTGTCGAACCGACTGTGCCGAGAAACGCCAGGCCGTCTTGCAGACGATTCGATACGTTAGTGATCGCACGCTCGACCGAAGTGTCGATCCACGTGTTGCGGTCGACGGCTTCGAGCAGCGCTTCGTTGTGATGTTCGCCCGCTTCAATAGCGGTCTCGGCGATGAAGCGGAACGGCGAGGCTTCATCGAGCATCTTCGCGCCTTCAACGAGCGACGGCGCGCTCCACAGCTGCTCGTCGGCACTCTTTGCACGGCGATTCGCGCGGAATTGCTCGAAGAACTTGGTGATCATGATGTACCAGCTGCCCATCGACATGAGCACCAGCAAGATCAGCACGAAGCGTGCAACGAAGTCACCGTTCTTCCAGAGCGCGCCGAGCCCGTACGGGTTGTTGACGGTTTCCGACGTAGCCGGCTGGGGCGGCGGCACGGCTTCGTCCGTGGCCGAGCCGGCCGTTTGCGGTGCTGCGGTGGCGGGTGCCGTAGCCGACGCGGTAGCATCGCTAGCTTGCGCGTGGGCCATATGCGGTGCCACAAAGGTATCCACCGTGGTTACGGCGAACAACAGGGTTGCCGCCAATGCGGCGAGAGTACGCTTTTTCATGCCTGCTCCAAGTTCATTAGTACAACTTCTAAACCAAGACTGATAAATCGCTACCGGTACCGAACAGCCAGTGGGGATCAGTTCAGGTTAAACGAGAACGGAACTTGCACACGGACGGGTTGGCCTTGGGAAACGCACGTGAACTGCTTGACCGCGTTGAACGCTGCGCGATCGAGTGAGGAATCGTCTGCCGACTTGGCAACGCGTTCATTCGTGATGTGGCCCTGCGGGTCGACTACGAATTCAATGAGCACATCGCCCGTCACATTGTTTTCCTGCGCTTCTTTCGGGTAGCGGATCGAGGACCGGATCTGGTCCGAGTTCGGACACACGACGCCAACCTCGGTGCTTACCGGCTTGGTCGGGGCGGGCGGCGCTGGCGGAGCGGGCGGCGCGACAGCGGGTGCAGACACGACAGGCGCGGCCTGGTGCGTGATGGTGGGCTGCTGCGGCGGCGTTTGCACCTGCACTTCCGGCGGCGGCACGAACGGCGGGGGCGGCGGCGCAAACTTCGGCGGCGGCAACTGCACGGTGGGCAACGGCGGCGGCGGAGGCGGCTTCACCGGCTCGATGATTTTCGTTTCAATAGGATGCTGGATGACCTGAACGACCTTGGTGGCCAAGCCATTGATGAGCGCATAGATCAGCACGATGTGCAGGAGCAGAACAACAGCGATACCGCCGAAGCGGCGCACCGGGTTTTGCTGCTTGCGCCCAAACTCACGCGGACGCCCTGGCCTTCCCAAATTGGCCGTTGCTGCCGGAAATTGCCCTTCGACTTTCGTACCCACCTTTACTCCTCCGGCGTGAACCGTCTATTTCTGTCACTGCAATGCACTTGCGTACGGCAACCAACGCTCACTTCGGGCCAGCGCTTGCACCGCCTAACCGCTTGATTTGCACTCCAAAATTTATGCTGCAGCGCGCAAATCGGATGCGATGACGGAGGTACGGCTACGAGGCGCCTCAGCAAGTTTTCCTGCTCACCGAGCGATCACTTAATGACCACATTCAGTTAATTCTGTCCCGCGCAATCACTTACGCCCCTCACGCATTCCGATCTTTCTTTAACACCCGGGGGCATTTTAACGAAGCGCTTCTGCTGCTGAACTTTCCAGCGTGATTGTCACCGGCGTTTCATGGGATGCGACGATAGCAGGACAAAAAATGCATGGTCAAACTTTTTTTGATGTCAGCATACTCAAATTAGAGAGAACGCTCTAACTAGTGCCGCTTTTGCGTTGTCGCAAAACAATAACCTTATCTCAAGCGGATATGGAGCCGCCTTTGAAAGCCCGGCAATTGGGACCGGGTCGCTTATTGCAGCGTTCTGATATCCGTCGCGGGCCGCTGACCCATAGACGACACGACACTGATAGAACGCTTACTGGGTGGACCTTGGCGATGATTTCGCACGCTGGGAACTGAGCGCTGAAGGCACGTCGGACGCGACGATCGAGCACTCACGCGCACCTGGCGTCAAGGGCTACAAAATTAAAATCTCGAAAGCGGCGTGCGAAAGTATTTTTAGCGGTATTTACGACACTTCAAACAGACATTCTCAATACGTCATTATTAAATTACAGAAATTATTCTGATTTATTACATATAACTAACGGCATCGATAATAGCTGTGGCATTGTCGGTAATTAGTTCTCGCTGAGCTTATTCCCACTGACTCATAACATCTAGTTATAACCCATAATATATTCGCATTCTCTGGGGTTTATGTTTCTCGACCACATAACATCCTGTTATAAACCATAATGAATTCGCATTTAGCAGATTATTGGAGATTAAGCCGGATGAATAAAAATTATTAGTTGAAAGAAAGCGTCGAAGGCTGATGTTCGTTCGCTGGCCAATCTGCAAGTTCACATGTACAGAAGCATAGGTCGACATACCTGTCATCCGCCGGATGATGCTTAGTCAGTCGATTCATCAAGATAACTAAGCAATTTCGACGATGTGTTTCTTGGCCCGCCTCACACTTCGTTACCCACTGATCTCCCCGCGGGCGATGTGCAGATCGTGTCGCCGTTCCATCCTAGCGTTGGCGTTGCTCAAAAATTCGCTCGCCGTCGACGACTTCATCTGTCGAGTCTGCGTCCGGTCCACTTGATCGAACTAAGCAGTTGCCTACAAGCGGCACTTCAATCTGGTCGACATCGTATAGCGGGTTCTACCCACTCTGACGTCCAGTGCGAGTTGCGACCGCAAGCTTGCCTTACCGCCCTTATCCGCCACATCCAAGTCAAATTCGGACAAACGCGACGAGCGAAGCCCCACACAATGCAGTTGCGGAGAAACGTTGCCGATGCGCGTCAATGCGGTCTACAAAACATACCGCGCTGCCAACTTCTGGATTAATCGCACTATTCCTATACGAACGATCCGACGGCATCACGAGCCGGCATCGACACCTGCCTCGAGGGGTTCATCATGAACCTGTTAGCTTTTCGCACGCCTGTCCTCTACGCGGCTTGTCATCGCTGTGGAAACACGTTGACGCAAGGCGAAGAAGAATGCCCGCATTGCGGCGCGGATCAGTCCCGGGCATTGCGCGCACCGAACTCCGTCGACTTCAATAGCAGCAACGTGATGATGATGCCGGGCCGCATGCACGTGCCGTATCCGAGCGTGCCCGAGGAAGTCGACGCGGCAATGAATATCGCGCGGGAACGTGCTCGCGTTGTCCGTCGCGTAACGTTCGGCGTGGCGGGCGGCGGACTGCTCGCCATCGCGCTGGCGCTGAATTACGCCCCCGGCCTGAGATCGCCCGTGGTGCAACGGCTTGCAGCACTGCCGGAGCCCGCGAGGACACCTGCGTTCGTTCCGGTCATGACCAACAGCACACCGAAGGCCGTTGCACCGGCCAGCGCGGCGAAGGTTGTTGCGGCCGCGAAGCCAGCGCCCCCTATCCCGGTGAGCGCGGCCAAGGCCCCGCCGGTAAGCCGTCCGACGCCCCCCGCAGCGACCTACGCGGCAGCCCGGCCAGTGACGCAGTTGCCGGTGCCTATACCGGCTCCCGCGCCAACGCCCATAGTGGCAACGAATCCAGCAACGAACACAGCAACAAATCCGGCAACCGAAATAATCGCGTCGATCATGAACAAGCTGACGGTCGCCGCTGGAGTCCTGCGCACCGAGATTTCCACGCTCGCGATGAGTTTTTCGTCAGATCCGGCTACGCCGGCAACATCGAACGCATCTGCGCCTATTGCCGAAACGACCGCTACACCCCCAACAATCGCAACTGCGCCAACCACAGCGGCGAAAGTAACGAACACGCCGACCGTGGTCGCTGGACCGATATCAAGGAGTCCGACGAACCCGCCGGCTGTCACTCCCGCATCGAAAAATACGACGCCTTCGGCACCTGTCGCGTTGGCACAGGACACACCTGCTGCGCCACCGTCCACGATCGCTCCAACCGTCAGTACTCCGTCGCTCGCGGTTTTACCACCGGCGCCCAGCCCTACCGCCACCGCCGATGTCCCCATCGCCAGCCATGCACCGCAGCCGCCCGCGCTGGTGGAAAAGGAACTGCCGAAGCTGTCGTTGCCGCCAGTCATGCCGGTTATCGCCATCGAGCGTCCGCCGGTGGGCAGCCCGGGCGAAAACCTCTATTTCGCGCGCCTCGCGCTGGGCACCAACGACCTGAGCGCAGCACGAAAGAACCTGGCCAACGTGCCCGCGGATCAGGTCAACAGCCCTGAGGTCCAGCAGATACGCGACGATCTCGCCCAACGCGAAGCCGCGCGCGATACCGCCATGCAACACGCCCGCACATGCGACCGTTCGGCTTCATGGCGATGCGCACGGCGTTATGCAAAAGACGCGCTTGCCATCGACTCGAGCTATACGGACTCGCGCGTATTCCTGAAGCATGTGGCTTTCAAGATTGCTGAAGCGAAGAAGGCAGCCGAAAACGCGCAGATCCAGAATGCGGCCATCGCGCAACGCGGTCCGTTGCATCCGGCGCCCATCCGCGAGGCCGTGGTAATTCCGGCAATCCCGCGCAAGGCGCCAGTTGCGAGCGCGGATAGCACTCCGAGCACGCCCAGCGCTCCGAGCACGCCGGCCAGTACGCCGCCGCACTTGTTCGCCAACCCGGTCGCGCGCGCGCCACGCGAGACCCACGTAACGCACGAGGCTCACGAGACCCGCGCCGAGCCGGACACGCGTGAACCTATGGTGTGGACTTTCAGCCCCGTACGCAACGCGAGCACGGAGGCGTCCGAATCCAAAGCGCTGGAAGACAACACGCCTATTCGCCCGGCGGGCCGTGGCGAAGCGCATTGAAACGCAGCGAAGCTGCATCGAGGCTTGCACCCACCTGTATTGCGGATGCCGTATTGCGCAATACAGGTGGGTCAAGCTTCGCCGCTAATTACGCGCGCCTACCCCGCAGGAATCGTCACGATCGGCGTCTTCGCGTCCTGATTGGTTTCGGCTAGCGCCATTAACATCTGCACGATCGTGAACGCGTACTTTGAATCAAAGTCGCGCCGGTCGATCCAGTATTGCGATGGCCCGTACTGAATGTCGATATACGCATCTTCCGGCGCCTTCTTACCCACGTTGACAACAATCGTCGGCCGCGTCTCCACGCCGATCAATCCAATCGTCGGCTTGGTCGACCCGTGCGTCACCAGCTCATCCGGAACCCGGACCTGCGCGCCAAGGTCCGTCAGAATCCCGAGCACGGAACGCGTGACCATTGGAATCCGTTCGCCACGCTGAGCCGATTGCCCATACACCACCTCGTAGGTCTTGGTTTTCGGCGAGAGCTTCAGCAGCCTGCGCACCAGCGCGAGATCCGCCGACGTATCTCCGCTTTCGCCGCTCGTGGTCGCGCCGAGCGTGAAATAAACACGGCCGCCTTTATCTTCATCCCGCGACTCGACGTTGAGCTGGCCAGCTAGTTGAAGCCGTCGCAATGCCTGGATCAACTCGAAGAAGCCAACGCTGCCGTTCGCGTTCGGGCCGCCCATCGCGTTCGCGTTCTGCAGGCCGCCAATCGACTGCGCGGTAATGCGCAACAACAAGTCGATTGGAATCGCGCTCTCTGCCAGCGGCAGGACGAGCGTCGGCGCAAGCGGGCGAATATAGGCCGTCGCGAACGCCTGCCCTGTCGTTGGCGTGAATGTGAACGTTGGATGATTGGAGTACGAAACACTGCCGTTGGCCGCAGCGAAATTCTGCGTCGTGTCGCCTGCGCTGAGCGTGGAACCGGCGGTGGCATCGAAGGTATAGGCGGCAATGATCTGGCTGACGCTCAAGAAGGCGGGCGAATCCGCAAACCGGATGCCGACAATAGCCGCGAGTATTTCTCGCTTCTTGGCTTCACCGAGTGCTCTTGCATAATCGACCTGATCGGCCTTGAGACGGTTTGCACCAAGCGTGGTGCAACCGCTGGCGGCGACGCAAACACACAATACAGCGGACATCAGGGCTTTTCTTCTCATTCACGAGTCGACCATCGTTAGTGCGGGCAGCAGGCTGCCGCCCAGCCAACGGCCGCCGTCGCAACTTTCGTTCCCCGCCAATGCGTTAGCAGACCGTGCAAATGTCGATGGGCTCGGTTGATACCTTTTCCGTCAGCAATCCGTCAGTTAGCATTCGTGGTCGCCGGTGCGCCGGTCGCGCCCGTTGCACCTGATCCGTAAGTGGCTTTCTCGGCCTTCTGAATGTCGTTCGGATAGTTCGACTCGCTTGCCGTCGGCCTATACCCATGGTTCTCCAGATTTTTCAGATCGGCCTTTTCCGATGCGCGAGTGGTCGGTCCATTACCCGGTTGCGCCGTGGCGCCCGTCGCTGCGGACTGCGCATAAACCGGGTTAGTGAAAGCTAAAGAAAGTGCCGCGCATGTAAGCGTGGATGCAAGGAACACTCGCGAAAAATGAAAATTCGACATGGTCGTCTCCCGGGTTGTCGTTACTTGCACAGCATTGGGCATTCCCGGGATACCGGCATGGACCTACATACGCGAAGTCACTGCCCGTTCGCCTTGTCCTCGGCCTTGCGCAAATCATTCGGGTAATCGTTGCGATCCCCCGCGGGGTTATAGCCGTTCTTCTCCAGCTTGCTTAGTTCCGCCGAGTTCTTTGCCCGGGCCGCTTTTCTATCGGCTTTGCGTTGCGCTTTCTGCGCCTGCTTAGGCGTTAGGGGTGCCGGCGCCGGCGTGGCCGGCGTTGCATCGGTACTCTGGGCAAATGCATCAGGCGCGCCGCCCAGCACGATGCCGAGCGAGGCGAGAACCGTGATTGAAGCAATCCGTGCGCGTGGCATGGCATCCGCCTTCTGTTAAAAGCACCCGGGCGCATCGGCATTGCGCCGGGCCTGCCGCATATTCAAGCTATAAATTCAGTCGCGCCGCTGCGCGCTCGACGATGGCAGCGCGCTGAGCACGCCCTGCTTCACCGCGACTCCACAGCAGATCCACCACCGCCTTCGGCGCCGTGTCGGGCGTACCTGAATTGAAGGGCGGCGCGGGCGCATATTCCAGCTGAAGCTGAATTGCCTGCGCTTCCGTTTCGCCGATCAAGCCGGTAAGCAGCGTCAGCGCAAAATCGATGCCCGCCGTCACGCCGCCGCCGGTCATCAGGTTGCCGTCCTGAACAACGCGCTCCTTGACAGGAATCGCGCCGAAGCTTTCCAGGAAATGATGGGCCGCCCAGTGCGTGGTCGCGCGCCGTCCGCGCAGCAAACCAGCCGCTCCCAACACCAGCGCACCCGTACACACCGATGTGACGAAGCGGGCCTGCGCCGCCTGCCGCCGGATGAAATCGAGCGCGATGTCATCCTCCATCAATTCGCCGACACCCAATCCGCCCGGCACGCACACGACATCGAGTGCGGGGCAATCGGCGTAGGTGATGGTGGGCGTCAGCACCAGACCGCTGGTCGCCTGGATCGGATCGAGCGTTTTTCCAATCAGGTGGACGGTCGCTTCCGGCACAGACGCAAACACGTCGTGCGGCCCGGTCAGGTCGAGTTGCTGAACGCGTGGGAAGACGAGGAAACCGATATGCAATGTCATGGCGATGAACCTTCAAATGGAAGTAGACGCACCTACAATACCTCGCTACGATTTGGCGAAATTGTCAATCAACCCTCGTTTCACGCCAACCCGGTTTCAAACCATGAACAATGCTCCGCGCCGTGTCGACATCCTTGCGTTTGCAGACGTCCAGTTGCTCGACGTCGCCGGACCGCTCCAGGCGTTCGCCTCCGCCAATGAACTCTCGCTGGCGCGCGGAGCCGACGCACCGTATATAGCGCGTGTTGTCGCTGCAACTGCAGGGGAGATCCAGAGCACCGCGGGCCTCGGCCTGTTCGCCCAGCCCTTGCCGGCCGCTCAGCAAACGACCGACACGCTGATCGTCGCGGGCGGACGCGGTGTGCATGCGGCATCGAAAGATCCGGCGCAGGTGGCCTGGGTCAGGGAGCGCGCGGCACAGTGCCGGCGGGTTGCATCGGTATGCACGGGGGCATTTTTGCTGGCGGCCGCGGGCTTGCTCGACAAGCGCCGTGCGGTTACGCACTGGGCGCATTGCGAGCATCTTGAAGCGCGTTATCCGGCCGTGCGCGTCGACCCCGCGCCCATTTTTATCCGTGACGGCGCGCTGTGGACGTCGGCGGGCGTGACAGCCGGCATCGATCTCGCGCTGGCATTGATCGAGGACGATCTCGGCAGCGCGCTTGCGCTCGATGTAGCACGCGAACTCGTGGTGTTCCTCAAGCGGCCGGGCGGTCAGGCGCAGTTCAGCACAACGTTGGCAAAAAACCGGCGATCGCTTCGGCGAGTTGCACGCTTGGATCGCCGAGAACATGTCCGCCGATTTGTCGATCGCGATGCTGGCCGAACGCACGGGCATGAGCGAGCGCAGTTTCGTGCGCCACTATCGGGCGCAAACGGGGATCACGCCTGCTCGCGCCATCGATCAACTGCGCCTGGAAGCTGCGCGCCGACTGCTTGGCGATACGTCGTTTCCGGTCAAGCGGGTGGCCGCGCGGTGCGGATTTGGATCGGAGGAAACCATGCGGCGCAGCTTCCTGCGTTCTATAGGTGTCACACCGCAGGCTTACCGTGAGCGTTTCTCGGCAGGAGGACACTGACGACACAAACGCGTCAGGCCGCGCCACAGTCACACAGGACTAATGCTACGGCAGCGCAGCAACGTTATTTAGCACGGCCGTTCGAGCCTTGGCGCATGCGAAACATTTATTCTTTCGCGATAATGCTGCATTGCGCCTTGCTCACAATCCACAATTTCCCGTCAATGTCCATTATCGATGTCCCTAACGACCCGCTCACGCGCGTGATCGCGCCTCATGGTGCGGGGCCCGCCGAACTCGCCCTCGCTATCGGCGGGCTGGCTATCGGCACCGGCGAGTTCGCGTCCATGACCATCTTGCCGGTCATCGCGAACGGCCTCGGCACTTCGCTGCCCGTGACCGGCCACATCATCAGCGCTTATGCGTTGGGCGTAGTGATCGGCGCGCCGCTCATCACCATTTTCTTCGCCAAGATCCCGCGCCGCGCGACGTTGATCGGCTTGATGCTGATGTTCGCATTCGGCAACCTGCTCAGTGCGCTCGCGCCAAATTACACGCTGCTGCTGATCGCGCGCTTTATTTCCGGCGTGCCGCATGGCGCGTATTTCGGTGTAGCGGCGTTGACCGCCGCGTCGCTCGTGCCGCCAGACCGGCGCGCGCGGGCGGTGGGACGCGTGATGCTGGGACTGACGATCGCCAATATCTTCGGCGTGCCGCTCGCGACCTGGCTCGGTCAGTGGCTCGGCTGGCGCGCGGATTTCCTGCTGGTGGGCGCGCTCGGTATTCTTACGATGATTGGCGTGCGCATCTTTCTCCCGCCCATTCATGCGGGTGGCGCCACGCCGCGCCGCGAGCTTGGCGTGTTCAGGCGCCTGCAGGTCTGGCTGACACTGTCGGTGATCGCGGTCGGATTCGGCGGACTATTTGCCGTGTACACCTACATTACGCCGACGCTGCTGAACGTGACCCACGTGGCTCCCTGGCGCGTGCCGCTGCTGCTCGGCGCGCTGGGTGTCGGCATGACGGCGGGCAGCCTGATTGGCGGCGTGCTGGCCGACAAGTCGCGGCTGTGGACCATCTTCGGCATGCTGATCTGGAACGCCGCTGCGCTGGCCGCTTTCGCCTATTCTTCGGCCAACGAATGGACTGCCACGCTCAACTTGTTCGCGATGGGACTCGGCATCGCCGTGGTCCCCGCCGTGCAGACGCGCCTGATGGACGTGGCCGGCGACGCGCAGACCGTTGCCGCCGCGCTCAATCATTCGGCCTTCAACATTGCGAATGCGTTGGGCGCGTGGGCTGGCGGCGTAGTGGTCGCGATGGGTTTCGGACTCGAGGCGACGGGCTGGACCGGTGCCCTGCTCGCGTGTGGCGGAATTGTGCTGCTGGGTGTTTCCGTGGCGGTCGAGCGACGCTCACTGATGTCCGGCCCCGCGACGGCATGCAGTTCGTCGGGCGCGTGATAAAAGCCCTTTATCAAAGCCCTTTTTTGAAAACGCTCAAGCCGTAAGCTGTGCTGCCGTTATAGTGATCAGGTGCGTGCATGCGCGTACAAACGTAGGAGCGGGTATTTTTGACGCCTCCAGTGTCCGAATGAAAAATAGACATATCGACATCGAACGAGATTGAATCAGGAGCCGGGGCAGCCTTCGGCTCGGAGCGCCGATGAACGTCCTTTCCGCTAACCCCAGCACGCCGATGGCCGGCGTCAGCAGCGACAATTCCGCTGCAGACGTCGCCCGCACGATCATTGACCCGACGCGGTGGACCCACGCGGAAAGCTCGGTCGATGTGCTGTTGCGCAGTGCCGGGTCGAAAGTCGATACCACCGCCTGGGCGTGGTATCAGGTCGGCGAGGACATGCATCTGGCGGGTCAGGGCGATGCAGCGCAAATGTGGCCCAACCTTCTCACCGCCGACACCTTCCATCCCTTTTGCACGGCGCAGCGCCTGTGTCTCTGGCCAACGGGCAGCGGCGAAAGCATTCTCGGCTGGCTGCTCGCGCCTGCCAGCCACGCGGGAAGTCCCGCGCTTGCCAACCTTGCCCGCAGCCTGGGTGAAGCCCTGCAGACCGACGCGCTGACGCGGGCACAAAATACCCAACGGGTACTCTACGAAATCGCCTACCTTGCGAGTTCCGTGCGCGAACGGTCAGCGTTTTTGCTCGGCGTACACCGGCAACTCGCCACGCTGATCGACGCGGAAAATTTTTACCTCGCGCTTTACGACGCGCCGAGCGGCAGAATCACGTACCCGTATTACGTCGATGTGATCGATACCTGCGCGCTCGAATGTGCGATGTACGACACCCTTGATCCATCACGCTTGTCGCTGACGGGCCAGGTGCTGACGACGGGTCAGCCGATGCTCATCGACAGCGCCGGGATCCACGCCGCCGAGCAGGAAGACCGCTTCTTTTGCGTGGGTGATTGCCCTGAATTTTGGATGGGTGCACCGCTCAAGAACGCTTCCGACGAAGTCTTCGGCATGATCGCCATGCAGGTGTACGACGTCTCGCGAATCTACAGCCTGGAGGATCGCGCGCTTTTCCTGGTCGTTGCGCGGCATGTGGCAATGGCGCTTGACCGGATACTTCATCGGGACGATCTGGAAGAAACGGTATCGCGCCGCACTGCTGAGTTATCCGAACTGAATCGCGCGTTGAGGCAGGAAATTGCAGAGCGCAAACGCGCCGAACACTTGCAAGGTGCGTTGTTCCAGATTGCTGAATTGTCGAGCCGGCATGGCGACATGATGGAGTTTTTCCAGAGCCTGCACGGGATTGTCGGCGAGTTGCTGTATGCGCAAAACTTCTACATCGCGCTGGTCGACAGCACGACGGAGACCGTGTCCTTTCCTTATTACGTCGACGAGTTGCTGAACGATCATCCCATGCCACGGCGTAACCGGCGCGGCTTGACCGAGTACGTGATCGGACAACGCCGTCCCTGTCTGATCGACCTCGCTGAAGCCACGCGACTGATTGACAGCGGCGAGATAGAGCGTTCAGGCGAGAGCATCAAGCTGCGCTCGTGGCTGGGCATTCCGCTGTTTGATGGTGACGTCGTACGCGGCGTGCTTGCTGTTCAAAGCTATTCCACGCGCGTGCGTTACTCGCTACGCGACCAGGAATTGCTGACGTTCGTCTCGCGCCATATCGATACCGCCCTCTCGCGGCGCAGCGCCGCCGAAGCCCTGCATGCCGCCAACCATGAGCTTGAGGAGCGCGTGCAGAATCGCACGCGCGAACTCGATCTCGCCAACGCCCGGCTGCAACACGAAAACTCGCACGACGCGCTCACCGGGCTGCCGAACCGCAGCCACTTGCTGCAGCGGCTGAGCGAGGCGTGGCACGATCATCATCGCGAAGGCGAGCAATTGGCCGTGATGTTTATCGACCTCGACCGCTTCAAGGTGGTGAACGACAGTCTTGGGCATCACTTCGGCGACCTGCTGCTGATTCAGGCCGCGGCCCGTCTGCGTAGCTGCCTGCGCGATGTCGATCTGCTCGCGCGTCTCGGCGGCGACGAGTTCGCGGTGCTGTCGCCGGGTGCGCCGCTCGATACGGCCGTGGCTATCGCCGAGCGGATCCTGGCGGCGTTCGACTTGCCGTTTCACATCGACGATCACGTGGTGTTTTCGTCGTGCAGCATTGGTATTGTCAGTCCCGACAGCCAGTTTCACAGCGAGCCGGCCGATCTCCTGCGCGATGCCGATACCGCGATGTATCGCGTGAAGAACGGCGGCCGCGACAGTTTCGTCGTATTCAACCATGCGCTGCGCCGCGAGGTGTCGGACCAGGTCGAACGCGAAGGGGCATTGCGCAATGCGCTCAAGCGCGACGACGAACTGGTGCCGTATTTTCAGCCTATTGTCTGCGTGAACAGTGGCCAGCTTGTGGCGCTGGAAGCGTTGATCCGATGGCGCCAGCCCGACGGCCGCGTCATTGCGCCGGGCGAATTCCTGCCGGCGGTAGAGGGTTTGCGTTTGATCGGGCGGCTTGATCTCTACATGCTCACTCGCGTTGCGGTAATTCTCGCGCAGCCGCAGCATGCTGACTGGCCGCCCGTGCATGTGAACTGTTCGAGCTACAGCATGACGCGCCCTGAGTTCGCCGACGACGTCCTCGCATTGCTCACGCGTCATGGCGTTGCGCCGGCGCGGATCTGTCTCGAACTGACTGAGGGCGCGCTGGTTGCCGAGCCCGAGATGGCCAGGCGTTCAATGCAGCGTCTCGCCGATCACGGCATGTCGGTTGTACTCGATGACTTCGGCGCTGGATTTTCGTCGCTGAGTTACGTGCATCAATACCGTTTCAGCGGCCTGAAAATCGACCAGTCGTTCATCTTCGAGCTGACGACGAGTCCGCGCAGCCGAGCGATCGTACGGGCAATCGTGCGGATGGCGGAGTCGCTGGACCTGACGGTCGTGGCGGAAGGCGTGGAAGACGCAGCCACGCTCGCGGTGCTGCGCGAGATGGGTGCGGCGCAGGCGCAGGGGTATTACTTCGCGCGGCCCATGCCACTGGAAGAGCTTTTGCTGACCACGCTCGCGCCGCGTTTGCAGGTGCTGACTCAAGAGCCTTGAGAGTTTGATCGTTCGGTTGCCTGGTCGCTGAATACCGCGCTCGCGACGAAGCTTTGTGACTTCGCCTATCCTGTGAGCTGATCCGTTACGGCGAGCCTGCTCATGCGCTCCACTTCCGCCGACGCACGCCGTCGGCGCATCCTCCTTGCCGCCGGCAGCGCGCTGCTGCCCTTGAGCCTGCCCACGGGCTACGCGCAAACATCCTCCTCGGCGATGCCGTCGGCGCGCATGAACACGCGCCCTATTCCGTCCACGGGTGAGGCATTGCCAGTGGTGGGTTGCGGCACTTGGCGCACCTTCGATGTCGGCGACAATCTTCAGGCGCAGGCGTCGCTCGCCGATGTGCTGCGAATCCTCTTTGACAACGGCGGTTCGGTCATTGATTCATCGCCGATGTATGGATCGTCGGAAGCAGTCGCCGGGGCGGTGCTGACGCGCATTGACGGGCACGGCCGCGCGTTCATCGCGACCAAGGTATGGACTGAAGGCCGCGAAGCGGGCATTGCGCAAATGGAGGAGTCGATGCGGCGCCTTCAACAACCGCGCATCGACTTGATGCAGGTTCACAATCTGCTCGATTGGCGCACGCAGCTCGCCACGCTGCGTGAATGGAAGGCGCAGGGGCGGATTCGCTATATCGGCATCACGCATTACACGTCGGGCGCGTTTGCCGAAGTGGAAGCTGTTATGCGTTCCGAGACACTCGACTTCGTCCAGATCAACTATGCCGCCGATGACCGTGCCGCTGAAGAACGCTTGCTGCCGCTTGCGCGGGAACGCGGGATTGGTGTGATCGTGAATCAGCCGTTCGGCGGTGGCGGATTGCTGGGTAAGCTTAAAGGTCAGCCGGTGCCGGAGTGGGGTAAGGCGATTGGATGCACGAGCTGGGCGCAACTGTTGCTCAAGTTCGTGCTCGCACATCCGGCGGTGACATGCGTGATTCCCGGTACCGGGCGGCCTGAGTATATGCGCGACAATGTGCGCGCTGGATTCGGTAGTTATCCGGATCAATCGATGAGGAAGCGGATTGCGGCAACAGTCGGATAAGGGGTGCTCGCGCCGGTGGACGGGGTTGGGCGGGGGGCCGGGTTGCTAGGTTCTTGCGTTAGCGGTCGGGGTCAATGCCGGGGTGCTAGGTTCTTGCGTTAGCGGTCGGGTTCATTGCCGGGTTGCTGCTTTCGGGGTTAGTGGTCTGCTTAGGTTAGCTGATTTCTTTATCACTATTAGCCACTGCGCGTGGCAGCGCGTCATTTCTTTGTCCAAAGCGACAAAGAAACGAAGCAAAGAAAACGCTTTTAACAGCACTACCCTAAGTGTCCACAGCGTGCAGTTTCTATTCATGGGTGCCCCAAAAGCACGGTGCTCGCCAGAGCACCGGATGTGTGAAACCCTCCTTCTCGCGAATCCTGACATTAACACGCTTCGCCCCGTACGCTCTCGGGCAAGCACCATTGACGGAACCTGCCCAAGGAGCACCCCGCGCTATACGCGGAAAACCTTCGACAGAATTTGTACGCATGTCGAACCACTTCGCCAAGCACTAGGAAACAAGGCCACCCAAACACGTAACGCCGTACCCCACGAAAACGTCCATGCGATTCACCAGCCAACTCACCAAAAATTGAAGCAATAAATCCACCGCGGATTCAATCTGTGATCCGCAACGCGGGACATGCGGCCCCTTCGGCGCAGACTGTTCAACCAAGCTACTAAGAACCGGCACCTCAAATATGCGTGGCGCCGTGCCGGTTCGTGGGGCACTGGTGCTCGCCCGAGAGCGTACGGGGCGAAGCGTTTTACTGTCAGGATTCGCGAGAAGGAGGGTTTCACACATCCGTGGCTCTGGCGAGCACCGTGCTTTTCGGGTACCAATGAATCAAAACTGCACGCTGTGGACACTTAATTTTTAGAGAGGTGAAAGCGTTTTCTTTGCTTCGTTTCTTTGTCGCTTTGGACAAAGAAATGACGTGCCGCCACGCACAGTGGCTAATAGTGATAAAGAGAACAACTAACACTAAATGCGCAAAGACCTGGAAAGCAGCAACCCGGCAATGACTCAGACCGCTAACGCCAGAACCTAGCAACCCCCGCCCCCATCCCCCTGAACATCCCTACCGCAAAACGACCAACTCCCGTAAACCCGCCACGTCCGGGCCCGACGTCCCCCTCCCCGATCGCGCCACAAACAACGCCATCGCTCCATCGAAACGAGCACGGGCATCATCAGCCGCAACAACCGCCGCGCTGTGCGCTGTCTCCCTGACCAATTCCCGCGCCGCCTGCACGCAGGCAAACAACGGCCCAACAGCGAGTTCCATCTGCGTGTTCCAAGCAAACACCCGTTGCGTTTGCAACGGCCGCAGTGCGATGCGCAACTCGTGCCAGCGCCGATCGAGCGCACGCATCGCCACGAGTGGATCAATCCCAAGCCCTGGCCCATCACCGCGCGTAGCGCAAACACGCAAAACCTCATCGAGCGCATCAAGCACGCCGCTTACCTTGACATCGACGTGATGCGACGTCCGCAGCGGCATCATCAATACCGCAACCGCTATGGACACAACACAGCCAACGAACACCTCCTCCACACGCATCTCGATCAGCGGTCCAATAGCAAAACCCAACTCGCCATAGACCAGCCCCACCAACACGGTAATGAAAAACACGCCCTGCCCATACAAAGTCAGGATGAAGTAAGCCCATCCAAACACGCACGCAGCCATCGCAGCAACCAACAGCCACGGCATGCCATGAAACGCGCCAACAAGCGCAGCACTAACGGCCACGCCCGCGAGCGTGCCAAGCACACGTTCGCCGGTCTTGCGGATCGTGTCGCCGCGCGACCGTGTGCCGAGGAACACCACAAAGGTCGTAATGACCGCCCAGAACCATCGCTCCGGCGACACCGAATGGCCAATCAGCATCGCGATCAGCGCGGCGGTCGTCGCGCGGCAAGCGGGCATCCAGCAAAGCGCATCTCGCAAAACGAAAGCAGCACCGGCTGGCCGCTTCGCGCCCGCCTTCACCGCGCGCGCGGTCGACGCCACCGCGTCGCCGCTCGCACGCGATAAACGCCGAAGCGCAACCCGCAGACGAACATTGCTTCGATCAAGCCGGCTCGAATCCACAGCATGCTGGGCCGCCGCAACCTCGACATCAATGAGGCGCGCCCGCACCCGCTGCGCGCCCGGAAAATCGAGCAACCCAAGCTGCTCTTCAACAGCGAGCGCCGCTTCGTTTAAAAGCGACAAATGGCGCATGGCATCGGGCGCATCTGCGCGACGGTCGGCAAGCACGGTCTCCGCACGCTGCGCCACCGCAGTCAGCGCACGACGCAAAGTGGCCTCGGGCCGCGTCGGCACGAGCACGCAACCCGTGAATGCCACGCAAGCGAGCGCGATCATCGACAGCCCCAGCATCATCAACACATGCGCGAATTCCGGGTGAAGATAAAGTCCTAAGTAAAACGAAACAACTGCCGTCATCGCTGCGCCGAGCGCGCGCGGACCGCATGCCTGCACCAGCATCGCCGCGAACAGTACGGCAAGGAACACGGCATCCGCCACGAGTGGCCAGGCTGCCAGCGTGCTCGCCGCGATCAGGCTCGCGGCCCCCGCGCCATAGATAACAGCTAGTGAGCCGAACCAGCCACGCGCGGTGGCATCGCGAAGAAATAGCGGCGCGATCATCGCGAAGAGCAACGCGAACGCGGCAAGGGTCGGCGGCCGATGTGTGTGGACCATCCAGCCGATCGTCATGACACCCGTCAGCACGCAAGCAATCGAGCTGCGAAGCGCGGTGTGAAAACGCAGTAGACCAGGGTCGGAGCCAAGCAGGCGGGCAAGCAGATGCGATGAAGAGAAGACAGCGCCACGAGTCGTGGGCCGGTGATCTGGTGCGCGGCGGAAACCTCGCGCGACCGAGTGTAGGAATGCTGCAATGGACATGTGTAATACCCGGGACAAGTGTCGGTAGCGGCTTGTGGCCGGTTCCGATATAAAAAGTCCGCCTCGCAGCGGACCCTCTTGTTTGGTGCGTCAGGCAAAACGTTCGACCGGGATCACCGGACCAGCGCAATGCATGTGACGCACGCGAAGCGTAGTGCCGCCTCGCGTATACCCGCATATTATCGTGTCAAAATTCATGTAACCGGGTTTACCCGATTTGTGCCGGCCGCCGCATTTCATTGACCGCGCCGCACGCCTCTTCCACGACTTGCGCCAGTTCGGCAAGCTGGGCTTCCGCAGTCGACGTTGCCTCGGCCAGCGACAGGACCGCAGCGTCAAGGTCGGCAGCGGCGCCGTCGTTATCGGTAAAAAATTTCAGGGGCAGGGCTGCGAGCGCTTCAGCATTTGCCGATGCCTGGTCGGTCAGCGCGCACAGGCGCACCAGGTTCTCGCACAAGGATTCAAGGGCGTCGGTTGCGTAGCGGCAAAGTGCGGCGTCGCTTGCGGGATCCTGGGCCACTCCGTTCAGCGTGGCTTGCGACTTCTCGACCTCACGTGCAAGCGCGTAGCTCTGGTCACGTGCAGCGGCAAGGCGCACCGCGTAGTCGCTAAGTTGCAAGACCCGCTGCGCCGTATCGGTGAACATCGTGTTCTCCTGTGTCGTCCGGTCGGCCAGATGCGTTTGGGATCAACTGAATCTGACGCGACCGAACCGCAACAATGTTGTTTTGTCCGGCCGGCGTTCCTTGTCGAGCACACAGGAGTCGCCGTTGCGGGGCTTCGGTTGAACAGCCAGCGACAGTCGATTAGCTGCCACTGCTCCCCTCTTTACGGCATGTAAATCGTAAGCTTTAACGAATTTTTCATAAGCATGTGCTTTTCCGCAGAGTAGGCCTGGACAAACTCTGGGCGCTGTCGCGACGACCCGGCAAATCCGGTCAGCAGACCTTGATAAAGAACGATTTGCCCTTCCATTGCTGTTGATATTCCCTTCTTTAATCAAACATATTAATTACGATTTAATTACGTTATACACGCCTAAATATCTGCGTTACGGATCTTATTTCGATTATTTAATAATTCCTACACGTGTAATTTCTATCCTCTGGCTTGCTCTTTCCCGCCGCCATCCGCATGCGCATGGCGGCGTCATGCAAACCGTCCAGAGGACGCTTGTGCTTAGCAAATTATCTAGAGTCGACTGGCTGTGCGGAGCCGTGCTCGTGTGCACGATGCTCGCCGCATGCGGGGACCACGGCGCGAACCACAACCAGCCGTCGGCGTCCACACCAACGCCGGATCAGTCCTCAGTTTCATCCTCATCCGCTTCTTCTATTCAGCAAACCGATGCATCCGCTGCGCCGGGATCGTCGGACATACAAAGCTGGGCTTTGCAGCAAACCCGGCCAGCAACAGTGACGTCCAGTCTGACGCAAGCACCCCCGCCCGCAGCCGCTTCCGATCCCTTGTTGCCTCCGGTCATTCACGAAGCCGAGTGACATTGACGCAACACGAAGCGGCGGGCGAGCCTGATCAAGCCTTCCCCCCACGACCGACAGAGACCCATGAACTTAAAAAGCCGACGTGATTTTCTCAAGGCTGCCGCACAGGCAGCCGGTTCCGCCACCGCACTCGGTATCGTGCCGCTTGGCATCCGCAATGCACTTGCCATTCCCGCTAACAACCAGCACGGCAGCATCAAGGACGTCGAACATATCGTCGTGCTGATGCAGGAAAATCGCTCCTTCGATCATTACTTCGGCACGCTCCAGGGCGTACGCGGTTTTGGCGATACGCGCGCCGTGCAGCTGCCGAATGGTCAGCCCGTGTTCAACCAGCCGATCGCGGCGGGACTCGGCGAAGTGCTGCCGTTCCGTCCGAGCGCGCCCGATCTCGGCCTCCAGTTCATCCAGGATCTGCCGCACGACTGGACCACGGGCAAAGGTGCTTACAACCAGGGCCGTTACGATCAGTGGGTCCCGTACAAAGGCACCACCACGATGGCGTATCTCACGCGCCAGGACATTCCGTTCCACTACCAGCTCGCCGACGCCTTCACCATTTGCGACGCGTACCACTGCTCGATCAACTCATCGACGGATCCGAACCGCTATTACATGTGGACCGGCTGGGTGGGCAACGACGGCAACGGCGGCGGCCCGGTGATCGACAATGCCGAACTTGGGTATAGCTGGTCGTCGTATCCGGAAGTGCTTCAGAACGCAGGCATTTCGTGGAAGATCTATCAGGACATTGGCACCGGACTCGATGCAAACGGCTCATGGGGCTGGACCAGCGACAACGCGTACATTGGCAACTATGGCGACAACGCGCTGCTTTACCTGAATCAATATCGCAATGCGCAGCCTGGCAACCCGCTGTATGACAAAGCGCGCACCGGTACGAATGCGGCAGCCGGCGATGGCTATTTCGATATCCTCAAGCACGACGTGCAAAACAACACGCTGCCGCAGGTCTCATGGATTGTGGCGCCCGAAGCGTTCTCCGAGCATCCGAACTGGCCGGCCAATTACGGTGCGTGGTACGTCGACCAGGTGCTGCAAATCCTGACGTCGAATCCGGAGGTTTGGAGCAAGACGGTACTGCTAATCAACTACGACGAAAACGATGGTTTCTTCGATCACGTCGTGCCACCGTTCCCGCCCTCGTCCGCCGCGAACGGAAAATCCACCGTCAGCACCGTCAACGAGATCTTCCCGGGCAGCAGCAGCTATCAGGCAGGCCCCTACGGTCTTGGAACACGAGTGCCCATGCTGGTGGTCTCGCCCTGGTCCAAAGGCGGTTACGTGTGCTCGGAACTGTTCGACCATACCTCGGTGATTCAATTTATTGAAACGCGTTTTGGTTCGCGTGCAAACGTTACCGAATCGAACATCACGCCATGGCGCCGGGCGATCTGCGGCGACCTGACGTCCGCGTTCAATTTCAAGACCCCGAACGCCTCCGTTCCCACGTTGCCGGACACGAGCGGCTACGCCCCTACGCAACAGATTCGTCATCCTGACTATGTGCCGGTGCCGCCCGCGGTTCAGGCCATCCCGAAACAGGAACCCGGCGTACGCCGCGCCCGCGCGTTGCCCTATGAATTCTTCGTTCACGTCCATACGAATACAGGCAAGGGCGTGAGCTTCGATTTCATTAACACAGGCAATGCCGGCGCGACCTTCCTCGTGTACACGGCCAACAGCCTGACTGCGCCAAGCTGCTATACCGTCGAAGCCGGCAAACGCCTGCAGGACCAGTTCCCGCTGACTGCCATCAATACGTACGACTTCATCGTGTACGGTCCGAACGGCTTCCTGCGCCGCTTTACCGGCACGGCGGTCCAGCAGCACTGGTGGAATGACAAGCAGGCGCTGCCGGAAGTGGCCGAGGGTTACGACGTCGCCAACGGCAACCTGCAATTGCGCCTGAAGAACCTGGGCACGACGAGCTGCAATTTCAGCATCGCGAACGCCTACACGCCGGGCACGGTCATCACGCGCCATGTGCGTGGCGGCGACACCGAAAGCCTCTATCTCGACCTGCGCGGATCGTATGGCTGGTACGACCTGAGCATTACCACCGCCTCGGACACGACCTTCGTGCGGCGTCTCGCGGGACACGTGGAAACCGGCAAGAGCAGCATGTCCGACCCGGCACTCGGAAGCTGAAATGTGAGCTGTCCATCGAAAACGCCGCTGCGAGCAGACTCGCAGCGGCGTTTTTTTATTGGGCAGCCGATTGTCGTCTAATCAATCAACGACGATAAAAGCTCTTTAAACTGTCGCGCTAATGTAAGCAAAGACGTATTAAGGATGTGATTAGACGAATGCCCCGTTGCTCAGCGGCCCGGTTGGGGCGTAATCGGGCCGGCTTCGATCACCGACCTTGGTTCATATGAAGTAATAAAACTCGTACGAAAAGCTTTAACAAATCTGCTTTAAATCCGCAAGCCCGCAATATGCCTGGCCTGCAAACAGACGTCGGATGGCACGCTCGCTGGGTGGATAAGGCATGAGGGGCTGAGAAACGTGCGTTGCCTTTGTTTGCAAACCAAGCGTGGCGGATTCGCCCAATCGCTCAGGCAACGGCATGACAAAGGGCAAGCTGGAACGCGCTTTCGCCGCGGGGTTGTCGGTTGACTGAGCCAATGGAAAGCCGGGCCGCCCAGCCCTGGCGTCCACTTCTGCCCGGGCAAATCCGCGTTGCCTTTATAATCCGCCATGATTCCAATTTCCCGCCTCCCCGCCTGCCACCCCCTTCGCGCCTTCCGCGAAGTCCTCTTCTATGCGGTGGCCGTATGAAAACTCCGAAAAGGCTGCTGCCGTTGCTGGAAGAAGGTCTGATCGACGAAGTGATCGGCCAGTTGATGAGCGGCAAGGAAGCAACCGTCTACGTCGTGCGCAGCGGCGACTCCACCCGTTGCGCGAAGGTCTATAAAGATGCGAAGCAGCGCAGCTTCCGGCAAGCCGCTTCCTACCGCGAAGGCCGCACGGTGAAAAACAGCCGGCAAGCGCGCGCGATGGAAAAAGGCACGCGCTACGGCCGCCAGATGCAGGAAGAAGCGTGGCAAAACGCCGAGGTCGACGCACTCTTCCGCCTCGCCAATGCCGGCGTGCGCGTGCCGCAACCGTACATCTGCACGGATGGCGTGTTGCTGATGGAACTGGTCGTCGATGCACAGGGCGACGTCGCGCCGCGTCTGAACGATGTGGACATGAGCCACGAGCGCGCGCTTGGGTTGCATGAGTTGCTACTGAGTGAAGTCGTCCGCATGTTGTGCGCCGGCATGATTCACGGTGATCTCTCCGAATACAACATCCTGCTGGCCGCCGACGGTCCGGTGATCATCGATTTGCCGCAGGCCGTGGATGCCGCCGGCAATAACGAAGCGGCAGCCATGCTGCAACGTGACGTCGATAACCTCGCGACTTATTTCGGCCAGTTCGCGCCTGAATTGCTGAAGGCAAGTTATGGCAAGGAGATGTGGGCGTTGTATGAGGCGGGGTTGCTCTCCGTCGATACAAAGCTTACGGGTCACGTGGAAGTGGACACCACACCGGTCGATCTCGAAGCGGTCATGCAGGAAATTGAAGACATTCGGCTTGAAGAGGAAGCCCGGGTTAGACGTGAGCAGGAACTCGATGGGTAGGTCTCTCGCGCTGGTGTTTTTGGAGCGTTTGGCGGGCTTCGGTCCACCCCTACGCTTCCAATTCCCTCACCAGCGCATCAAGCGTCAACCCACATGGCGCTTCGACCTTCAGTTGCAACAGCGCATCAGCCCGCGTCTTCCCAAGATTGACCGCGGCAATCGGTTTGCCGGCACGCGCGGCCCACTCGCAGAAGCGAAATCCCGAATACACCATCAACGATGAACCAAGCACGAGCATGGCATCGGCCTGTTCAAGAGCCGCAGCCGCCGCGTCCACGCGACCCCGTGGCACACCTTCGCCGAAAAACACCACGTCAGGCTTGAGCAAACCGCCGCAGCGCGTACAAGACGGCGCGTGAAAAGCGTCGAAGTCATAACCCTCAAGTTGCGCATCGCCATCCGCTACTGGCAACGCAGCGAGACCCACGAAGCTCGGGTTATCGGCGATAAGTCTCTGCTGGAGCGCGGCGCGTGAGATTTCATCGCCGCATTCCATGCACCGCACCCGGCCGATATTCCCATGCAGTTCAATGACGTCCGTATTGCCCGCACTCGTATGCAATCCATCGACGTTCTGCGTGACAAGTCGCTCGAACAGACCCAGGCGCTCGAGCCTCGCAACCGCGAGATGCGCGGGATTCGGTGCGGCACCCGCGACCAGCGGCCAGCCGATCATGCTGCGCGCCCAATATCGTTTGCGGGAAAACTCCGAGCCCATGAAATCTTTCAGCAGGATAGGCGCTCGACCGGTACGCTGCCCTTCCGTATCCCGGTAGCAAGGTATTCCGGATTCCATACTAATTCCGGCACCCGACAAAATGAACAGCCGAGGATGCCGTTCGACGAAATCGTAGAGAGGGTTTAAAAGCGCTTGAGACGCGTAATCAGGCAGATTTTTCATCCTCGGAATAGTAGCGGCAACGCGCTTTTTCTGCTGAAACGCGGTTCGGTCCCTTTGCACCACAGTGATGACGTGGAGCGTCGAAATAAAGTCCCCAACTTGTAGACGAATAGCCCCCGCCCCTTTCGCATTGAGACTGGCCCGCGGCCGATTCGTTACAACACCCGAGCCGCGAGCTTCACTGACTTCACCGGTTTCGGAAACAACGGATAGGCGATCAATGCGCAGACAGCCGTAGCGAGCCAGACAACGCCCCACGATCCGGCCGCAAGCAAATGCGGGATGCACAGCGGCGTCAGGAACAAGCCGAAATACACCGCTGTGTTGACCATGCCAAGCGCCGTGCCCGCGCGATCCTTGCCGGCCAGCGTCGCGAGTTCCGTGTACGCCACGCCGTGCCACGCGGACACGCAGATCCCGGCAAACGCGATCAACCCCATGAGCAACACTTCCGGCATCCGGTGAACGAACGTAACCGCAGCGCCCAGCATCACGAACGATGCCACCGCGACCAGCGTCGACCCACGCAGATATCCTCGCCGGTTGCCGCGTTTATCGGTGAAACGGCCACTCGCGACGCGCATGATCATCGCGCCGAGCTGGACGGTGACCATCGTCGCGGTAATGCCTGCTATGCCGACGTGTCCGAAGTCATGCAAAAACACGGTGGCGAAAGTCAGCACCGCGAACTGCGGCACGCACAAAATGCCGATGCCCGCCACGACACGCCAGATCATCCCGTCACGCAGCGGACTGACAATCGCCGCGGCTGACAGCGGTGAAGTCGCGTTCGAACCGGCATGCGCCACGACAGGCACCTCGGGCGGCTCGTGCAGCCAGAACCAGGTGAGCACGCCCGAGACCGCGCACATGACCGCCAGCACCCCGAAAACCGGCCGGAACCCGCCTGTGGAGGCAAGCCAGGGCAGGACCAACGCGCCCAGGCCGCCGCCCAGCGGCACGGCGGTCTGGCGAATGCTCATGGCCAGGCCGCGTTCGCCTTCCTGGAACCAGCGCATGACCGCGCGCCCGCTGGAGCCGTTCACGCTCCCGCCGATCAGACCAACCAGACACATCGACAGCACCAGCCATACCAAGCCCGGAACTGCCGCTTGCGACGGCACGACGAACAACATCATGGAGAGCAGCGCGGCAGCGGTCGCAGTCAAACCAGTCAGCAAAATGGGCCGGTCGCCCCAGCGATCGGTAGCCACACCCCACGGCAACTCCGAGAGCGCGGTACCCAGCCCAATGGCCCCCAGCGCCAATCCCAGCGCTGCGTTGCTGAGGTGATAATCCGCGCGCAGCCAGACGGCGGTCGTGGGAATGCCCGCGACGGCAGCCGAAAAACTCACGTTCGCGGCCACGCCGACGCCCAGCACTTTCCACCGGTGCGACGCGTCCAGCGCGCGACGCGGCATGGCCGGCAAGGGGATTGCGGACTGAGTTTCCATGCTTTTCTCTCGTGAATGCTGTCGATGAACTCAGTATCGCGGTTTATCATCGTCCTGAATATCAAGTAATATTGAATCGATAATTCGACAAAACAGGATGATCGACCATGTCACAAACCAATTTCGATGTCGCTTCGCTGCGGACCTTCGTGGTCGGCATGGAACTGGGAAGCTTCGCGAAAGCGGCGGACCGCGTCGGGCGCTCGACCTCGGCCGTCAGCGCTCAGATCAAGAAACTGGAGGAGCAATCGGGCGCGCCGCTGTTCAAGAAAGCCGGCCGCAATCTGGCGCTCACCGAAGCGGGCGAAACCATGCTGCGGTTCGCGCGCAGGCTGGTCGATCTCAACGACGAAGCCGCTGTCGCCGTGCGTGGCCCCGACCTCGAAGGCTGGGTGAGGCTTGGGCTCCAAGAAGATTTCGGCGAAGCGATGTTGCCCGATGTCCTCGGCCGGTTCTCGCGAGCGCATCCGAAAGTGCGGATCGAAGCACGGGTCGCGCGCAATACGGAACTGCTCAGCCGGATCGATTCGAGCGACCTCGACCTTGCGCTGATCTGGGACGACGCGGTCTCGTTGGCCCATGAACTTCCAGGCAGCGACCGGCACGAGATCATCGCCGAGCCCGGGATGTGCTGGATCGGTTCATCAAGCTTGCCGTGGAATCCGGATCCGGCAGAACCGCTGCCGCTGGTTGCGTTCGATCGCGCCTGCCTGTTCTTCAGCGCCGCCACCGACGCGCTCGATCGCGCGAACATCCGTTGGCGCGTCGCGTTCACGAGTCCGAGTCTCTCCGGCCTGTGGGCCGCCGCGGCAGCGGGACTTGGACTGACCGTGCGCACGCGCTATGGCTTACCCGCTTCCGTCAGTGCATTCGAGGGCCGCGATCTGGGCTTGCCCGCGCTGCCGTCGCTGCCGCTGTCGCTTGTGCGCGCGTCGGTTACGCCCACGCCGCCGGTGCAACAGCTCGCCGCGCTCATCCTTCAATCCGTACGAGGCGACGCGGCGTCGCTGGACCGGATCGCGGCGTGAGCGGCGCTGCGCCCAAATTCGACGGCCCGCTTTTTGCTGAAACCCGGAGAACGACTGACGGGAGTGCAAAATGGCCGGTTCCATGCAGCGAGCAGCAAGATTCGATGATCTTCGAGAGGACCGGGGCACGCGCGTAAGCATTGCCGATACCCCCATCCTGCTGGTCCGCGAAGGCGACCAGGTACACGCGTTTTCAGCGGATTGCCCGCACGCCGGCGCGCCACTCGAGGAGGGCGCGATCTGTAACGGCCGCATCGTTTGCCCGTGGCATAAGGGCACGTTCGCGGTTGCCGACGGCAGCCTGATCGAGCCGCCGCCGCTGACTGGATTGAAACGCTATCCGGTCACTATTGAAAACGGCGACGTACTGGTTTCTCCACACGCGCAAGACGAACCCGCGCGCACGCCGACGGCGGACACCCGCACGATGGTCGTGATCGGTGCGGGCGCAGCGGGTGCAGCCGCTTGCGCCACGCTGCGCGAAGCCGGCTTCGAAGGCCGCCTTGTACTGATCGGACCCGAGCACGGCATGCCCTACGATCGCACGGCGCTCAGCAAGTTCGTGCTTGCCGGCGACATGCCGCCCGAGGAAATCCCGCCGCTATTGCCCGACGATTTCCTGTCGACGCAACGGATTGAGCGTATTGAAGCAAACGTCGAAAGTCTCGACGCCGGCACGAAGCAAATCAATCTGCCTGACGAACTCATCCTGCATTACGACGCCGCGCTGATCTGCACAGGGGGCATCCCCAAGCCGATGGATGTGCCCGGTTCCAACCTTCACGGCGTTTTCCTGCTGCGCTCGCGAGACGACGCCGCCATGATTCTTTCCTCGCTCGAAGGCGCGAAGAAAGCGTTGATCGTGGGGGCAAGTTTCATTGGGCTGGAAGTGGCTTCATCGCTGAGAAAACGAGGGATCGATGTGACCGTCGTCGCGCCTGGAAAGGTCCCGCTCAGCTCGCAATTCAGCGATGAACTAGGCCGCATGTTTCAACGCCTGCACGAGAAAAACGGCGTGGTCTTTCGCATGGAGTCGAAAGTCACGGCGTTCCTGGGCGATGACGTCGTGAAAGAGGCCGAACTGAAAAGCGGCGAAAAATTGCCGGCGGATGTGGTGATCATCGGTACGGGCGTGCGCCCGGCTACCGACTTCCTGCATGGCGTCGAGTTAGCGGATGACGGCGGCATTCCCGTGGATTCATCGATGCAAGTCGCCGGTCTCGCGCCGGGTCTTTACGCGGCAGGCGACATCGCGCAATTCCCCCTGCCTCGCTCCGACAAAACGCTGCGCATAGAACACTGGCGCGTCGCTCAACAACAAGCGCGTGTCGCTGCGCTGAACATGGCCGGCGGCGATGAACATTACACCGGCGTGCCGTATTTCTGGACCTATCACTTCGAAAAGCGCCTCGAATATCTCGGCCATGCGAGCGAGCACGACGAAGTGGTGATCGACGGCGATCTCGACGCTCTCGCGTTCATTGCGTATCTGCTGAAAGATGGTCACGTTGCGGCGGCCGTTGCATGCGACCGCGAAGCGCCCTCCGCGCGGCTGGCGGAAGCCATGCGGGTCCCCTTGACGCTCGCGCAAGCGCGCAGCGCCGCCGCCGGTTGATGTGTCATGGCAACCCGGCCCATCGGCATTCGTCCGGACCAGCAACCGGAAAACCTCGATCAATGCCGCCGCTGCCTGTTGTGGGAAGCGGCCACGCAAGCGGTCCCGGGAGCGGGTCCACGGCATGCGCCACTGATGCTCGTTGGCGAACAACCCGGCGATCAGGAGGACCTGCAAGGCAAGCCGTTTGTCGGTCCGGCCGGCGCATTGCTGGATAGCGCGCTCGATGAAGCCGGCGTGGACCGCAGCCGGGTTTATGTGACCAACGCCGTCAAGCATTTCAAGTGGGAGCCGCGCGGCAAGCGACGGTTGCACAAGACGCCCGCACAGCGGGAAGTGGACGCGTGTCACTACTGGATCGAACGGGAATTGGCAGAACACGATCCGAAGGTCGTGGTCGCGTTGGGTGCGACCGCGTTGAAGTCCGTACTGCAAAAACCGGCCGTGAAATTGCAGGCTTCAATGGGCGATGCGATCGAGCACGATGGGCGTCTGGTTATCGCAACCTTTCATCCTTCGTATGCGCTCCGAGCCCCCGATGCCGGGACACGCGAGAGTGCGTATCGCGCGATTGTGGAGGCATTCAAACACGCCCATCGATTGATTGAAGATTGATTCCAAAGAAAGGGAGCAATAACATGGCAACCGGATCGAAGAGCAGCAATGGCAAACGCAATACCACGCGTCAGAAACATGCGCGTGCAAAGCCAAAATCGACGAGCCGATCGAACGCCAAACGCTGGTCGCATCACGTGATGGAAACGAGCGATGCAATGGATATCCAGCATGAGATTTTCAAGGAAGGCAGCGCGCAGGAGATCGCTGATTCGTTGAAAAAGTCGTCGACGCGCAGCAATCGGCGTAAAGGCACGCCGTTCCAGTCCGCCATGTCGATGCTGAATTTCTATATCAATCGTGCAGGACGAAACCTGCCGAAATCGCGTCGTACCACGCTGGATAATGCCAAGAAGCGCCTGCGTGAAGCGTTCGGCCGCAAGCCGTGATGGCGGCGCGGAAGCATCGGTGGAATGCGCCTTGCTACCTTGCTTCAGGCGCTCGCTCCAGACATGCATAACCGATGCGCACCTGCCGGTCACCCAAGGAGGCGCCATGCCTGATAACACCGATCTGAATCCCGGCGACGAAGCTGCGCCCGGCACGCCTGGAACCGGCGAAAATCTCTGTCCTGCATGCAACGGTTCGGGAAAAGAGGACGGCCAGAAGTGCGAACAGTGCAACGGCACCGGTAAAGTAGTCGAGGGGATTGGCGGTGCGTGATGACCTTCGTAGCCGCCCGTTATCCTTCCCGCAACGACGAGTGCTCAGAACAATTTTGACAGCCAGCCTGTGCGCCGCAAGCCTGAGCGCTGTCATATTGCTGGACGGTTGCGCGAACGCATCAGACAACACCGCAATGGGTTATGGCCCGAATCCCACGCTCCCTCCCCCGCATACGACGCTGATCCCCACGCTCAACGTAGCGCCCGCGAAACCCTGGCCCGAAGGCACCATGCCGGCCGCCGCAGCGGGCTTCAGCGTAACGGCGTTTGCCAAGGGACTCGATCATCCGCGCTGGCTCACCACGCTGCCCAACGGCGACGTGCTCGTGGCCGAAAGCAATGCGCCCGCCGTTCATGATTCGAAGAGCGGCTTCAAGGGCTGGGTTGCGAAACAGTTCCAAAAACGCGCGGGCGCAGCCACTGCAAGCCCGGATCGCATCGTCCTGCTTCGCGATAGCCACCATGACGGCGTGGCAGACCAGCGCTATGTGTTCATCGACAAGTTGCATTCTCCGTTCGGCATGGTGCTGGTCGGCGACGATCTCTATGTGGCGAATACCGACGCCATACTGCGTTTCAAATACCACACGGGCGACACGTCGATTACTGGGCCCGGTGAAAAACTCACGGACCTGCCGGCAGGACCTATTGATCATCATTGGACCAAGAACCTGATCGCAAGCCGCGACGGCAAACTCATTTACGCCACGGTTGGATCGAACAGCAACGCGGGCGAGAACGGCATCGAGGCGGAGGCTGGACGCGCGTCGATCATGGAAATTGATCGGGCGACGGGCAAATCGCGGATCTTCGCATCGGGTCTGCGCAATCCCAACGGCATGTCGTGGAACCCTGAGAACGGTGCGCTTTGGACCGTGGTCAACGAGCGCGACGAGCTAGGAAACGACCTTGTCCCCGACTACATGACAGCAGTGAAAGACGGCGCTTTTTACGGCTTCCCCTACAGTTATTACGGCCAGCACATCGACACCCGCGTGAAGCCCCAAAATCCCGACATGGTCGCGAAGGCGATACCGCCTGACTACGCGCTGGGGTCGCATGGCGCTCCGCTGGGCTTCACGTTTTACGACGCCACCTTGTTTCCGGCGAAGTATCGCAATGGCGCGTTCATCGGACAGCATGGCTCGTGGAATCGCAAGCCGCGCAGTGGCTACAAGGTGATTTTCGTGCCGTTTTCCGGGGGAAAACCGTCGGGACCGCCCGAAGATATTCTCACCGGGTTCCTTTCGCCGGAAGGCGACGCACGTGGACGTCCGGTCGGTGTGACGCTTGACCACGACGGCGCATTGCTGGTCGCCGACGACGTGGGCAACGCAGTCTGGCGCGTCACGCCGTCTTCATCGTCCGCGCAAAACTGATGGCAAAGCGCGCCGCCCCGGGGAACGGGTTGTTCGCCGCCGCCGAAGCCACGCTGATCGGTCTTTACGACGCCGGCGTGCTTGCTCCCGCCGTGCTGCAGCGTGTCATAGCTGGTTTTGCCAACAGCGCGATCAACTGGAATACCTCGCCCCGGCTTCGCACCATCGACGATAAATCGCTGCACGAAGTGGTCGCCATGACCATGATGCCGGGACGAACCTTACGCAATGCGTCGAAGGAATTTTTTGCAGTAATCGGGCATATTGGTGGTATCGGTACTGAAGAGCGCGACGAACCCGAGGAGCCCGAGGAGCCCGAGGAGCCGTCCGACGACGAACCCGACAGCGATCTGATCAACCAGTTATCAGGCGGCAGTGGCCGGAAAAGGGCTGCAAAAACCGCGCGCAAGACCGCGCCGTCCGCCGGCTTCAACCCGCTCCTGCATGCAACCTCTCCGCGTAAAGGCCGCCAGTCATAGCATTGCCTTTGATCCATGTCATGGTCGTGGCTGACCGTGAACCTGCCGCACGCGGCACAATACAGAATGCTTTAGCGCCTGAATCCCTTAGCAAAGAGCGACCCGCAGAGTGACCCGCCGGATCGAGTGACACCGCCCTCCAACCAACGGATACAACGGACACGATATGGACACACAGGCAACTCCCCGCTCCTCCCCCCTTTCCGCCGACGAATTGCGCAAGATCGACGCTTACTGGCGCGCCTGCAATTATCTGTCGGTAGGCATGATCTATTTACGCGCCAACCCGCTCCTGCGCGAGCCGCTCAAGGCGGAGCACATCAAGCAGCGCCTGCTCGGACATTGGGGTTCGGACCCCGGCCAGTCGTTCACGTGGGTGCACCTGAACCGCCTCATCATGAGGGACGACCTGAACGTCATGTATGTCTCGGGACCGGGCCATGGCGCACCCGCCACCTTGTCGAACTCGTACCTTGAAGGGTATTACTCCGAGGTCTATCCGGATCGGAGTGCTGACGAAACCGGCATGCTGCGCCTGTTCCGCGCTTTCTCGTCACCCGGGGGCATCGGTTCGCATTGCACCCCTGAAACGCCGGGCTCGATTCACGAAGGCGGCGAGCTGGGCTACAGCCTCTCGCACGGCTTTGGCGCGGCATTTGACAACCCCGACCTGATCGTCGCAGTGGTAGTGGGCGACGGCGAAGCCGAGACCGGCCCGCTCGCCACGTCGTGGCATTCGAACAAGTTCCTGAACCCGATAGTCGACGGCGCAGTGCTGCCCATCCTGCACTTGAACGGCTACAAGATCGCGAACCCGACCATCCTCGCGCGCATTCCGCAAGAAGAACTCGAAGCGCTGATGACCGGTTACGGGTACAAACCGCATTTTGTCTCGGGCAACGATCCCGCTGTCATGCATCAACTGATGGCCGAGACGCTTGAGACTTGCATCGGCGAGATTCGCGCGATCCAGGAACACGCCCGTTCGACTGGCGACACCACGCGTCCGCGCTGGCCAATGATCGTCTTGCGTTCGCCGAAAGGCTGGACCGGCCCGAAGGAGGTCGACGGCCACAAGGTCGAAGATTTTTGGCGCGCGCATCAAGTACCGGTGCTTGATCCGGTGACCAACGCGAAGAGCCTGAAGATCGTGGAAGCGTGGATGCGCAGCTACAAACCCGAAGAACTCTTCGACGAAAACGGCACGCTGATCGAAGAACTTCGCGCGATTGCGCCGAAGGGCGATCGCCGCATCAGCGCGAATCCGCATGCGAACGGCGGCCGTCTCAGGCGCTCGCTGGACCTGCCCGATATCCGCGACTATGCGTTCAAGGTCAAGGATCCCGCTGGCACCTACCAGTCGCCTACCGCGGTGCTTGCAACCTGGCTGCGCGACGTGATCAAGCGCAACATGAGCACTTTCAAGCTGTTCGGCCCCGATGAAACCGCCAGCAACAAACTCGATGGCGTGTACGAAGCGTCGGGCAAACGCTGGATCGCCGAGATCAAGCCGGAAGACAGCGACGGCGGCGCGTTATCGGTTGACGGTCGCGTAGTGGAAATGCTCAGCGAGCACACGCTGGAAGGCTGGTTCGAAGGGTACGTGCTGACGGGCCGGCACGGCTTGCTCGCGACCTACGAGGCCTTCGTGCATGTGATCGATTCCATGTTCAACCAGCACGCCAAGTGGCTGGAAAAATCGAAGCTCGAACTCGACTGGCGTGCGCCGGTGCCATCGGTGAACCTGTTGATTACGTCGCTGGTATGGCGTCAGGATCACAACGGTTTCACCCATCAGGACCCGGGTTTCCTCGATGTCGTCACGAACAAGAGTCCAGAAGTCGTGCGCATCTACCTGCCACCCGATGCAAACTGCCTGCTGAGCGTGATGGATCATTGCCTGCGTTCACGCGACTACATCAACGTGATTGTCGCGGACAAGCAGCCGCATTTGCAGTACCTCGACATGGACGCTGCGCTCGCGCATTGCACCAAGGGTATTGGCATCTGGGACTGGGCGTCGACTGACCAGAACAGCGAACCGGACGTGGTGATGGCCAGCGCAGGTGATATCGCCACCATGGAATCGCTTGCGGCCGTCGAGATCCTGAAGGAACATTTCCCCGACCTCAAGATCCGCTTCGTCAACGTAGTGGATCTGTTCCGCCTGATGCCCGACACCGACCATCCGCACGGTCTGTCCAGTCGCGATTTCGATTCTATTTTCTCGCGCGAGAAGCCGGTCATCTTCAACTTCCACTCGTATCCGTCGCTCGTTCACAAGCTCACGTATAACCGCACGAATCACGAGAACATGCACGTGCATGGGTATCGTGAACGCGGCAACATCAATACGCCGTTCGAGTTGGCGATCATCAATCAGGTCGACCGCTTTTCGCTGTGTATCGACGTGATCGATCGTGTCCCGCGGCTTCGCGATACCGGCGCTCACACGAAGAACTGGCTCAAGGATCAGATCAACGCGAGCATTACTTACGCCCACGCGGAAGGCATTGACCGCGATGAAATCCGCAACTGGGTCTGGAAAGGCTAACGACCATGACCCTGGGAATCCTGGTGCTGAACAGCGGTTCGTCGTCGCTTAAATTCGGCGTGTATATGCCCGGCGAGAAGTCCGGCAATGCTTCGGCTAATACACCGGACAACAGCGACGAAACGCCGTGGCTGACTGGCAGTGCAAAAGGCATAGGCCGCGACGACGGCTCGCTGACCATGCGTTCATCGGATGGTGCGATCGATGTCACGCAGAATCACGTGATGGAGTCGCAGCACGACGCGTTGCAGCGCGTGGCCGACGCGCTGCATGCGCATCTCGACCAGCCGCTGGCCGCGGTGGGGCATCGGGTAGTGCATGGCGGTCCGCACCTGACCGACCATGCGCTGATCACGCCCGAGGTGAAACAGACCCTGCGCGATGCGGTGCAATTTGCGCCCTTGCATCTGCCGCAAGCGCTGGAGCTGCTCGATCTGGCGCAGCAAATTTTCAACGACGTGCCGCATTACGCCTGCCTCGACACCGCGTTCCACCGGACCATGCCTACGCGCGCGACTCACCTCGCGCTGCCGAAACACTACGCTGAAGAAGGGGTGATCCGATATGGTTTTCACGGGCTCTCGTACGAGTCGATCGTCGCTACGCTCGGCAACGATCTTCCGGCGCGCCTCGTGGTCGCGCATCTTGGCAGCGGCGCGAGCCTCTGCGCGATTCGCGATGGCCGTTCAATCGATACCACCATGGGTCTCACGCCTACGGGTGGCATTCCCATGGCAACACGCACTGGTGACATCGACCCTGGTGTGGTCGTTTATCTGATGCGGACCGGAACGCTTGACGCCAATGCGCTCGAACACCTGATCAATTACGAGAGCGGCCTCAAGGGTCTCTCCAATTCAAACGATGACATGCAGGCGCTTCTGCAACGCAGCGACGCTGATGCGGAGCTTGCCATCGATATCTTCTGTACGGCTGTGCGCAAGGCTATCGGTGCGTATGCCGCGTTGATGGGCGGCCTCGACCGCGTGGTGTTCACCGGTGGTATTGGCGAACACGCTGCGGCCGTGCGTGAACGCATTTGCGACGGACTTCAATTTCTCGATGTTCAGTTCGACGTGATCGAGACCCAGGAAGAGCGGCAGATTGCGCGTCATTGCCGCACGTTGCTCAAGCAGCCGGCCGCCTCCTAGCGACTTGTCAGTTCAGGTTGATCGCCCCTCAGCGACGCTCGTGCGTGCCACCGCCATGTGCACCGCGCCAGAAAAACACTTGCTCGGCGGCGGCAACCAACGCTTCGAGCGAGACCGGCTTGACCAGCGTCAGGTCGAAGCCCGACGCGCGTGCGCGCTCGTCATCGTTACCCACGGTGTAGCCCGTTAGCGCAATAGCGGGCAACTGTGCCAGGCGGGGATTCGCCCGGACCCGGCTCATGAGATCGTAGCCATCCATGCCGGGCATGCTGATGTCGCAGACCAGCAGGTCCACGTGGTTGCGTTCGAGCAGCGGAAGCGCGCTGTCGCCGTCATGCGCGGTAGCGACCAGCGCGCCTTCGAGTTCCAGCAACGCCGCGAATGAGCTCGCGGTTTCAGAGTCGTCGTCGACGACCAGCATACGCACGCCCGCCAGCGACCCGCCGTGCTCATCCGGCGCATGCTTGCCAATGGGAAGGCCGTCGACGAGCGGCAGCCAGACGCTCATGCGCGTGCCGCGGCCTTCGCCGTCGGATTGTGCAAGCACGCTTCCCGCATGCGTCTCCACGAGTTGCCTGACCAGCGCGAGGCCGATGCCCATGCCGCCGCCTGTCTTGCGACGCGCTTCGTTGCCTTGTGAAAACATCTCGAAGATATGCGGCAACACCGATGCTTCGATCCCCAACCCGGTATCCGTGACATCGATACGCAACTGGTCCTCTTCACTCGTGAGGCGAACGGACACCGAGCCGCCGCGCGGCGTAAATTTCAGCGCGTTGCTCAGCAGGTTCCACACGATCTGGTCGAAACGCACCGGATCCACCTTGGTCCACACCGGTTCATCCAGACCCTCGAACGACAGCGTTATGCCCCGTGATGCAGCGTCCGCCTCGATGGCGTCGGCGATGGTCTTCAGCATGGCCGCGACGTCGCCCATTGCCAGGTTCAAAGCCAGTTTGCCGGTACGCACACGCGACAGGTCCAGCAAGTCGTCAATGATCTTCGCCTGACCGAGCACCGCGCGCTGGATTGCGTCGGCTGTCTGCTGGATCGCCGGTACGCCCCGCGCTTCGGGAATGCGCGGCAACATTTCCGCCTTCACATGAATCAGGTTGAGTGGGTGCTTCAATTCGTGCGACAGCACGGCCAGGAAATCGTCCTTGAGCCGGTTCGCCGCTTCCGCCTGCGCCCGCACCGCCCGCTCCTCCGCCAGTTGCGACTGGCGTGCGTCTTCCTGCGTCTTGCGGTCCGTGAGATCCCTCACGATCTTTGCGTAACCCGTGAACTTCGGATCGGACAACGGCGTCACCACGCCGCTGCAATACACCTTGCGGCCGCCCTTTGAGACCAGCCAGCGATCATCGTCGGCACGGCCATCGCGTTGTGCGACCTCGCGTTCGTGGGCCGCCATACCCGCCTGCTGATCGTCAGCAGTAAAGATCACGTCGATATCCTGCCCGACCGCCTCGGCTGCCGTATAACCGAAGACACGCTCGGCGCCGGCGTTCCAGCTGACGATGCGCCCCTCTGGATCCTGCACGATGATCGCGAAGTCGTTCGTCGTCTGCGCCGCGAGTCTCAGCCGCTCCTCGCCTGCCCGCACGTTTGCCTCGGCGCGGCGGCGCGCCGTGGTTTCAACGAGACTGAGCACCGCGCCGTCGATCCGGTCGTCTGCCGTCCGGTAAGGCAGCACGCGCGCGAGGAACCAGCGGCCGTCGGACGTGGCGACTTCGCGCTCGGTCAGGCGCAACGACTGGAACGTCGCGCTGACGTCGTCGGCCAGTTCGGGATAAACAAGCCGGTGCGTAATGTCGAACAACGAGCGCCCGACATCCGCGCCGATCAGGTTGAACACCGTGGCCGCATTCGGCGTATAGCGTTTGATGCACATCGCGCGATCGACGAAAATAGTGGCGATGTCCGTAGAGGTGATCAGGTTCTCCAGGTCGTCATTGGCTTTGCCCGTCTCCTCGATCTTCGCCTGCAATTCAGCGTTGACCGTGATGAGCTCCTCGTTCACCGACTGCAGCTCTTCCTTGCTGGTTTCGAGCTCTTCCGTCGCCGACCTCAACTCCTCGTTGATCGCCTGCAATTCTTCATTCGATGCCTTCAATTCTTCCATCGACGTCTCGTACTGCTCGATCGTGGTCTGCAGTTGTTCCTTGCTCGAGTGCAGCTCTTGTTCGAGCTGCTGCATCACGGTGTCGTGACCCGTTTGATACGTCACCGCGGCCCGGTCTTCTGTCATGGCCTCCTGGACCTCGTCGAACAGCACGAGGAGGAAGTCGGCGTCGGCAGCGGCGTCGTGGAACGGACGCACGGTCATGTTGACGTAAGACGGAAGTCCGTTGCGCTGCAGCTTGACGCGCCGTGCTTCCACGCTATTGCCCGTCTGCGCGGCCTGGAACAACGCGGTACGCAAGTCGAGCCGCAATTCAGGCAGCACGACGGCAATCATGTTGCTCGACGGTTCGCCGCCGACATAGCGCAGGAAACGTCCCGCGTTATCCGACATATGCACGATCTTCGAATCGCGGTTGACAATCACGCTGGGCGGCGCGTATTGCTCGAGCACACGCTGATGTAGCGCACTGAATGAGAAATTGCGGCGCCCGGGGACCAGCGCCGACCCTGCTTCCTCGTCCTGCGTGAAGCGCCCTTGCAACAGCAGCGAAGGCGCGCCCAGCGTAGGACGGTTCGGCAGCTTCGCCGCCTTTGCCCGATAGATACGATTCTTCTTGTCGACCACGCTGAACAGTTCTTCCACCGAGTCCGCCGACTCCGACGTGCCGAGGAACAAATACCCGTTGGGGTACAGCGCGTAGTGGAACATTTCCAGCACCTGGTTCTGCACACCGCGGTCGAGATAGATCAGGAGGTTGCGGCAGGAGACCAGGTCGAGCCGCGAGAACGGCGGATCGCGCAGCACGTTATGCATGGCGAACAGGATCTTCTCGCGCACGCTTTTCACGACCTCGTAGCGCGAATCCATCTTGGTGAAAAATTTCCGCAGCGTAGAGGGGCGGACATCGGTCATGATCGACTCGGGGTACAGTCCGGCCCGCGCGCGCGCGACGGCGCTTTCATCGATATCCGTGGCGAACACCTGGATATTGGCTGAGGAATGTAATGCTTCGCGCTGCTCGCACAGGAGCATGGCGAGCGAATACGCTTCCTCGCCCGACGAGCATCCCGCGACCCACGCGCGAACCTGATCGCCGTCGGCCTTGTTCTGGAACAGGGCCGGCAATACGCCGCGCTCGAGCGATTCGAACGCTTCCCGATCGCGGAAATAACTGGTCACGCCAATCAGCATGTCCTTGAGCAAGGCCGCCGTTTCGCGCGAGTTATCCCGCAGCAAATCACGGTAGGCAATCAGGTCGGGTACGCCGTTGACCTGCAGGCGCCGCTCGATCCGGCGCAGCATGGTTGCACGTTTGTAGAAACGGAAATCGTGGCCGGTGCGGGTGCGTAACGTTGCCAGAATGGCCTGCAACGCAAGTTCGGCCTCACCCCGGTCGGCCCGGTCGTCCGGACTCAACGTGGCTGGTTCCAGTTCAGGCAGCGCGATGCGCTTGGCGTTGTTCCATATGTCGAGCAGTCGCTGCGGCATCTCCACCACCGGCAGCACGAGATCGACCTGGTCTGTCAGGATCGCGTTCTGCGGCATCTCTGAGTATTCGGCGTCGTTGGGCTCCTGCGCGAGCGTCACGCCGCCCTTTTCTTTCACGTTGGCAATGCCGACCGAACCATCGCTGCCCGTGCCGGACATTACGATGCACATCGCCCGCTGACCATGCGCATCTGCCAGGCTCCGGAAAAACCGGTCGATACTGACCGGCCGGCCCGCCGTGGGCTCGGCGTCGCGTGCGTTCAGGAAACCGTCCGCCATCGTCAGGCTCTTGCCCGGTGCGATGACGTAGACGTGGTTCGCTTCTATCCTGGTCGGCCCGCTGACTTGCCGCACGCCCATGCGGGTCACGTTCTGCAGCACCTTGTCCGCGCTGCTGACATGCGTGGCCGACAAATGCAGGACCACGACAAACGCCATGCCCATGTCGGACGGCGCGTTCTCGAAGAAGCGCAACAACGCCTGCACGCCCCCTGCGGACGCGCCAATCCCAACAACGGGGAAATCCAGCGAACTCGGGTTATGAGCCGCGCCCGGCTCGTCGTCTTCTGCCGGCGGCGCCGTTGATGTTGTAGTTTCGCTCACTCCAGGGGCCTCGGTTCGGGGTGCTTTGACAGATTAAAGATACCACTACGCGTTTGAACGAACGTGCTTTCTACTGCATGGGCGACGCAGCGCTCATCGGACACGCGCATCTTGCGGCGGAGGGGATCGGATCATCCGGCTTTTTATCTGGCTTTTATCTCCAGAGGCGCAGGCGGCGCTCATTATATTTACGCGGCATTTTTTGCGGACGTAAAGGCACTGCCAATGATCTGGCTGCTGCATCATCCGGGGTTGTTGACCGCTTCAGCGGACGAATACGTCGTGATAATATTACTGTATATTTATACAGTAATCATGTCCGATCAACCCGCCTATTCCATCGCAGTACGGGCGTTGTGCGAGTTCACTGCCAAGCGCGGCGACCTCGACTTGCGCTTCACTCCGTCGCCTACTGCGCAACAGGGCATGGCGGGGCATAAGCTCGTCACTGCGCGACGCGGCGAGCGCTACCAGGCCGAACTAAGCCTTTCCGATAAAGTTGGTCCACTGCACGTGCGCGGTCGTGCGGACGGCTACGACCCCGGCCTGAACCAGTTGGAAGAGATCAAGACGTTTCGCGGGAAGCTCAGCGCCGTCCCGGATAACCACCGGCATCTGCATTGGGCACAAGCGCGCATCTACGGCTGGCTGTGCTGCAAAATGCTTGATCTGCAGGAAGTGCGCGTTGCCCTCGTCTACTTCAATATCGACAGCGAGGAAGAGACGGTGTTCACCGAACTGCATTCCGCCGACGCACTCCGCGATCACTTTCACGAGCATTGCGAGCGTTTTCTGGATTGGGCGCAACAGGAACTCGACCATCGCGCGAAACTGCACAGCGCGCTGGCGGGCATGGTTTTCCCTCACGCGTCTTTGTATCCGGGACAGCGGGAACTGGCGGCAGCAATTTACCGTTGCGCGTTGCACGGGCGCAGTCTGCTGGCGCAAGCGCCAACGGGTATAGGCAAGACGCTGGGCAGCTTGTTTCCGCTACTGAAAGCATGGCCCGCCGCACAGCTCGACAAGATCTTCTTCCTCACCGCGAAGCGTTCAGGCCGGCAACTTGCGCTTGATGCACTCACCACGCTTGGCGGCAACACACCGCTGCGCGTGCTCGAACTGGTCGCGCGTGACCGCTCTTGCGAACACCCCGACAAAGCCTGCCACGGCGAATCATGCCCGCTCGCACGCGGCTTCTATGACCGCTTGCCCGCCGCGCGAACCGCTGCTCTTGGAGTGGCGCAACTGGACCGCCATGTGTTGCGCGAGATTGCGATTGAGCACGCTGTTTGTCCGTACTACCTGAGCCAGGAAATGGCGCGCTGGAGCGACGTCATTGTCGGCGACTACAACTATTACTTCGATACGCACGCCATGCTGTTTTCCCTCGCGGAGTCGAAGGAATGGCGTGTCGGCGTGCTGGTGGACGAAGCGCATAACCTGGTTGAACGCGCCCGCGCGATGTATTCGGCCACGCTCGATGAAGCACGTTTTCGCGGCCTGCGCCGCACCGTGCCGCCACCGTTAAAGCGCGCATTCGACAAGATCGCGCGGGAATGGAAAGCGATTTCCAGCGCGCAGGAAACCGATTACGACGTGCATGCGGCCCTGCCCGGACGCTTCATTGAAGCGCTGGACAACATGATCGGGGCAGTCATAGAGTTCGTGACCGAACAACCTGCAGGCCTCGATCACGAAACGCTGCGCTTTTACTTCGATGCCATTCATTTCGTGCGCATTGCAGAGCGCTTCGACACCCACACTCTTTTCGATACCACTTTGTCCCCGCACGGTGCGACGCGGCGCAATACCGTTCTATGCCTGCGCAACCGTGTTCCCGGGCCGCATCTGAAATCGCGCTTTGCCCGCGCGCATTCGGTAGCGCTCTTCTCGGCCACGCTCACGCCCATGCATTTTTATGGCGACATGCTCAGTCTTCCCGACACCTGCCTGCAAGTGAATGTGGAGTCACCCTTTCACGAGGATCAGTTGCAGGTACGCGCCATAGCGAATGTTTCCACGCGATATCGAAATCGAGAGGAATCCGTACCATTACTCGTCGATCTCATCGCGGCGCAGTACAGGCGTGCGCCCGGCAACTACCTGAGTTTCTTCAGCAGCTTCGACTACCTCGATCAGGTCGCCAACGCGCTGCTTCGCGAGCACCCCGACATTCCGGTGTGGACGCAATCGCGTTCAATGAGCGAAGCGGATCAGCAAGCTTTTCTCGCGCGCTTCACGCAAACAGGGCGCGGTATCGGCTTCGCCGTGCTCGGCGGATCGTTCGGGGAAGGAATCGACCTGACGGGAACGCGGTTGATCGGTGCGTTCATCGCGACCCTTGGACTGCCGCAGCTCAATCCGGTCAACCAGCAGATGAAAGCGCACATGGACGAAGAGTTCGGCGCCGGATTCGACTACACGTACCTGTTTCCCGGGCTACAGAAAGTGGTACAGGCCGCGGGGCGCGTGATTCGAGGCCAGACCGATCAAGGCGTGTTGTATCTCATCGATGACCGCTTTGCCCGCGCCGACGTGCGCCGCCTGCTGCCCGCGTGGTGGCGGGTGGAGATCGTCCGGCACACCGTAACTTCGGCACCTGTTGCTCGGGCATCCGCATTGCTGTGATTCTTGCGAGCGAGTCACCCCGACCTGCCCCACCCCACGCGAGGAATCATCATGGCTGTCACTACGGCTGCAACTCACACGACCCGGCAGGATGCGCTGACGCTGCTTGAAGAAGAACATCGAGCGGTAGAAAAATTGTTCGATGCGTTCGAACGCGCCGACGATGACGACCTGGAACGCAAGTCGACGCTCGTGCAACGCGCATGCGAACTGCTCACCATGCATGCCATGGTGGAAGAGGAAATCCTCTATCCGGCAGCCAAGGAAGCGCTGGGCGAAGACAACAAGGACGATGTCAACGAAGCAGTCATCGAGCACTTCCTGGTGAAGACGCTGATCGAAAAATTCTCGACGATGAAAGCCGGCGACGAAGGCTTCAACGCCACCTTCAAGGTCCTGACCGAAAGCGTCAATCACCATGTGGAGGAAGAGGAGTCGGAGCTGTTCCCCGAACTGCGCAAGACCAAGCTCGATCTCGGGAAACTCGGTGAGCGGATCGCGACACGCCGCGAGGCGCTGCAAGGCAAGATCACCAAAGTCGCACTGCAGAATTGAGGCGGCAGCGTTGATACCGAGTGCCGCGCATCGTCCGGCAGTTTGCTAACATGCAGCAAGCCGCAGCAGCCGGGAGCGCCTCTGCAGCGCTCCCGGCGGACCATGCGAAGCACTACCGGAGCGCGCTCGTGACCCTCATCGTGTACATCAATACCGCCGGCAATCAGGACGGCCGCGACAACGACCTGTTCCAGATCGACGCGGCCGGCTTCCTGGTCGACATGGGTTGCGTCCTGGTCGATAACTGCAGCCACGCCGTGAACGCCACGTCGCGCCCCGCGCTCCAGCGCGCTATCCGCCGCATTAAACCCGGCGACACGCTGGTCGTCGCGCATCTCGGTTACCTGGGAAGCAGCATCAGCGACTCTGTGTCTACGCTCACCGCGCTGGCCGGGAAAGGCGCGCACGTCTTCTGCCTCGAGGCCGGTAAAGCCGATCTTTGCGCGAG
The DNA here is from genome assembly GCF_964252755.1 of Caballeronia sp. LjRoot29. Lineage (NCBI taxonomy): Bacteria > Pseudomonadati > Pseudomonadota > Betaproteobacteria > Burkholderiales > Burkholderiaceae > Caballeronia > Caballeronia sp. LjRoot29. Next base: position 37,043 of record NZ_CAXUPU020000007.1, on the reverse strand, counting down.
CGGCGAAGGCTCACCCATCCGCATGCTGCAGCTTTCCGCCGAACTGGAACGCGATGCCAAACGCGCACGCGCGCTCGACGCGGCCGCGATTGCCAAGAAGGACGGCACCCATCAGGGACGGCCCGCCTCGCTCTCCGACTCACAACGGCAACAAGCACTGAAGGCGCTTGCCGCGGGCAGCACCGTGACGGCCATCGCGCGGGTGCTCAGCACATCGCGGCAAACCATCATTCGCCTTCGAGACGCGGCATCGCGCGATTCCGCTGAGGCGCATTCATCACCGGTGAACCACTAATGCGCCCGGAAAAGCCCTGGGTTATTCATCATATGTTTTCCGCATATCTAATATGACCGCAACATTCGGGGTGTTTTAAAGCGCTGTGCAGCGGACACTTGCGGTCATCGAAACCTGCATGGAGATGCTGCCAATGGATGCTCTGGCGACGAATATCGAAGCCCGCGTGAACGCCATCGACTGGCATGCGGTTCAAGAGGAACTGGATAATTTCGCTTGCGCGACGGTCGAGCGCCTGCTCACGCCAGCGGAATGTGACGCGTTGAAAGCGCTTTATGCGCGCGACGAGTTGTATCGGAGCCGCGTAGTCATGGCACGCCACGGCTTCGGGCGCGGCGAGTATAAGTACTACGCTTATCCGCTGCCTGATGTGATCGGCACCTTACGCAAAGCGGTGTATCCGCATCTTGTTCCCATTGCTAACCGATGGAACGAGATCATGCGTATCGACACGCGCTATCCGCCGGACCACGCCGCTTTTATCGATCGATGCCACGCGGCCGGCCAGCTTCGCCCCACACCGCTGATCCTGCAATACACGCAGGGCGACTACAACTGCCTGCATCAGGACTTGTACGGCGAGCACGTGTTTCCGCTGCAGCTCGCGTGTCTGCTGTCGGTACCCGGGCAGGATTTTACGGGCGGGGAGTTTGTGATGACCGAGCAGCGGCCGCGCATGCAGTCGCGGGCCGAAGTCGTACCGCTAGCGCAAGGCGACGCCGTGATTTTTGCCGTGCATAACCGGCCGGTGAATGGAACGCGCGGAGCGTATCGCGTGAATCTCAGGCACGGCGTGAGCCGGCTGAGATCGGGGCACCGGCATACGGTGGGCGTTATTTTCCACGACGCAATTTGAAGCTCAAGGCGCCCTGCAGTTACCTATTCGTTTTCGTCGAAGTAGTGACCGAAGCGAACCTGCTTCGTCTTGATGTAGCGCTCGTTTTCCTCACGCACGGGAATGGCCAGCGCCACCCGTTCGCAGACCGGGATATCGTGCTTGAGCAGCGTGTCGAATTTCGACGGGTTGTTGCTCATCAAGCGCACCGAGCGCACGTCGAGCGCGCGCAGGATAGCTGCCGCCGAGTCGTATTCCCGCGCATCGTCGGGCAAGCCGAGATGCAGGTTGGCGTCGACAGTGTCATACCCCTGCTCTTGCAGCGCATACGCGCGGATCTTGTTCGCCAGCCCGATGCCGCGTCCTTCATGACCCCGCAAATACAGCAATATTCCACGATTTTCAGCCGCGATATAACGCATCGCCAGATCTAGCTGCTCACCGCAATCACAGCGATACGAGCCAAAAACATCGCCCGTGACACATTCGGAATGCAACCGGCACAGCACGGATTCGCCGTGGCTGACATCGCCCATGACGAGCGTCAGATGCTCGGCGCCCGTGCTCGTCACGCGATACACATGCGACTCAAACACGCCATAACGCGTGGGAATCGTGGCCTTTGCCACGAGTTCGACGCATTCTTCGTGGGCTGCTTCGGCAGTGGCTGCCGGTGAATCAGAAACGTTTTTCATGTTCTCTTGTACTGCATAGGAGGGCGTGGGCCGCGTGCCGGTCATTAATCGGTAACTTTAGCAAGAAGCCGCAAAAAAGCGGGAGCGCCCGGTCCGACATGTTAAAACGCCCGGGAAATATTTGCAGCCTGCGGGTTCAGGGTTCCCAGGCGGCTGCGTGAAAAGCCGAGCGAAAAGGTGCATGAACTCGCCCTGAATGGCGATGGCTGGTTTCGAACTATCTAAAGAAGAACGTATCGCTTCGTCAAAAATTCCCTGGTTGGTAAAGTATGCGGTTACTTAGGCACGACTGGTCGCCTCCGGGCGCCGCCCCTCAACCTTCATCGACCTTACATGCCACATAAAAGCCTGCCGTCCGACTCGTTCTTCGCCCCTGCCCGCAAGCTGGCCCGCACCGCTGTTTGCAGCGCCGTCTGCGCGTTCGCGGCGCTTGGTGCCCTCGGTGCCCTCGCCGGCACAGCCCACGCGGCGGGCAAAACGCTGGTGTTCTGTTCGGAAGGCAGTCCGGCCGGCTTCGACTCCGCGCAGTACACCACCAGCACCGACTTCGACGCCGGCGCGCACGCAGTCTACGACACCCTGGTCGAGTTCGAGCGCGGGTCGCTCAACCTGGTGCCGGGCCTGGCCACGTCATGGGACGAGTCGCCCGATGCCAAGACCTTCACGTTTCATCTCCGCCACGGCGTCAAGTTCCAGACCACGCCCTGGTTCACGCCCACGCGCGACTTCGATGCGGACGACGTCGTCTTCACGTTCAAACGCATGATCGATCCGGACAATGCGTTCCAGAAGGCGCATCCGGTCAGCTTCCCGTATCTCAGCGATCTCGGCTACGACAAGAACATTGCATCGGTTGAAAAACTCGACGACTACACCGTGCGCTTCACGCTGCACACGTCGGACGTGGTGTTCGTGCGCAATATAGCGATGGAATTCGCCTCCATTGTGTCGGCGCAATATGCCGACCAGTTGCTGAAGGCCGGCAAGACGGAAGACCTGAACCAGAAGCCCGTGGGCACCGGCCCGTTCGTGTTCCGTGACTATCAGAAAGACGCGATCATCCGATACGACGCGCATCCGGACTTCTGGAACAAGAAGGACGTGCATATCGCGAAACTGGTGTTCGCCATCACGCCGGACGCCGCTGTGCGCATGCAGAAACTCGCGAGCGGCGAATGCCAGATGACAGCCTTCCCGCGCCCCGCCGATATCCAGACCGCGCGCAGCAATCCGAAACTCGCGCTGCTCTCGGGAGTGGGTTTCAACGTGGCGTATGTCGGCTACAACACCACGCACAAGCCGCTCGATAACGTGCTGGTGCGTCGTGCGCTGGACATGGCCGTCGATAAACCGGCGATCCTGAAGAGCGTCTACGACGGGGCCGCGACCGTGGCGTCGAATCCGATGCCGCCATCGCAATGGTCGTATAACAAGGCGTTGAAGGACGCACCTTACGATCCCGCGAAAGCGCGTGATCTGCTGAAACAAGCGGGTTTTCCAAACGGCTTTTCGATCACGCTATGGGCCATGCCCGTGCAGCGCGGCTACAACCCGAACGCTCGCCTGATGGCGCAATTGATTCAATCGGACTGGGCGAAGATTGGCGTGAAAGCGAATATTGTCACGTACGAATGGGCCGAATATAACAAGCGCGCGAAAGAAGGCGGCGAGCACGACGCCATCCTTTACGGCTGGATGGGCGATAACGGCGATCCGGACAACTGGCTCGGCACGACGCTCGGCTGTGATGCCGTGCATGGCAGCAACGTGGCGAAGTGGTGCAACAAGCAATTCGATGATCTGCTCGGCAAAGCGCGGCTGATTACCGACCAGCCGACCCGCACCAAGCTGTATGAGCAGGCGCAGGTCGTGTTCAAGGATCAGGTCCCGTACACGCCGATCGCCCATGCAAACGCGTTTCAGTTGATGACGAAAGACGTGAAGGGCTACGAGATCAGTCCGCTGGGCGGTCATCGATTCGACGGGATCTCGCTAGACTAACGCGAGCTGCATCGTCAAGGCGACAGGCTTTGAGAGGCCCGTCGCCGTTCAGCTTCATGCAGGTTTTTCAAAGCTGCCAGGGCTCTTGTCCGTCGCGCTCCATTGCGGCGTGCGAGCCCGCTCCGCCTTCTGCAAACCGGCCTTCAGGCCTTCTCTGTCGAAATCCTTCGTATAGACCGGCGTGCCCGGCTGCTGACGCCAGGAGTCGCCTATGCTGCCGTTATCGACCGGATCGAAGCCCATCTCGTTCACCAGTTGCATCACGACGGCTTTCGCATCGGCGGCATCGCCCGAGACCGGCAATGCGATGCGTCCCGGCGTGCCTTCGGGCTTGCCGAGATCGCGCAAATGCGCCGCGTAAATGTTGTTGAAAGCCTTGATGACCGGACGCCCGAGCTGCTGCTCGACCCATTCGCTTTCCATCATGCCGGACTCGATTCCGTCGATACGGCCATCGCGCTCACGCGGATAGTAATTCCCGGTATCGATCACGACCGTGGTTTCCGGCACGCCGTCGAACAAGCCCTTCGGCAGATTCAACACTTTCTTTTCGGGGATCGTGACGACGATTACAGCGGCGCCACGGACCACGTCGGCAAGTTCCGCTGGCTTCGCGCCGGTTTCGTTGGCAACGTCGGCCAGCGTATCCGGCCCGCGCGAATTGCCGATCAGGACCTCATGCCCCCGCTCGACCCAGCGCAGCGCCAGCACGCGACCAATATTACCCGCGCCAATGATGCCAATTTTCATACACCCTCCTGTTGATTCGGTTAGCTGAAGCGGGATGCGCGCAATGCCCATGCCCGTCGTGTTCGTTGGCCTTGCGGCAGCTATGGGGCTGGCAGCTGCTTCGTGGCGGCGCTAAAATGCCGCCCCGATATGCCACGCTGATTCCACGTTAACCCTGATAGCCTCACCACATCGACCCCATTAAATCATTCGATTTTCCATATCGGGTGCCTCCCTTCATACTTCATTCACTTCTCCTTAACCACTTAACACAAGGACTCACGCAATGCCGATCATCAACAGCCAGGTCAAACCGTTCAAAGCCAACGCTTATCACAACGGCGACTTCACCACCGTGACCGAAGAAAGCCTGAAGGGCAAATGGTCCGTCCTGGTGTTCTACCCGGCTGACTTCACGTTCGTTTGCCCGACGGAACTCGGCGATCTGGCCGACCGTTACGCTGAATTCAAGAAGCTGGGCGTGGAAATCTACAGCGTGTCGACCGACACGCACTTCACGCACAAGGCATGGCACGACACGTCTGACACGATCGCCAAGATCAAGTATCCGATGATTGCCGATCCGACGCTGGTCATCTCCCGCGCGTTCGACGTGCTGATCGAAGAAGAAGGTCTGGCGCTGCGCGGCACGTTCGTGATCAACCCGGAAGGCGAGATCAAGCTGTGCGAAATCCACGACAACGGCATCGGCCGTGACGCTGGCGAGCTGCTGCGCAAGGTGCAGGCAGCGCAATACGTCGCTGCACACCCGGGCGAAGTGTGCCCCGCCAAGTGGACGCCGGGCGCTGAAACGCTGACGCCGTCGCTCGACCTCGTTGGCAAGATCTAAGCTGCTTTACCGCTTCATTCACCGCTTTAAATCCTCGTTGTAATGCGCTGTACCATCCGGGCCGTTCGCGGCCCGGATGTCTGTCAGCACGTCTTTTGCACAAAAATCATCTTTAAACGGACTCGAAACCGCCATGCTGGAAGCCAACCTCAAGACTCAGTTGAAAGCGTATCTGGAAAAGGTCAGCCGGCCGATCGAGATCGTCGCTTCGCTCGACAACTCGCCGAAATCCATCGAGTTGCACGGGCTGCTGCATGAAATCGCCACGCTGTCGGACCGCATTGCGGTGATCGAGCAGCGCGACGATACGCATCGCAAACCCTCGTTTTCCATCGGCGAACCGGGCAAACCCACGGGTATCCGTTTCGCGGGCATTCCGATGGGCCATGAATTTACATCGCTGGTCCTGGCGCTGCTCCAGACCGGCGGTCATCCGGTCAAACTTGACGACGCCGTGATCGAACAGATCCGCGAACTCGACGGCGACTATGAGTTTGAAACGTATATTTCGCTGTCGTGCCAGAACTGCCCGGAAGTCGTGCAGGCGCTGAACGTGATGGCGCTCATCAATCCACGTATTCGCCAGGTCACTATTGACGGCGCGTTGTTCCAGGACGAAGTCGAGCAGCGCCAGATCATGGCCGTCCCGACCGTCTACATGAACGGCGAAGTATTCGGCCAAGGCCGCACCGGCGTGAAGGAAATTCTTGCGAAGCTCGATAGCAACGCAGGGGCCCGCGCCGCGAAAGCGCTCGAAAAGAAAGGCGTATTCGATGTGCTGATCGTCGGCGGCGGACCTGCCGGTGCGGCGGCAGCTATCTACTCGGCGCGCAAGGGCATCTCGACCGGCGTGGCGGCTGAGCGCTTTGGTGGACAAGTGCTGGATACGCTCGCCATCGAAAACTTCGTCTCGGTCCAAGCGACCGAAGGACCGCAATTCGCCACGGCGCTCGAGCAGCACGTGAAAAGCTATGACGTCGACATCATGGACGTGCAGCGTGCCGAAGCGCTCGTGCCGGGCAAGATTCACGAAGTGCGCCTCGCCAACGGCGCGGTGCTGAAAGCGAAGACGATCGTGCTGGCCACGGGTGCCCGGTGGCGCGAAATCAACGTGCCGGGCGAGAAGCAATATCGCAATCACGGCGTGGCGTATTGCCCGCATTGCGACGGCCCGCTGTTCAAGGGCAAGCGTGTTGCAGTGATCGGCGGCGGGAATTCGGGCGTTGAAGCGGCGATCGATCTGGCTGGACTGGTCAGCACGGTGACGCTGCTCGAATTCGGCACGGAGTTGCGTGCCGACGCCGTGTTGCAACGCAAGCTGCGCAGCCTCAAGAACGTGACTATCGTCACGCAGGCGCAGACCACGGAAGTCACCGGTGACGGCAAGAAGGTCAACGGTCTCTCGTATAAGGACCTGAGTTCGGGCGAAGCGAAACATATCGAGCTGGAAGGTGTATTCGTTCAGATCGGGCTGGTGCCGAATACGGAATGGCTCAAGGGCACGGTCGAGTTGTCGCGTCACGGCGAGATCGTGGTCGATGCGCGCGGCGCGACGTCCGTGCCGGGCGTGTTCGCGGCCGGCGATGTCACCACCGTGCCGTTCAAGCAGATCGTGATCGCGGTCGGCGAAGGCGCCAAGGCATCCCTCAGCGCATTCGATTACCTGATCCGGAATTCGGAAACGGAAACGGTCGAGGCTGAAGCCGAAGAAGCGGTGGCTTGAAGAACATCTGAATAACTCGACGCGTTTTACCTTACGGACAGCTGTTTGAGCCCTGTCTGATTGCTGCATCGGAATGCCCGATAATCATCTATCATATTGATTATCGGGCGTTTTTTCGTCTCTCCCCCGGCTTTCATCGTGTAAAAAATACCGTTAATTATGCGGTTGCTAAAAAGCCTAAAGATTCGCCGCACGCTGCCGTAGATACCGGGAGTGAGACTCCGTTCTCACACCAAATGCACGCCGATGAACACATCATCTCGAGGTCATGACGGTATGGGAATTCTCGGAAACACCTTCAGCACGCTCTTTCGCGGCCACGGGCGATCAGACCCCGGCATGGCGCAAAAACTCGAGCGCGCGCTTCGCCGGGAAAGCGATTTGAAACGCGAACTGACGCAATTGCGACTTGGCACGTCATCGGATGCGCCTGGCATCGACGTCAAAATGGACCTGATGAAATTCGACGTCGCGCAGGAGAAAGCGGCAGTCGCGAGTCTGACAGCGGCATTGCTCAGCGCGCAGGAAGACCTGGAGCTGGAGAAGGCGAACCGGTCCGCAGCCGTTCATCTGTTGAAGAAACACGGCGTGATCGATGGCGTGGCCTATGCGAGTTTCACGCGCGAGCAACGGGTCGAGTTGATCGCGGTGGCAATGGATGAAGTCGCAGGGAGAGAGATGACTAGTAGGTGGCGGGCACGGTCGCCGGCTGCGAAGTCGGGGTCATCGGGGAAGACCAAGGGAGCGTAATGGCTGCGTGGCATCCCGGTCCCTCCACGCATCGTGGCAAGCGCCCTGCCCCATATGTTTAGCTCGTTTTGATATTTAAGATCTGCGTCAGCCGGTGTTAGCCTTTTAAGCTATCGGCAGCGTTCTGAAGCCTCTCTTCACGCACTGCCCAACAGTGTGGATCAACGAGGAGCGTCTTTCGTGAGCGTCGAATTCATCGGCATGATCCAGCAGCAAAAAGTGTCGGAGACGCATCTGGTGCACGGTCCGGCAATCGATATCGACTACCTTCGCGACTTCGCCCAGGCGCACGAAAAAGCCGGCTTCGACCGCATTCTCGTGCCCTATCAGTCGACCAGCCCCGACGCCATGCTGACCGTCGCCTATGCGGCCGGCGTCACGCAGCGCATCCACTTCATGCTCGCGCATCGCCCGGGATTCGTCGCGCCAACTTTGGCCGCACGCCAGCTCGCCACGCTCGACCAGCTCAGCGGCGGGCGCCTTGCGGTCCACTTCATCTCGGGCGGCAGCGACGTCGAGCAACGCCGCGACGGCGACTTTCTCTCGCACGACGAACGCTACGCCCGCACCGACGAATACCTGCAGATCCTGCGGCGCGTATGGACCGAATCCGAACCCTTCGATCACGAAGGCCGCTATTACCGCTTCGAAAAAGCGTTCTCCGAAGTCAAGCCCAAGCAAGCTCCGTATGTGCCGATCTATTTCGGCGGTGCATCGGCGCCGGCTATCGAGGTTGCGGGCAAGCACGCAGACGTCTATGCGCTGTGGGGCGAATCGAAAGAACAAGTGTGCGAACAAATCACCCGCGTCCGCGCGGAAGCGGCCAGGCATGGCCGCAATAACGTGCGCTTCTCGGTATCGTTCCGCCCAATTCTTGCGGCAACAGAAAAGGCCGCATGGGAACGCGCAGATCACATTCTTGCTGAAACGCGGCGCCTGCGTGCAGTGCAAGGTCTCGGTGTAGCAACGCCACAGCAAAGCGAAGGCGCGCGCCGCTTGCTCGCCGCGGCGGGAGACGGCGTGCGGGCCGATGATCGCCTGTGGACCGGCGTGGCGAAGGAGATCGGCGGCCGGTCGAACTCAACGGCACTCGTTGGCACTCCGAATCAAGTGGCACAAACGCTGGCCGAATATCACGCGCTCGGCGTAACCACGTTCCTGATTCGCGGCTTCGATCCGCTGGAAGACGCGCTCGATTACGGACGCGAGCTGATCCCGGCCACGCGTGAACTGACATCCCACATTGCGCACGCGGCGTGACGCTACAGTCAGCAATGAGCCATGAAAAACTGCGCGGATTCATAAGCGAGATTGCGCAACTCGTCGATTCAAATTTGCCTGAAGCGCACCTGCTGGAACAAGGGGCCGTTGCGCTCGGCAAGCTGATAGCCGAAGACGACTGGCTGCCCGATGCCTACTCGCAACCGTCGCCTGATTACTACCAGCAATTCCTGCTTTATGCCGATGCCCGTCACCGTTTCTCGGTCGTCAGTTTCGTGTGGGGACCGGGTCAGCAAACGCCCGTCCACGATCACACGGTATGGGGCCTCGTCGGTGTATTGCGCGGCGCGGAAGTTGCACGCTCGTATGTACGCAACGACGACGGCGCGTTGGTTATATCGGGCGAAGACCAGTTGCTCGAACGAGGCGCGGTGGCTGCGGTGTCACCGACTGTTGGCGATATTCATCGCGTGAGCAATGCGTTTGACGACCGCGTGTCCATCAGCATCCATGTATACGGTGCGAATATCGGCGGCATCTCGCGGCACGTCTATCCCGCTGACGGTCCGCCAAAGCCCTTCATCTCCGGCTATACAAACGACACGCTCCCCAACCTCTGGAACCTTTCGAAGGAACGACTCGACTCATGAGCGCCATCCCCCAGCGCAGCTTCGACGACGTGCGCGACGCCCTGCTTTCAAAGCGCGAAATAGCATTCCTCGATGTCCGCGAAGAAGATCCGCACGCGCAACGCCATCCGTTGTTTGCCGCGAACCTCTCGTTGTCCAAGATCGAACTTGATGCCTTCACGAAGCTGCCGCGTAAGAGCGTCCCGATCGTTCTGCTCGATGACGGCGAAGGTCTCGCGGAGCGCGCTGCACGCAAGTTCGAAGAACTCGGCTATTCCAATGTTTCGTTATTCGAAGGTGGCCTGAGAGGCTGGGAACGTGCAGGCGGCGAGGTGTTCCGCGACGTCAACGTGCCTAGCAAGGCGTTCGGTGAGTTCGTGGAAGCGAAGCGGCATACGCCGGCGTTATCGGCGGAAGCAGTCGACGCGTTGCTGAAAAGCGGCGACGACGTAGTCGTGCTGGACGCACGCCGCTACGACGAATATCAGACGATGAACATCCCCGGCAGCATCAGCGTGCCGGGCGCTGAACTTGTGTTGCGTGCCCGCGCACTCGCACCAGATCCCAGGACACGCGTGATCGTGAATTGCGCGGGGCGCACGCGCAGCATTATCGGCACGCAGTCGCTCGTGAATGCGGGCATTCCGAACCCGGTGGCGGCGTTGCGCAACGGCACGATCGGCTGGCTGCTCGCGGGTCAATCGCTCGCGCATGGCAGCGCGCGGCAGTTTGCGACCGACGACGGCCGCACCGACGCCGCTTCGCGCGAATCGGCGCGGGCCGTAGCCGATCGCGCAGGCGTGAAGCGCACGACGTTGTCGGACGCGAAGCGCTGGGCGGACGATGCTGACCGCACGACCTATCGCTTCGATGTCCGCACGCCAGCCGAATACGAGCACGCCCATGCAGCGGATTTTCAAGGGGCGCCGGGCGGCCAGCTCGTGCAGGAAACGGAGATGTTTGCGCCGGTTCGAGGCGCGCGCGTGGTCCTCTTCGACGACGACGGCGTGCGTGCCAACATGACCGCATCATGGCTCGCGCAGATGAACATCGACGTCCATGTAGTCGACGATGCAACGAGCACCGACCTGACTGAACAAGGTCCGTGGCGCGTTAAAAAACCGCTGCCTGCACCCACACCTGCGATCACCGCGAACGAACTCGCTGCCCTGCTTGACGATCCCGCGAGTCAGACCATCGTGCTCGACTTCACGGCAAGCGCCAGCCATGTGAAGGGACACATTCCAGGCGCGTGGTGGACCGTGCGCTCCCGGCTAGCGCTCGACTTGCCCGCGTTGCCGGACGCAAAGCAATACGTGGTCACCTGCGGATCGAGCGCACTTGCTGCGTTCGCCCGACCGGACGTGGCGGCGCTGACATCAAAGCCTGTCCTGCTGCTCGAAGGCGGCACCGCTGCGTGGATTGCGGCAGGCCTGCCCCTTGCCCAAGGCGACACACATTTGGCATCGCCGCGTATCGACCGGTATCGGCGTCCGTATGAAGGCACCGACGCTCCGCGCGAAGCCATGAACGCGTACCTTGAGTGGGAGTACGGCCTCGTCGCACAACTCGAACGTGACGGTACGCACGGTTTCTTCGCGATCTGAAACAACAGCTTTCAAGCGAACAGCCTGACGCGGCCCGAACCGCGTCATTCCAACTCCAGCGATTAGCAAAGCAGAACAACGCGTTTGTCTAATGCCGCGGTGAATCGTATCGTTAATGTCTTTTCCTGTATGGAAGATTCATGAAACGACGCAGCCTCCTGTTGATCGCCGCGCTTGCCTCATTCACCGCGCTGCATCCGCTCGCTTCGGTAGCTGAGCCTGTTCTGAAAGTCGGCGACCAGCAGTTGCAGACACGCGGCATTCTCGAAGCATCGGGCCAGTTGAAAGACGTGCCGTACCAGATCGAATGGTTCAACTTCCCGGCCGCGCAACCGCTCGGCGAAGCCTTGAATGCAGGCGCAATCGATATAGGCGGTCTCGGCGACGCCCCGCTGATCTTCGCTTACGCCGCCGGTGCACGTGTGCGCGCGGTAGCGGCAACCCGCTCGCAACCGGTCGACCTTGCGATTCTCGTGCCGGCCGGCTCTCCCATCAAAAGTGCAGCCGATCTGAAGGGCAAACGCATTGCGACCACGCGAGGTTCCATCGGCCATTTTCTGGCCATCGCGACGCTCGAACGCTCGGGCATCAAGCTCTCTGACGTGACGCTCTCATTCATGCAACCCGCCGATGCGAAGTCAGCGCTCCAGTCGGGCGACGTCGATGCGTGGTCCACCTGGGACCCGTATGTCGCGCTCGGTGAATTGCGCGATAACAATCGCAGCATCGCGAATGGTGTGGGGCTTTCATCGGGCCTGAGCTTTCAGGCGGCTACCGATGAATCGATCAAGACCAAACGCGCGCAAATAGATGACTTCCTGCGCCGCGTAGCGGCCGGTCAGCAATGGGCGTTGTCGCATCCTGACGAAGTCGCGGCTATCCAGTCGCGCGTCACGCACCTGCCCGCCGATGTGCTGAAGGTGGTGTATCAACGGGCGCAGTTGAAGCCAATCACGATCGACAGCAAGGTGATCGCCGAGCAGCAGCGCACCGCCGATCTCTACGTTCGCGCGGGCGTGATCAAGACGACTCTCGACGTCACGCCAAGTTTCGACGCCCAGTTCACCGCGCATTAACACTCGTCAATAACGGACTTTCCGATGACCGTACGGCATCCGCCCACAGCGTTGCAGGACCCGATAGCACTTGAGGCTCTCGCCGATCTCGACAGTCCCGCCGCCGGCCAATGGCTGGCCGCGCTCACTCAGGATTTTGCTGCGAGCGCCGGCGCGCTGGATCGTGACGCGATCTTTCCCCACGACAACCTCGCGCGTTTGCGAAGCGCGGGTTTGCTCGCGCTGACGGTGCCGCAAGCACTTGGCGGGCGCCAAGCTACGCTCCCGCAAGTACTCAAGGTGGTGCGTGCGGTTGCGCGTGGCGAGCCGTCGACGGCGCTGATCCTCGTGATGCAATGTCTCTATCATCTGCGCCTGCAGGCCAACCCAAACTGGCCGCAAGCGCTGAAGGAACAAGTCGCCCGTGATGCAGTGGAAAACGGCGCACTCATCAACTCGCTGCGCGTGGAGCCCGAGTTGGGCTCGCCCTCTCGCGGCGGTTTGCCCGGCACGATCGGACGCCTGACCCACAACGGCGACGCGTGGATTCTCAACGGCAGCAAGATCTATTCGACCGGCAGTCCGGGCCTGACATGGTTCGCCGTTTGGGGCCGCACGGACGAAAACCCGCCGCGCGTGGGAACGTTCCTCGTGCATCGGGACACACCGGGAATCCGGTTCGGCGAGCCGTGGAATCACCTTGGCATGCGTGCAACCGGCAGTCACGAAGTGATCTTCGAGAACGTCCGTGTTCCCGCTGCTCATGCAGTCGATTTCAACTCTCCCGAGATCGCCGCGAGCGGCATGGACCCGCTCACCACGCTGTGGATGAACGTGCTGCTTTCATCGATCTACGATGCCGTCGCCCAGTCTGCGCGCGACTGGTTTGCATCGTGGGCCTCTGATCGCAAACCCGCCAACCTGGGTGCGCCGCTGTCGAGCCTGGGCAGTTTCCAGCAGACGCTTGGCCGTATCGACGCATTGCTGCTTAATAACCGTGTGCTGCTGGATGCCGGCTCGAACGGCAACATTCCGCTGCATGAAGCGCCCGCCATCAAATATCTCGTGACGCAGAACGCCATCACGGCCGTCGAACTCGCGGTCGAGGCCAGCGGCAATCCGGGGCTGAGCCGCAACAACCCGCTTGAACGCCATCATCGCGACGTGCTGTGCTCGCGCATTCACACGCCGCAAAACGACGCACTCCTCAGTGCATTCGGGCGCACCGGATTCGCCGCGCTTCAGGCCAGACAATCTATCAAGGGAGCACCACTATGAGCGTTGAATTCATCGGTTATGTGAGCCATCAGGAATCAAGCGAAATCCACTTGCCGCAAGGACCCGCGGTTAACCCGCCGTACATTGCCGCGGTCGCGCAAGCGCATGAATATGGTGGCTTCGACCGCGTGCTGATCGCTCATTCAAGTGCGTCGCCAGACGGCTTCCAGATTGCGTCGTTCGTCGCGCAACAGACGAAGCGCTTGGGTATCCTGCTTGCCCATCGCCCGGGCTTTGTCGCGCCGACGCTCGCCGCCCGTCAACTCGCCACGCTCGATCATTTCAGCGCGGGCCGCACCGCCGTGCATATCATCTCGGGCGGCGACGATACCGAACAGCAACGCGACGGCGACTTCCTCGAACACGACGACCGCTACAAACGCACCGATGAATATCTCGATGTCGTGAAGCGCTCATGGACCAGCGAAACGCCGTTTGATCATGAGGGCACGTTTTATAGGGTGAAGGGTCACCGGTCGCTCATTCGTCCTTTGCAGAAGCCGCACCTGCCGGTGTATTTCGGCGGTTCATCAGAAGCAGCAATTCAGGTCGCGGGCAAGCATGCCGACGTTTTTGCGCTGTGGGGCGAATCGCTGGCGCAGGTCGCCGAGACCATCGAACGAGTGCGCGCGGCCGCCAAACCGTATGGGCGTGAGAACGCTATCCGCTTCAGCCTTTCGCTGCGTCCAATCATCGCTTCAACAGAAGATGCTGCCTGGGCGCGTGCGGAATCGATCCTTGCACGCGCGACCGAGGTAGTGAAAAGCAATCCTAACTTTACTCGCCGTCCGGCTGAACCCAAGAACGTCGGAGCGCAGCGCCTGCTTGCTGAAGCCGCGAAAGGGTCCGTGGTGGACAAGCGTCTTTGGACCGGTATTGCCGCGCTGACAAAAGCGGCCGGCAACTCCACGTCGCTGGTCGGCACGCCCGAACAAGTGACGGAAGCGTTGATTGAGTATTACCGCCTGGGTATCTCGACGTTCCTGATCCGAGGTTTCGATCCTCTGGAAGATGCTTTAGGTTATGGGCGCGATCTGTTGCCGCTGGTGCGTGCGGCAGTCGCACAGGAAGACAGCAAAACGAGCAACAAAGAACGCGAAGCGGTGCAGGCCTGAACGCTGACGTGACGAACTTTATTGTTCGTCACGTCAGCAGTCTGTCCAATGGCGCGACGTGCTTCACAAACGGCGACCTGATGACGATATAGCTGAAGTATTTCTCGATGCCGAGGTTGAGATCCAGCAGGCGTTCCACGACCTCCTGATAGTGGCCGATATTGCCGACGAGAAACTTCAGCAGATAGTCATAACCTCCGCTGACGAGATGACATTCGATGATCTCGTCGATCGCCCGGACATTCGCTTCAAACCGGATGAAGTCCTCGCGCCGATGATCCTGCAGCATCACCTCGGTAAACACCGTCACCGTAGTCGTCAGCTTGGCAAGATTAAGGTGCGCGCCATACCCGGAGATGATGCCCGACGACTCGAGCCGTTTGACTCGCTGAAGACACGGACTCGGCGATAGCCCGACCGCGTTGGCCAGGTTCGCATTCGTTATATTGCCGTTCTTCTGCAGTTCCGCCAGGATCTTGATGTCGATCCGATCCAGTTTCTGTCGAGTGGTCATGTGGTGCTCTCGCGTCCGGTGATTTTCAGGCGGGTCTATCCGGTCACCCTCCGCTTAACTCTTCGTGGTGCGCCTTCACCAGTTGCGCCATGCTCGTAAATTTGAACTCGACCGGCGGTTCATTGATCGTGCGCATTGTGGCACCGAAGCCCCTTTGCTCAAACCGGCGGTAGATCCAGCAGGATTTTATGCCAAGCTCGGCTGCCGGTTCATGATCGTGGAATGTGCTGTCCGCAACGTGCAGCGTCTCTTCCTTTCGCACGCCAAGCGAAGGAAGCAGTTCAAGCATGTAATCGAAATTGCGATGTGACGGTTTATAAGAGCCGACATCTTCCGCTGTGATGACCGCGTCGAAGTCTACTTGCAACATCGACCTGCTGGCGGCAAAACTCTCGTTGTCGACGTTGGACAGGATGATCAGCTTGAAGTACTTCTTCAGATATTGCAGGGTGCTTGCGGAGTCGGGGAAAGCGGGCCACTGAGCGACTGAGCAGCCGTATGCGACAGCCTCATCCGTTGAATAGGGTACTTTCCATTCTTCCGCGAGCCGCTTGAACACGACCGCGAGCAGATCGCGATACGGCATCTCCGGTGTATAGCGTTGCTGAGATGATTCGTGGCGCGCGTGCGCCTCGAGCACGTCGTCACGCGTCAACGGCTGGTCAACGCGGTTGACCAGCGACGCAACGCCGGTAGTTATTCCGCGTTCCCAGTCGATCAGCGTGCCGTAACAGTCGAAGGTGAGTGCCCTGAAATCAGTGAGTCGCACTTGAACCTCCAGAAAATAAAACGCGTTGTACTACGGCGAGCGTCAGTCACGATCAAGCATTACTTTTGCAGCAAGGCTTCCTGGTGCGCTTTCACGAGCGCCGCCATGCTGTTGAAGCGGAAGTCCACCTTAGGCTGCTGACCCGGATTCATTGTCGCACCGAAGCCTTCCTTGTCGTGCCGGCGATAAATCCAGCACGATGCCAGGCCAAACTCGTTGGCCGGCTTGTGATCGTGAAACAGGCTCTCGGCGGTATGCAGGATATTTTCCTTTTTGATTCCACGATCACCCAGCTTCTCCAGCATGTAGTCGAAATTACGCGACGACGGTTTGTACGAACCCACGTCTTCGGCGGTGATGATTGCGTCAAACTCGACCTGCAATTTCGCATTGCTGTGAGTAAAGCTTTCGTTATCGACGTTCGACAGGATGACGAGCTTGAAATGCTGCTTGAGGTATCGCAAGGCTTCTGCCGAATCGTCGAAAGCCGGCCAGTTCTGAACTGACTTTCCATACGCTACGCAGTCGTCCAGCGTAACCGGCACTTGCCATTCCTCGGCCAGTCGTTTGTAGACGATAGTCAGCAGTTCCTGATACCGCTTGGCAGGCGTGTATTTCTGCTGCGAGGATTCGTGCCGCGCATGGGCCTCAAGGACCTGATCGCGCGTCAGCGGCTGCTTGACGCGATCAAGCAGAGGACGCAGACCCTGGAAGATCCCGGTCTCCCAATCGATCAAGGTCCCGTAGCAGTCAAACGTCAGCGTATTGAAGTCGGTGAGTTTCATAACACTTTGCCCTCAGTTGTTCACAGGTTGAGGCCACAGTGTATTGACTCACGACAGCAGCCGTTACTGATGTCGGGATCGGCTGCAGCATCTGCTTTCTTGTGAAAGCGGGCCGACAGCAGATTCTGCTGTCAGGTTTCCAGCATCGGCGGAACGAAACGTGAGGACAGATGCCGCATCAAACCTTCGCAATAATCCGACACGTTAATTTTCTGCGGCAGCACGCTGCGGGCCGCCAGCCAGTCTGCTGCCTTTTGCAGATCCTGCACGAAGGCTTTATCGCCGACACCGCGCATGTTATAGCGCCCGGTCGAAAAAAAACCGCCTCGAGGGCGGTTCAGGTGATGCGGCAATTCGCGGGTCAGGCCGCTCGTGCCAGTTCGGGGAACGGCTTGATCTTCCGATGCGGTTTTCGTTGCGCCTGCCACAGATCGTAGCGCGCCTGCATGATGGCCCACATTTCGGCCGACGTTCCGAGCGCCGCACCGAGCAATATAGCCATCTCAGCTGAAATGCCGGCGTGACCGTTGAGTATGCGAGAAAGTGCGGCACGCGTTACGCCCAGCCGCTCGGCAACAGTCGTGATACTGAGTTCGCCCAGGTAGTCGCGCAACACCAGTCCGGGGTGCGCCGGGTCATGCATTGATGTCATCGTGGGCTCCTTAGTGATAATCCTGGTAATCAACCAGAACAGCGTCTGTTCCTTCGAAAAAAAACGTCAGACGCCAATTGCCGGTTATCCATATTGACCAGTGGCCTTCGACATCCTGCTTCTTCGCGTTCCGGCCGGCGAGCGCGTGGAGTTTCCACGCCGCTGCGTTCATATCCTCGGGACCCGTGGCAGCATGCAGCGCCGTCAGGCGAATCTGCAGTTTCTCCGCATGGGCGGCGGCACTCCCGGCTTCTGATCCGGTCATAAAAAACCGCTCCAGCCCTTTGTGTCGAAAGCTCTTGATCATTCGTATAGTGTACACGAACGCTATACGAAATAGAAGAACGACCGATTGTGCGCGATTCAAACCACCGCCGCCCCGCCACCAATTTCAAGCACCAGCGGAAAACGCACTTCGAACACACTGCCGCGGCCTTTGTACGATTCAAAGCGGATCACGCCCTGCAGTTCGAGCGCCAGTTCCTTCACGATCGCCAGCCCCAACCCGGTGCCGGGAATCTCGTCGGACGCCGCGCGTTCGAATTCCTCGAACACGCGTTCGCGATCCTCTTCGCTGATCCCCGCACCGGTGTCCGACACGCGCAGCGTCCAGTGCTTCGCGCCCGACACGACGATCGCCAGTTCCACCTCACCCGTAGTCGTGTATTTGATCGCGTTGGACAGCAGGTTCAGCGCGATCTGCTTCATCTTCAGCCGGTTGGACGCGATCGTGCTCAATGCCGGATCAACTCGCCCCTTGAGCGTCAGCCCCTTCGCATTGGCGGACCCGTGGCAGAGTTGCATGAGTTCATCGAAGAATTCGTTCAGGTCGAAACGCTCGACCGTGAGGATGGAATCATCGCCCAGCACTTTCGAGTATTCGCCCATTTCATCGACGAGCGTGGCCATGTCGGTGACTTGCCGTTTGGCGAGCGCAATCGCCCTTTCGTTTTTCGCCTGCGAGCGCCCGATCAGTTGCAGCGCAGTGGCAAACACATTCAGGAAATTGCGCAGGTCATGCGCCACGCGGCGGGCGACCTGCATGCGGGTTTCGTAAAGGTCGCTGATCAACTTCTGCCGCAGGGTCAGTTCGTGATTCGCGCGCTCCAGCATGCCGGTGTATTCGTCGAGTTTCCGGTCGCGCTCGCCCACCGCCTCGCGAACGGACGTGAGCGTGACGAAACTGAGCGTCTGGTCGGTGATCAGACGGGCGCGTTCCTCGCGCTTGCGATCGAATGAGTGGTCGTGCTCCGCGTACTCGCCAATGGCCGCGAGCAGCACCTGACGAAACAAGTCCAGTTCGCGAACCAGTTCGTCAATGCGATAACCCTGCTGCCAGCGCCATTTCCCGTGTTCGCGCGCGTCATGTTCGATCGCATGTTCCTGCGTATCCATGTCCTGCGATTCGAGCACGAGGCAGATTTCATCGAAAATGCGCGGGACGTGATCGGCAAGCTGCCGATAGGTGAGATCGTCGGAATGCTCTACCTCTGCGTCGCCGAAGACGATCTGCATCCAGCGTTCGGTGAGTTCCGCCTGTCGGCCGCGCAAAGCGGTCGCGAGGCCGTTCAAGGCGCCGATGGTGATATGGCTCATGCCCGAGATCCGTAAGCTTGATGGTGAGCGCCGGGTCGGCGCCTGGGTCGTGCTGATGCCGGCGGGATGGATGGCGCCCGCCGGAACGCTCGGTCCGGATACTGGATGCGAGTGAGTAAAGTATAAGACGACGTAACCGAGGGAAGCGGATTGCTTTGCGCGTGCCCGGCAGCAGTCAGTCCCGGCTTGCCGTCGCGAGCGACATCGACGCGCTTGCGTCCATCAAGCGCTGGACAAACTGACGCGCCGACGGCGACAGCACGCCGACCTTGCGCGTCACGATCCCGAATGTCTGCGATTTCGACTTGAAGCCGATCGGCAGCGTCCGCAGCATGCGATGCTTGCAAAACAGCCGGGCAACGCCCGCCGGCAGCACCGAAACCAGGTCGGCGCTACATTGCAGCAACGCGACTGTCACGAAGGTCGACGCCGTCGAGATCGCGCTTAAAGGCGCCTGCGCGCCCGCCAGGTCCATCTCGCGCTGCAACAGCGCCTGCATGGGCATGGCGCTCGGATACGTGACCCAGCGATGCCCGCCCAGATCGGCAAAGGTCAGCTCATTGGCTGCAAACGGCGGATGGTCGTAGCCCACCACCACGGACAAGGGTTCATCGCCTATCGGCTGATACATGTAGCGCGAGGGTTCATCGCTGACGATCGAGCGGCCGACCACCAAGTCCAGCCGCCCTTCGTCGAGCAGCGCCAGCATCCGCGCGCTGGTGTCCTCGACTATTTCTATCGATAAACCCGGGTTGCTCACCTGCAACTCGTTCAGGATCGGGACCACCAGATCCGGCACCGCCCCCATGATCGCGCCCACCGCCAGACGGCCGCCCGTGCCCGAGCGGATATCGGCGACTTCCTGGCATAGCGAGGTCAGGTCGGCCGCCAGCAGCCGCGCGTAGCGGATCACGCAAAAACCGAACTGGTTGGGCACCAGCCCTTTCTTCGCGCGTTCGAACAGCGGCGCTTCCAGCATGGATTCCAGCTCGGCGAGCGCCTTGCTCGCGGCCGATTGCGTCATCGACATCGCGCTCGAGGCTTTGTGCAGCGACTTGTGGTCGTCCAGCGCAATCAGCAACTGCAACTGTTTCATGCGCAAGCGGCCCATCAATACATCCAGCGTGGATTTCATCGCGCGTTCTACGAACCTTAAGGGTGAGTCGCAAAAGCGATCACTAGATGGAAAGGTTTCACTATACAGCGCCTCGAACCAGCCCCTATAGTTGTCTCAAATAGATAATGGAGACTCCTGATGCCCAATCCGTCTAACCGCGCAATCTATCGCGGCGTGTTCCCGGTCGCCCCGACCGTCTTCGACGCCACCGGCCGCCTCGACCTCGATGGCCAGCGACGCGCGATCGATTTCATGATCGACGCCGGATCGCACGGCCTGTGCATCCTCGCCAACTTTTCCGAACAATTCGCGCTCACCGACGACGAACGCGCCGCCGTACAGAAAGCTGTGCTGGAGCACGTGGCCGGCCGCGTGCCGGTGATCGTGACCACCACGCATTTCAGCAGCGATGTCTGCGCGGCCCGCAGCCGCGCCGCGCAGGACGCCGGCGCCGCGATGGTCATGGTCATGCCGCCGTACCACGGCGCGACCATCCGTGTGGGCGAACGCGGGATTTACGAGTTCTTCAACCGCGTGTCCGACGCCATCGATATCCCGATCATGATCCAGGACGCGCCGGTCGCCGGCACGCCCCTCTCCGCGCCGTTCCTGGCGAAGCTCGCGAAGGAAATTGCGAACGTGTCGTACTTCAAGATCGAAACGGCGCAAGCGGCGTCGAAGCTGCGCGAACTGATCGAGCTGGGCGGCGACGCGATCATCGGCCCGTGGGATGGCGAGGAAGCCATCACGCTGATTCCGGATTTCGATGCAGGCGCGACCGGCGCGATGACCGGCGGCGGTTATCCGGACGGGATTCGCAAGATCGTCGACGCCTACACATCGGGCGATACGGAAGGCGCCGCCAAGCTGTATGAGCAATGGCTGCCGCTGATCAACTACGAAAACCGCCAATGCGGTCTCGCCGCCTGCAAGGCGCTGATGATGGAGGGCGGCGTGATCCGCTCCGACACCACGCGTCACCCTTTTGCCGCGATGCATCCATCGACTCGCGCCGGCTTGCTGAAAGTCGCGCGCCGCCTCGATCCGCTCGTGCTGAGCTGGGGCAAATAGCACGCGCCAAGTAACGCAATCCGCACGCTCAATTACACCAACAGGATTCGAAACATCATGGAAATTTCCAGCGACCTGCTGATCGGCAAACAATCCGTCCACGGTACGAACGGCTCAATCAAGGGTATCGATGCCGCGACGGGCGAGCCGCTCGCGCCCGCCTTCGGCGGCGCGTCGCTCGATCAACTCGAGCAAGCCTGCGCGCTAGCGTGGCAAGCATCGGATATCTACCGCGAACTGCCGCTTGAAACCCGCGCCAGGTTCCTGGAAACGATCGCGCAGAACATCCTCGATATCGGCGATGTGCTGATCGACCGCTGCGTAGCCGAAAGCGGCCTGCCGCGCGGACGCATCGAGGGCGAACGCGGCCGGACCGTCGGCCAGTTGCGCATGTTCGCGGCGGTCGTGCGCGAAGGCGATTTCCTTGGCGTGCGTATCGACCCGGCGCAACCGGAGCGCAAGCCGCTGCCGCGCGTCGATTTGCGCCTGCGTTATGTGCCCCTCGGCCCCGTCGCCGTGTTCGGCGCGAGCAACTTCCCGCTGGCGTTCTCGGTTGCCGGTGGCGACACTGCCTCCGCGCTGGCCGCCGGTTGTCCCGTGATCGCGAAGGCGCATTCGGCGCATCCGGGGACGTCGGCGCTGGTCGGACGCGCCGTGCAAAAAGCGGTCGCGGACTGCGGTCTGCCGGAAGGCACATTCTCCCTGCTCTTCGATAGCGGCCGCGACATCGGCCAGGGTCTCGTCTCGGATCGACGCATCAAGGCAGTCGGCTTTACCGGCTCGCGCGGCGGCGGCACGGCGCTGATGAAGCTGGCAGCGGCGCGTCGCGAACCGATTCCGGTCTACGCCGAGATGAGCAGCATCAACCCGGTTTTGTTGTTCCCGCACGCGTTGAAAAACCGCGGCGCGGCGATCGGCAAGGCCTTCGCCGGCTCGCTTGCGCTGGGTGCCGGCCAGTTCTGTACGAACCCTGGCCTGGTGCTGGCAATTGATGGCCCCGAGCTCAATGCGTTCATCGAAGCAACCGGTGCTGCGTTGAGCGAGACGCCGGCCGCCACGATGCTGACGCCGGGTATTCACAAGGCTTACGAATCGGCGGTGAACAAGACAGCGGAACACGGCGAGGTCCAGACACTCGCGCGAGGTTGTGCAGCGAAAGGCGCGACGCAAGGGCAAGCGGCGTTGTTCTCGACCACCGCTGCAGCGTTCCGCGCTAACCCGGAATTGCATGAGGAGATCTTTGGCGCGGCTTCACTGATCGTCCGATGCCCGGACCTGGCCACCGTGCTTGAGCTCGTCGAACAATTGGAAGGCCAGTTGACGGCGGCATTGCATATCGACGAAGCGGATTTCGACGATGCACGCCGTTTCCTGCCAGCGCTCGAACGGCGCACCGGACGGATTCTTGTCAACGGGTTCGGTACGGGCGTCGAAGTTGGACATGCCATGGTCCATGGCGGCCCCTTTCCCTCCACCGCCGACGGCCGATCAACGTCCGTGGGCAGTCTCGCCATCGACCGCTTCCTGCGTCCCGTCAGCTACCAGGACATGCCCGACGGCTTGTTGCCGGACGCATTGAAGACCGCCAATCCGCTCGGTCTGAACCGGCGGCTCGACGGCAAGCTGCAGTTAGGGAAGTAAGGACCTAAAGCGGCGGGCAATCACACTTCGAGGCAGCAGTTCAAGCTGACCTCGAAGTACTCGTAACTGCGCTGGATGCTGCGTTTGACTTCGCGGATGTCGGCCATGCGCGGCGTGAGGCCCATCATGGTGGCGACAATATCGAGCGCTTCCCACGGATGCGCGTCGTCGTAATGGGTGTGCATCCTGAGCCAGCGCATGGTCTTCTTGCGGATCGGTTCAGGGTAGCTATACGCGAGGGTGTCGCGGCTGCAAAGCAGCGTCGACCATTCTCCGGTCACCCCTTCAACGGCAAAATTTGTCGCCGCGATCGACGCATGCAGCGGGTCCGCATTGCTGCTTTTCCAGCACCAGTGACTCAGTGCGAACGCAAGCGCGGGCGCTTCGCCGGCTTGCAGGTCCTCGCGCGTTACCTCGTGGGCCGCGGCCCAGTCGACCCAGTAATCGGCGTGGTTCTGCTCGACGCGGATATTACGCGTGAGATACCGCCGCGCCATACGCAAGCCCGGCGTTTCTTCGGGTCCGATCTTCTGCAGGTTCATGCCCATGTACTGCGGAAACTGATTGATCACCGGCCAGCCGTTGATCAGGAACGCACGCATTTCACGCGGGCCAAGCTCGGCGTCGCGCAAGGACCGAAACAGCGGATGAGACGTCACACGGTTTTTCGCCGCGCCGGTTTCCAACAAAACTTCCTGCAACCAAAGTGGGTAGCTTGCTGTGTTCTTGAGGTCGCCCTCTCTTGTAAACCCACCCCCCATTACGCCTCCTTAGCTAATGTCAGGACGGCCGGCTCTGTCCAAAGCGTTGGCCGCCCTATGTAATACCCTTGCGCGTAATCCACCCCGAGGGCATGCAGCGCCCGCAGGATCCCTTCGCTTTCCACGTATTCCGCAATGGTCCGGCATTTCATGGAGTGGCCCATTTCGTTGATGGCCGCGACCATCTCGCGGCTCACCGGATCGAGCACCATGTCGGTCACGAAACTGCCGTCGATCTTCAAATACTCCACGGGCAGATGCTTCAGGTAACCGAACGACGACATGCCGGCGCCGAAGTCATCGAGTGCGAAATGGCAGCCGAGCGCATTCAGTTCGTGCATGAACCGCGCCGCCGATGCCAGGTTGGCAATCGCGGTGGTCTCCGTAATTTCGAAGCAGATCATGCCAGGCGAGACGCCCGTGCGCTGAAATTGCTCGCGCACGAAGCCGAGGAAACGTTCATCGCCGACCGACGCGCCCGACAGGTTGATCGCGTATTCCTTGAAACGCTTATGACGGGTACGCGACAGCATATCGAAGGCATTGCGGATCACCCACCGGTCGATCGCCGTCATGAGGCCATAGCGCTCGGCGGCAGGAATGAACAGCGTTGGCGCGATCACGCCGTTGGTCACGGTCGGGTCGAGCATGCGCAACAGCAATTCGGCGCGCTGCCCTTCCGATGAGGCCGGCAAGCCCTCGCCGACGGCCACGATGGGTTGCACGTAGAGGCAGAAGTCGTCGTGTTCGAGCGCCTGCTTCAGACGTCGTCCCCACGATACCTCGCTTGCGTGGCGCGCCAGTTCGCGGTCGCCGAGGTCCGCCAGCTGCACCCGGTCGCGGCCGCGTTCCTTCGCCATGTAGCAGGCGATATCGGCGAGCCGCATGGCCTCTTCCACGCTCATTTCCGTGTTGCGCAAGTCAACCACGCCAACGCTCACGCTGGTGGTGAACGGCTGCGCCTCCCAGTTGAAGACGAAGTCATTCAGGCACGCGCGCAGGCGTTCCGCGACCTCCTGGATGCCCGGGGTGTCGTAACCCTGCAGCAGCACGCCGAACTCGTCGCCGCCGAGCCGCGCGAGCGTGTCGTCGGGCTGCAGGCTGGCCTCGAAGCGCAACGCGACTTCACGCAACATGGCGTCGCCGGCTGCGTGGCCGCAGGTGTCGTTGACCACCTTGAAACGGTCGAGATCGAGGAACAGGAGCGCCGATGCCGCCGGCAGCCACGACGCCACCTCGCTCCAGCGCGTACCCAGCGCATGTTGCAGGCGCCGCTCGAATTCGGCGCGGTTCACGAGCGCCGTGAGGCCGTCGTGCGTGGCTTGCCAAGCCAGGCTTTCGATATATTCGTACTCGCGGGTCATATTGCGCAGGATCAGCACGAAGCCGGATTCCTCATCGGCCATGTTCGGCGATGCGCCTGCCGCGCTGATGCGCGACGTCACCGCCTGCACGCGAATCTCTGCGCCGTCGCGCCGCTGCAGCAGCATTTCAGCGGCTTCGCCATCTGGGCGCGTGCCCGCCCGGGCGTCTTCGATCGGGTTGAGCGGCTGGCGGCTATCGGCGTGAAGCAACCTGAAGTTCTGGATCAGCGGCCGCCCGAGACAGTCGTCCGCCAGACGTCCGGCGATGCGCTCGGCCGCCGGGTTAATGAACTCGATATGCCCTGAGGGTCCCGTCGCGATCACCGCCTCGCCGATGGAACCAAGCGTCGCTTTCGCGCGCGCCTCGCTTCGCTTGAGCGCGGCTTCAATGCGCCCGCGCTGGCCGATCAGCCGCCGCACATGCACCGTTGAGAGACACACGAGCAGTAGCGCGGCGACCAGGTCGACCGTCAGTAACAATGACGCCGTCTTACGGAATGCAGTACTTAATACCTGAGAGAAAGCCCAGGAGAGCGGCGCGATGGTCGCGTTGATCGTCGCAATCTGCGCTTTATAGGCACTCACGAGGGTCATGGGCAAGCCGCCGGCCGCGACCCGCGCGTGCAGCTCGTTGCCGACCCGCTCCAGCTTCGCCATTTCGGCGTCGCCGCGGGTCCAGTAGCCGACCGCCTCGCTGAAATAGCTGACGTGGCGGAACATCTTGAAGGTCCAGATCACGTCGCTGACGTCGTCGGGATGTACGCCGCTCGCCATGAGCGCCCGGCGTGCGGTGACCGGATCAGCCTTGGGCTGGTCGAGTGCCAGACGGGCCGTGCGCAGGTTGCGCGGGCCGTCCATGGCGGTCAGATACTGCTTGTAGCTGCTTTCGGAGCCGGTTTCGGCGTACAGGTTCAGATAGAAAGCCGCATCTTTCTGGCCCTTCGACCAGATACTTTCTCCGCCAATGTAGGCCCGTACCGACGACATGATGTCGATACTGAAAATGGCGAGCGAAACCAGGACAAGAATGACGACCAGAAACGGCCAGGTGATCCGTATGAGCTGCGCATTCTCGCCCTTAGACGGCATGTCCATCGATATGTCCCTTCTCCAGGCCCGATGCCGGGTGAGTTGCCGAGGTCACGCGGCGAGCATCGGATGGTGAGTCACTTGTATTTTTGGCGGCTTTAGGGGTGTTGCGCCCAGCCTCTCGCAGCGCGCTTACATCCTACCAAATTGCGAGTCTGGCTCAAATTTATTACTGGGTGTTCTATTCAGCGTAAACACCGAAGAATAATGGGCTCAAGCTGTTGTTTTTGAATCCGCAGCGGCCTGTTTAGGCGTGCCTTAAAGCGCCATATTCGGACAGAACCTAGGCTCCCGCCGACGAAACCACCGGCCGCTTTTACCTGTTCGCCAGCGCCTTGACCGGCGGGGCCTAAGCAGGCATTTAAGCGCTGTGGCGCAAGCTCCGCGTGATCGATCCCCTAGCGTGTTGACGCCGCCACGGAGATGTCACATATTGATTCCGGCTCTCTCGGCGATTGTTTAGCTTAGGGAGTCCGAAGCATTTCATCATACGAGTAACGGTATTGTCCGATTAAACCGGACACGCAAGCGGGAGGGACAACCCTTGTGTCCCGGGAGGTTTCTGGCATGGCCCATCTCTTCTTTCCCACATCCGCCGATTCCGTGACCTGCAAGCGTTGCGGCAACGACATCCCGAGCGATGCCGATATGTGTCCGCACTGCGGCGCCGATCACGGCCCGGTTGGCCCGGACTCAAGCGCGGCGAAAACCACCGCGCTCTCAACAAACCTGCGCTTGCCTTTCGGCGCGCGTCGCGAAGTCCTGAACGTGTCGCCGCCCTACCCGAG
Source organism: Caballeronia sp. LjRoot29 (assembly GCF_964252755.1). Taxonomy (NCBI): domain Bacteria; kingdom Pseudomonadati; phylum Pseudomonadota; class Betaproteobacteria; order Burkholderiales; family Burkholderiaceae; genus Caballeronia; species Caballeronia sp. LjRoot29. The sequence continues at coordinate 10,113 of NZ_CAXUPU020000007.1, read as the reverse complement.
CATGACGGACGAGTCCGGGCTGGCCGGCACCGGCGAGCCGCGCTGGGACGTATCGAGAACCATCACGCTGGGCGCCGTGGCATTGGTGCTGGTAGCCGGCGGCGTGATCTATTCGCAGCGCGGCAGCAGCCGCGTTGATACCACCACCCACTCCGAAACGCCGGCCGAGCATAGCGCGTATGGCGTCATCGATATGAAAACCGCCCACGATACGCCAGCGCCCACAGCGCCCCCGGCGAGGTCCGCTGCCGCGGCCACGGCCATGACAACCAGGCAGGCGCAAACAGCGGCAACGCCCTCCGTCGCCGCCCGCGAAGCCTTGCCCACCGATACCTCCTCCCGCGCGGCAACGCCGCTAGCCAGCGCGACCGACAACCTGCAGGCCGCGCGAGACGCGATCACGCGCGGCGACCTGACCACGGCGCGGCGGCGTTTCTCGAAGATCCCGGCGTCACAACTGAGCGCCGCCAACGTGCAGCAAACCCAGGCAGACCTCACTAGCCTGGAACACGCACGAGACGAGATGCTGCGAGCCGCGCACAGTTGCGAAGCGATCGGCTCATGGTTGTGCGTGCGCCAGAACGCCCGTGTCGTGCTGACAATCGATGCCAGCAATGCGGAAGCGCAGACCCTCGTCGAGCACGCAATCGCCCGTTCGGGATGGCTCAATAAACCCGCGCCCGCTCCCGCGACCACGGCGGCGCATGGCGGCCGCCATAACAATGCGAACACGGCAGCAGTGACGCCTGCGCCCATGGATGCCCCCGCTCCGCGTGTAGCGGCCACGGTTGCGCCTGCGTCAACACACAAGCCCGCCGTCAGCGTCTCGGCGGCCGAGCATGCGCGAGCCGTCGCCGCGATGGGAGTGCCCACGCCCATTCAAACACCCTTGGCAGCGGCGCCGGTCGCACCCACGGTCGTCACGACCAAGCGCTCGCCTGTCGCCGCACGGGCCGCGCCAGAAGCGGCGCGCGTCAGCACGGGCTCGCAGGCTCCGCTCACGTCGGCAGCGACCGGCACGCCGCTGCTGCAAGAGGCTGCGCCATCTCGTTCGGCAGCACCCGCGTTTGTCCCGATGCCGGACGGTCCGGACGCGATGCCCGCTACCGCATTGGTGGGCAATCCTCCGGCGACCGCGGCCCAGATTCCGAGCGATACCGCCTCACCGACGTCGACACGGCCACTCGCACCGGTCAGCGAAGCTGCGCCGGTGCGGGCGGGCATTGTGTCGCCTCCCGTGGCTCGCACGGCCGCCTCAGGTCGCAACCTGACTAGTGCGGCTCCAATGCATGTGCCGGCCTTCAATTCGACCAATGCCGACGAGGAGGAGCGCGCAATCCTGGAGTCGGGCTGGAGCAAGAGCCCGTCGCCGGCACAACGCTCCACGCCGCAGTAGGAAGCACGCAGTAGGAAGCACGCGGTAGAAACACGCTGCAGAAACACCCGGGAGACAGGGAACAGGAGACTTTTAGGAGGTTGAAGGCCGCGCCGGGAGACGCAGGCCACTGTGGTCTATACGTGTAATGAAAGTTGGCCAACACATTAAAACGACTCACACGACATCATGCGCAAGACTTTCTTCTTCATGCTGTTCGCCCTCTTCGGGCTCGCCGGCCTCGTTGCGGAGGCGCATGCGCAATCCGACTACAAGATCGTCACCGGACCGGAACGCGGCACTTACATCCAGATAGGCCAGGACCTGTCGAAGATAGTGGCTGATCCGATCGGCATGAACCTGGACGTTCTCGCGTCCAAGGGCTCCGCCGAAAACGTGCAGCGCATGCGTTACGAACCGGGCGTGAAATTCGCGCTCGTGCAGTCGGACGTGTACCAGGCTTACCTCGATATGGCCAAGGCCGGCAACACGGAAGCAGGCAAGATCATCCAGCCTTTGCGGCTCATCATGCCCTTGTATAACGAAGAAATTTACTTCGTAGTCCGGGCGGACTCGCCCTTGAACTACATCCATGAGATCAAGGACAAGAACATCAGCGTCGGATTGATCGGCAGCGGCACGGCGCAATCGGCAACCACGATCTACAGGCTGATGTTCAACAGCCCGATCCCCGACCAGAACGCGCAGCATTACAGCAACGAGGACGCGCTCGCCAAGCTGATCGTGCGCAAACTCGATGTGGCGGTCATCATCGCGGGGCAGCCGGCCAAGCTGTTCCAGGACCTGAACCCGGACCTGCTGAGCCAGATCAAACTGCTCAAGGTCGATCCTTCAGCGCCCGAGACCGCGCGTGCTGAACAGACGTATTTCCCGGCGACCATCCGCACGTCGAGTTATCCGAACTGGATCAAGGAAGATTCGCCGACGTTCACCGTCAAGGCGTTTCTGGTGACTTACGACTACAACCTGCGCGGTACCGTCGGCGCGATGACGCAGTTTGCCGACTCGCTCTGCACCCACTTCGATGAGCTGCAGGCCAATGGCCATCCGAAATGGAAGCAGGTGAAGATGGAATTGCCACCGCTCACTCGCGGCTGGAAATACTATCCGCCGATAGAAAAACACTTGCGGGCGTGCATCCGGAAGATGGCGTCGGCTGGCAGCGGCGAGTCGGCTACGCCCGTGACGCAACACGCACCTAAGCGCCCATGCACCGATGCAGAAAAGGTGTTGATGTTGTGCAATAACGAATGACGCGGGCGGTGGGAGAGGCAGGCGGAATGAGCCCGCCTGCCTGCTTTGTCGTTTCGGTTACTTCGTTGCCAGTTCCACTTCGGGATAGACCTCGCCGCCGACCGGCAGGTTCTGCGCGACCATGCTTACGCGCGGCTGCAACAGCAGCGCGACCAGCCCGCTCCAGCCGGTCTGGTGCGACGCGCCCACGCCTCGGCCGGTATCGCCATGAAAGTACTCGTGGAACAGCACCAGGTCTTCCGAGCGCGGGTCCGCCTGCAGTTGCGGATACGCGGCCATGACCGGGCGCAGGCCGTCCTTGCCCTTCAGGAACAGGCGCGTCAGGCGGCGCGCGAGTTCGTCGGCTATCTCACTCAGCGAGCGCTTCTCGCCCGATCCCGTCGGATATTCCACGCGGAAATCATCGCCGTAATAACGATGGAATTCGTATAGTGATTCGATCAGCAAATAGTTGACCGGCATCCAGATCGGCCCGCGCCAGTTCGAGTTACCGCCGAACACGCGTGAATCCGATTCACCCGGCAGATACTGCACGCAGAAGCGGTCGCCGTTGTGCTCGAGCACGAACGGCGCGTCCCGATGTACTCGCGACAACGCACGCACGCCGTAGTCGGACAGGAACTCGCTTTCGTCGAGCATGCGCCTGAGCAGCGCCTTCATCCGATGTCCACGCAGCACCGACAGCAGCAGGCTATTGCCCTTGCCCGGCTCGTTCCAGCGCGACACCAGCTTCGCGAGATCAGGCCGATGCTCGAGGAACCATGTCAGCCGGTCCCGCAAGCCCGGCAACTGGCCGTGCAAATGCTCTTCGAGCACATGGACCGCGAACAGCGGAATCAAGCCGACGATAGAGCGGATGCGCATTGGCACGCTCGTGCCGTCAGGGAGTTGCAGCACGTCGTAGAAGAACTCGTCGCGTTCATCCCAGAGACCGGTGTCACACGTATCGCTGCAACTGACCGCCTCGGCAATGTACAAAAAATGCTCGAAGAACTTCACGCCGATATCGACGAATACGTGATTCGCGACCGCCAGTTCCAGCGCGATCCGCATCAGGTCGAGCGCATACGCGGCCATCCAAGCGGTGCCGTCGGACTGGTCGATGCGGCCGCCCGTTGGCAGCGGCGCCGAGCGGTCGAAGATGCCGACGTTGTCCAGCCCGAGGAAACCGCCCTGGAAGATGTTGCGGCCGTCGGCGTCCTTGCGGTTCACCCACCACGAGAAGTTCAGCAGCAGCTTGTGGAAGACGAGTTCAAGGAAGTCGCGATCCGCCTTGCCGGTAATGGCGCGATCGATTTCATAAACGCGCCATGTCGCCCATGCGTGAACCGGCGGATTGGCATCACCGAACGCCCATTCGTAGGCGGGCAGTTGCCCGTTGGGATGCTGGTAGCGGTCCTTCACCAGCAACAGCAATTGTTTCTTCGCGAATGCCGGATCGACCAGTGCAAACGCGGCCGCATGAAACGCGAGGTCCCACGATGCGTACCACGGGTATTCCCACTTGTCCGGCATTGAGACAATGTCCGCATTGCACAAGTGCCGCCAGTCGGCATCGCGGCCACGCTTGCGGGAGGCTGGCGGTTTCGGCTGCAACGGATCACCGTCCATCCAGCGCGTGACATCGAATTGGTAAAACTGCTTCGACCACAGCATGCCTGCCAGCGCCTGACGTTGTACGAGCCGCTGGTCGGCGTCAACAATTTCATGCTGGAGGCCCGCGTAAAAGGCATCGGCTTCCGCAATACGGCGAGCAAACAGCGCGTCGATATCAAGCGGTTGCCGGTCGCAATCCACATCCGACGCCGGGCGCCAGCGCATGGTCACGACCGTGCGGCTGTTCGGGGCAAACTCGAGATGCACGTGCGCGGCGGCGCGCGTGCCGGTGTCGCGGCGAATGGCGCTTTCTTCGCCCTGCACGATGTAGTCGTTGAAGCCGTCCTTGAACGGTCCCGCCCCTTCCGAGCCGAACAAGCGCCTGACGTTGGTTTCGTTCTCGCAGAACAGCCAGTTGACCGTGGCGTCGCCGCGCGCTTCAGCGGTTACGACCAGTGGCTCGTGGCCGTCGCTTTGCGCTATCACGCGGCTGCCCTTTGCATCGGATTGCAAGGTCAGTGAAGGTTTTTTCGAAGGCTGCCACGACCACGTATTGCGCGCCCAGATCTGCGGCAGGAGGTCGAGCGAAGCGGAGCGATCCCCGCGATTTTCGACCGTCACCCGCATCACGATATCTTCAGGCGTATTTTTCGCGTACTCGACATGGACATCGAAATACGCGTTGTCTTCGAACGCGCCCGTGTCGAGTACTTCGTACTCCGGCATGTCCGCACCGCGTCGGCCGTTTTCCGCGACGAGATCGTCGTAGGGGAATGCGGCATGCGGATATTTGTACAGCATGCGCATGTAGGAATGCGTCGGGGTGCCATCGACGTAAAAGTACAGCTCCTTCACGTCCTCGCCGTGGTTGCCTTGCGCATTCGTCAGGCCAAACAAACGTTCCTTGAGGATCGGGTCGACGCCGTTCCACATCGCGAGCGAAACGCACCAGTTGAGGTGGTCATCGCCGAATCCGGCAATGCCGTCTTCGCCCCAGCGATAAGCGCGGCTGCGCGCATGATCGTGCGGAAAATAGTCCCAGGCGGTGCCGTTTTCGCTGTAGTCCTCGCGCACGGTGCCCCACTGACGCTCGCTGAGATACGGTCCCCAGCGTTGCCAGCGCGAACAGTCTGTGGAATGGAGCCGGGCTCCTTCGATGGTGTCGAGTGACTTGGTGGCGCGCAGTGGCGGCATGGGACGTCCTTGACTAAAAGCGTGACGGAAAGACCGATAATCTAGCGCGTTTGCGGCATCTCGGCAGGATCGGCGGGGTCAGCGGGTTGACTATCAAGTTGCGTATCAAGTGGATTATCAAGCAGACGTTCGAGACGCATGAGTTCGCCGAGCGACCACGCCTGGAATGGCGTGCCGCCGGGTGTATGCGGCGCGTCGCCGTCCGCCACTTCGGAAATATGGTCCAGCCCCGCAGCATGCAGATGGTCGCGCAGGGGCCTGACAAAACGCTCGCGGGCGACCGCTTTCGTTGATTGATCGTCGCCGTGAACCCGCAGCCACGCCGCAACGAACGGCCCCATCAGCCACGGCCAGACCGTGCCCTGATGGTACGCACCATCGCGTTCCAGCGGCGCGCCGGTGTAGCGGCCCTGATAGGCAGGATCATTCGGCGACAAGGTCCTGAGGCCGAGCGGCGTCAGCAAAAGCTGCTCGCATTGATCGACGACCGCGCGTGCGGTGACGCTATTTTCTATTACCGCAAACGGCAAGCCGCCCACGGCAAAAAGCTGGTTCGGACGGATGGAATGGTCGAGCTTGCCGGATTGGTGATCGGCGTCAACGACGTCGTAGAGCGCACCGCTAGCCGGATCGGTGAAACGTTGCTGAAAAGCCTGCGTGGCACGCGAGGCCGGTTCCGTCCAGCGCGGATTCCATGCGGACCCAATGCGCAACGCGTTGATCCACAGCGCCTGCACTTCGACCGGCTTGCCGATGCGCGGCGTCACCACCCAGTCGCCCACCTTCGCGTCCATCCACGTCAGTTGCACGCCGGGAACGCCGGCTCGCAGCAAGCCATCGTCGGGATCGGCGCCGATCTGGAAACGCGTGCCGCGTGAGTAGCCGTCGAGAATGCCATCGACGGCTTGCTGCAACCGGTCCTGCGCTTCCCGTTCAGCGTGGCCCGTCGCGAGATAGTCGTGCACGGCGATCACAAACCACAATGATGCATCCACCGAGTTGTATTCCGGCGCGCCGCTGTCGGGAAAACGATTCGGCAGCATGCCTTCAGAGAGCGTGCCGGCCCATTCGAGCAAGATGGATTCGGCGTCGGTGTATCGGCCGGATGCGATCAGCAGGCCGCGCATCGCGATGAAGGTGTCGCGGCCCCAGTCCGTGAACCACGGGAAACCGGCGAGGATCGTACTGCCCTTGTTTCGCGCCACGATGTAGGCATCGGCAGAACGATGCAGCGGCGTTGCAAAAGCTGCACGGCGGGCTCGTTCAATGTCAGCGAGCTGCTTCGCGGTATCGACGGCGTTGGTCTTCGCGCCCTCATTCGCGCTCAACACGAGCACCGCTTCGCCAAGCGATAAATCGAACGAAAAGATTCCGGGCGTAGCGAGGTCTTCGTTGAAGTCCATGCCGCGTTCGCGCTCGGCGGTATAGCAGAAATTGCGGTACCAGTCAGGCGCGTGAACATACGATCCATTCGATGCCGCGACCACCGCCGGCACGTCGCCATACGCTTGCCATCGGACCTGATCGCCCGTCGCCGTGTAATTGAAATTGAACGCCGGGTTCTCGTGATGCGGCGCGTGATAGTCGCGGCCGGAAAGCAATGGCCGAACCTTGAGCGTGAATGCCTCGCCGTCGAGCCGCCAGCGCATCACCGTCTGCGCACTTGCCTTCGCGACGAACAGTTCAGCGGTCAGGATATGGTTGTCGCCGACCTGGAAGCGCCACGTGGGCCACGGGTCGGTATCGAAGGAAAGCAGGCTTTCGGAGGGATCCGGCCAGACAGAACCGTCGCCATAACGCTGCATGGACAGCGGAACGCGCGTCTGCCCGGAGGCGTCCTCCAGCCATGCTTCCACGCCGTTCACCAGCACCATGCGCCCCGCGGGCGGTTGCGTGGCGGTGAGAAGCAGTGCGTGATATCTGCGGGTCCGTTCGGTGCCCGCCGTGCCGGATGCGAAGCCGCCAAGCGCATCGGCTTCGAGCCACTCGTCGTTGAGACAGCCTTCACTGGCAGGGCATTCGAGGCGTGTCATTTTTGGGGCTGCTGCCGGTAGGCGCGAAGACCCTTGCTGGCTTGCGCCCGGATCTTGTTTTGCACGATCGATGACCAGCCGAGCAGCCAGCCTTTGAGTCCGAGCGCCTGACGGCTCCAGGTCCAGAGATCGAAACTATCCTGATGCTCGACGATCAGGCCATCGCGGATCGCGAAACGCGCGTTGATGCGGTTGATCACCTTGCGCCCGGTCTGCGTGAAACGATAGGTCGCGACCCAGTTCGCCGTCGCGGTCTGGCCGACAGTCTGGATGTTGCTGAAAGTGAGGGAGAATTCAGCGGCGCGCGAAATCAGCATGCGCCACATATCTCCCGCTTCGCGGCCCCGCAACACGCCGAACACCGGATCGCGGAACTCGACATCGGGCGCGTAGCATGCCGCCATCGCCTCGGCGTCGGAACGCTGGAAGGCTTCGTAGAAGCGCTGGATCAACGCGGCGTTCGGGTCCGTCATAGTCGGTCTCGTCCAGAGGGAAATTAGCTGACCGCGGCTACACCAATCTAATTCCGCAGCTTAAACCATGAACATGGAGACTGCGTGAATGATCAGGCCGACCGCACCGCCCACCAGCGTGCCGTTCACGCGGATGAACTGCAAGTCGCGGCCGACGCTCAGTTCCACGTCGCGCACGAGCGTGGCGTCGTCCCAATTGCGCACGGTCGCGGCAATATGCTTGGCAATGCCGTCGCGCAGATCCGGTGCAAGCGATTTGAGCGCGTCGCGCATGTGCTCGTTGATCGACTCGCGCAACGCCGGATCGCTGCCCAGCGCTGCCGCGAACGATGCCGATGCGCCCGTCACTTTTTTGTGCAGCGTCGAATCTGCTTGCGCGAGATCGCGGCGCAGCCAGTCCTTGAATTCGTCCCACAGGCCGTTCACGTAGGTGCGCAATTCCGGGCGTTCCAGCCATTCGCGCTTGTGCTGGTCGATGCGTGCGCGGAATGCCGGGTCCGTTTTCAGGCGTTCGATGAATGCTTCCACCGTCCGGTCGAAAGATTGGCGGCGCTCGTGTTCCGGGTTTTCGCTGATGTCGTGCAGCCACTTGTTTGCGCCGCGAACCAGACCGCCGGCGAACTTGTTGCCGAGATCTTCCGCGCTCAGGCCCACGAAACCGAGCATGCCGATCAGCTTCGGATATTCCTCGCCCGCCACGTCGAGGATTTTTGCCGCGAGAATGGCCTGAACTTCCTCACGGTCTAGCCATTGCGCAAGTTCGCGCAGGCCTTCGTCGAGCAGCATTTGATGGCGGCGGTCCGCCGTCAGCGTGGACAGCAATCCGCCTACCGCGCCCGCCAGGTCGAACTGTTTGGCGCGGCGGCGCAGGGCTTCGTGGAGCATTGTCTTGACGCGTTCATCGTCGACGAAATCGAGCATCTGGGCCGCCGCCGCGACCGCTTTTGCGCCGAGTAATGCCGCGTTCGCCGGTTCGGCCAGCCAGATCGCGAGGCGGCCGGCCGGATCGAAGGCGTTCACGCGGGCAACGAGCGCGTCGGTGCCGAGGAATTTATCGCGGACGAATTCGGCGAGGTTATCGGCCACGCGTGCCTTGTTCGCGGGCAGGATAGCCGTGTGCGGGATCGGCAGCCCGAGCGGGTGGCGGAACAGCGCGACAACCGCGAACCAGTCGGCCAGCGCGCCGACCATGGCGGCTTCGGCGAAAGCCGAGACCCACGCCCAGACGCCGGCGTCGTGCTGGCTCTTGGCGAGCACGAAGAGTGCGGCCGCCGCGACGAGAAGGCCGGCGGCGAACCATTTCATCTTCTTTAGTGCGAGTGCTTTGTCCTGCGTTGCCATCTTGGTCGGGGGGTTTGTTGGTGGAACAAGGGCGCCAGCATACCAGTGACACTGGAGGTCGGTGGATTCGCGGAAGGGGTTTTATGGGTCGAGGTTGGGGTGTTGGGTTCTGGCGTTAGCGGGCAGGGTCAGGGTGGTGTTTTTGGGCGTGGTGGTCAGGGTCTATGCCGGGTTGCTGCTTTCCAGGTCTTCGCAGGTTATATCTTGGCTGATTTCTTTATCACTATTAGCCACTGTGCGTGGCGGCACGTCATTTCTTTTTCCAAAGCGAAAAAGAAACGAAGCAAAGAAAACGCTTTCACCTCTCTACCCTAAGTGTCCACAGCGTGCAGTTCCATTTCATGGGTGCCCCAAAAGCACGGTGCTCGCCAGAGCGGAGGATGTTTGAACCCCTCTTTCTCGCGAATCCTGACAGTAAAACGCTTCGCCCCGTACGCTCTCGGGCAAGCACCCGTGTTCCACGGACCGGCACGGCCTCACGCGTATTTGCCGCTGCGGGGCTTCGCGGGTTAGCTATCAGTTTGCATTGTTATTTTCCGGGTTAGGCTTTATGCATTCTGCAGATCCATTTCCCGGTGGTTTAAAAGATGGTTCGGCATGCATACAAATTGGAGGTTGGTTTTCCGCGGATAGCGCGGGGTACTCCTTGGGCAGGTTCAGTCGCTAGTGCTGGCCCGAGAGCGTACGGGGCGAAGCGTTTTACTGTCAGGATTCGCGAGAAGGAGGGGTTCACACATCCGTGGCTCTGGCGAGCACCGTGCTTTTGGGGCACCCATGAATAGAAACTGCACGCTGTGGACACTTAGGGTAGAGCTGTTAAAAGCGC